>NZ_JBWKCY010000007.1:0-301822 GCF_056436245.1 Streptomyces sp. NPDC043812
ACATCGCCTTCCGTGTCCAGACCTTGGAGGCCAAACCTGAGCCCCACCAGGGGCCGGACGTCGGCATCGACGTGGGCGTCACCGTGCCCATCGCCCTCTCAGACGGCGAGACGTACGAGCACCGCGAGTGGCTGACCAAGAAGGAGAAGGCCAAGCTCCTGCACTTGGAGCAGCGCGCCGCGCAGCGCAAGCAGCACCGCAGGCCCGGCGAACGCACCAGCCGCCGACTGCACTGCACCTACGACCAGATCGCAGGACTCCGCGCGAAAGCCAAGCGCCGGGCCCTGGACTGGCAGCACCAGACGACCACCGCCATCGCCCGCACATACGGCACCGTCGTGGTCGAAGCACTCACCATCACGAACATGGTCAAGTCGGCCAAGGGGACCATCGAAGAGCCGGGGAAGAACGTGGCCCAGAAGTCTGGGCTGAACCGCTCCATCGCTCAGGAGGCATGGGGCCGGACAGTCACCATGCTGACGTACAAGACCGCCCAGCACGGCGGCACCCTGCACAAGGTCCCCGCACCCGGCACCTCCAGACGCTGCTCAGCGTGCGGCTCCGCCACGCCCGGCAGCCGTGAGTCCCAGGCCGTGTTCGTGTGCAAGAACCCGGACTGCGGCTGGTCGGGCAACGCCGACCACAACGCAGCCCGGAACGTCTTGCACCTGTACCGGACGGGCCTCGCGCTCATCCCGGCTGCCGGGAGGGCAGTCGTCATGCGCGCGAAGCGCGTCAAGCCCGCTGCCGCAAGGTAAGCAGGAATCTCCCGGCTTCAGCCGGGAGAGCACTTCAAGAAGGCGACCTGTTGCAAGCGGTCGTCACCGCTGACGCCGGCGGCTGGACGCTCCTCCCCGATCTGCTGGGTGAGCTCCGCGAGTTGGTGACGGACCTGACGGGGCTGCCGGACCACCTGCACCGGGACGTGCAGGCATTCCTCACGCGTACGGCGCCCCCGCACCCGCCGCGCGCATCGTTTCTGCGGTGAACTTCCTCGCCCGTCCGACGGAGTCCTGGGGCACGGCCGCACCGCAGGCGGCTGCCGCCGCGGCCGTTCCGCTCCCGGGCGCCGCGCCCGCCCAAGAGGTGCTGCCGCTGTTCGAAGCCATCGACCGGCGGTACTTCAAGCCGTCCGCCGAGGCGATCGCCGAGGTGACGAGTCTGCTCGCGCCCGGAGACAGCCGCCGCTGAACCAGGTCTGGGCGATCGCTTCGTGGCTCGCGGCCCCGAGGCAGGCTGAACTACAGCGGCCGTCCCGGATCGCCAGCCACTCCGGACGGATGCCTGGATGGCTGCGGAGCGTTTCGCGCGCCGCAGCGCCGGCCTCGCCGCCTTCGGCAACGGTCATCTCCAGACAGCGCCGGCGGAGCTTGCCCCAGCGGTCATCCACGAACGACAGGAAGATCAACACGCCACGCCGTCAGCCGCCTGGCCAGTTACGGCAGATCAGTCCGTCGCCTCGCGGACGTCCTTTCCCTGCTCGGCGAACGCCTTGAAGTCCTGCATGTGCTGTTGCGACTGCTTGCGGAAGGCGCCGGGCATCAGAAGTCCCACCAGCTTCATCAGAAAGCCGCTGAACCGGTATTCGTTCTCGCTCTCCCAGAGCGTCGTTTCCGGGCCGGCTTCGGTCAGCCGGTCGCGCACGGCGCTCCACATGCCCTCGCCGACGATCTCGCGGTCGAAGTGAACGGCGCTCGTTTTCGGGATCTCGCGCAGGTCTGCCGGTTCCCGGCGTGTGATGGTCTCGGTGCACTCGATCTTCCGCTGGCCCATCTGCATCACGACCCGCGACTTGGTGCCGAGCTGCCCGTGCTCCCCATTCAGCGGCTCGTGCAGCACCAGGCCCCGCAGCCATTTCGGCAGGTGTGCCGGGTCGGCAAGCAGCTGGGCCACCTTCTCCCGCGGCAGGGCGATCTCGATGGAGACGGTGTATTTCATGGTGCGCATCATTCTTTTCCTTTGGGACAACGTGCTTTTGTACTGCTCGTCGTGCTCCTCGGCTGAGGGCACTGCATTCTGTGTCCGTAATGTAAAGGTAGCGAGGTACGGGGCGAGTATCTCCAGTGCCTCTGCCTGTCGGCCCTGTTCGCCGAGCAGCAGTGCCCACTCCCGCGCGCAGAACCACCCCCCATGGCCGGCCCAGAACTCCACCTTCTCGGCATGGCCGAGTTCGAGAAGTCGAGAAGCCAGATGCGGCGGAATGCAACCAGGCTGCGGCCGGGCCCGATAGTCAAGATCAGCAGCGTCCACAGCGCGAACCGTGGCTACTCCCCCTGACACGACCTCCAGCTCCGAATATCGCCTACTGGGGATGACGCCCCCACCAGCTGGCGCGGCCTCCTGGACAGCGACGCGGCGTGAGGCGTACGCGAACGATCTGAAGGCCGACGCGTCGCTGGCCGCAGTCACCGTCCGCGCCCAGCGGTCGAAGGGCGAACAGGACCCCGCCGACTGGCTTCCGCCGGTCCCGGACCGTCGCTGCCGGTACGTCGCGGAGTGGGTCGCCACCAAGCTGCGCCGGCAACTCGACGCCGACGACGCCGAGATGGACGCGCTCAAGGTCTTCGCCGAGGGCCCCTGCGAGGACGCGATCGTCCAGTACGCCGTTGTCCCCTGAGAGACCGGACCGAGCCCGAGGCGTCGCGGCGCCCGCCGGGCCGCGCACCGTCCCGGAGGCACCGGGACGGTGCGCGGCGTGGAGGCGCACCCCGCCCGGCCGCAAGTGCCCGCGGGTCACCAACCCTGAACTGCACACGGATACACGGAGGCTCATCGGATCTCTTCCGCCGTATTGACTGACTTCCGCCACCTCTCTACCTTCCACCGAAAGATAGCTCGGATGAATTGCCGTCCGTACGAGCCGCCTGGGAGGCGTCATGGCCACGTCCAGAAGAACCGTCCTCGCGACGGGAACGGCGATCGGCGGGGCGCTCGCGGCGGGAGTCGCCGGCGCTCTTCCCGCTCGGGCGGCGCCCCTGGCGCCCGAGGCGCACGAAGGTGCCGCCGCCGGCGTCAGGGCTCCCGAGGACAGCTGGCGCACCGTCCTCGACGACGCCGACCTCGTCTGGCGGCGGATGCCGAAGACCTGGTACGAGGGTCCGTTTCTAGGCAACGGCCGCCTCGGTTCAGGGATCTACGCCGAGCCGGACGGCGGCAACGCGATCCGCTTCAACATCCAGCACTCCGAAGTCCAGGACCACCGCCCCGAGTTCGGCTCGCTCTTCGGCCTCGCACGGCTGCCGATAGGCCACTTCACCCTCGAACCGGTCGGCACCGTCACCGCACTCGACTGGCGGCTGCGGCTGCGTGACGCCGAACTGACCGGCACCCTCACCACCACCGCCGGCACTCTCCGGCTCCGCGCCTTCGTGCACACCTCCAGCTCCGTGCTCGCCGTCGAAGTCACCCCGAGCGAGGGCGAGAAGGCCTTCCGCTGGAGCTTCCGGCCGGCCGAGGCCATCAGCCCGCGCGCCGCCTTCCGGCCCCTGCCCGAGGGCTACCGGGCCAATCCGCCGGCCGTCGTCGAGCGGCGCGGCGAAATGACCGCCGCCGTCCAGCCCTTGCTCGCCGGCGGGCAGCACGTCACCGCCTGGCGGGAACGCACCGACTCCCACGGCGGCCGGCGCACCCTGTGCGTCTCCGTGGCGCACTCGTTCCCGGGGACGACCGCCCGCGAGCGCGCCCTGCGTACGGTGCGGACGGCGTCGGCGACCCCGTACGACGTCCTCGTGCGCCCGCACCGTGACTGGTGGGCCCGTTACTACCGCAAGAGCTTCCTCTCGCTGCCCGACGCCCGGCTGCAGCGCTTCTACTGGATCCAGCTCTACAAGACAGCCGCCGCCGCCCGGAAGGACGCCCCCGTGATGGCGACCTGCGGTCCGTGGCTCGAGTCCACCCCCTGGCCCAACACGTGGTGGAACCTCAACGTGCAGCTGGAGTACTGGCTCATCCACGGCTCGAACCATCTCGAACTGGACGCCGTCACCCGGGCCCTGAGCGAATTCCGGGACCAGCTGACCGCCGAGGTCGCCGCACCCTACCGGTCCGACTCCGCGGGGATCCCGCGCACCACCGACACCCGCCTCGTCAACGGCGGCGCCACACCCAGTGGCAACGGCTACGGTGTCGGCATTCCCGGCCAGAACCCGCCCACCCCCGAGGTCGGCAATCTGACCTGGGCCCTGCACAACGTCTGGCTCTCCTACCGCCACACCATGGACACCTCGATCCTGCGCGACGTGCTCTTCCCCCTGCTGCGCAGAGCGGTCAACTACTACCTGCACTTCCTGACCCCGGGCTCCGACGGCAAGCTGCACCTTCCGCCGACGTTCTCGCCCGAGTACGGCGTCGACGCCCCCGACTGCAACTACGACCTGATGCTGCTGCGCTGGGGCTGCCGCACGCTGGTCGAATCGGCCCGCACGCTCGGCATCGACGATCCGCTGTCCGGGCGCTGGCAGGAGGTACTGGCCCGGCTCGTCCCCTACCCGGCCGACGCCAACGGCTACATGATCGGCGCCGGTGTGCCGTTCGCGAAGTCCCACCGCCACTACTCGCATCTCCTCGCCGTCTATCCGCTGTACGAGGTCACCGGCCGTACCCCCGAGGAACGTGCGCTGATCGAGAAGTCCCTCGGCCACTGGGTGAGCTTCGAAGGCGCGCTCCAGGGCTACACGTTCACCGGTGCGGCGTCCATGTCCGCCCTGCTGGGCAAGGGAGAGGACGCCCTCGGCTACCTGGGCCAGCTGATGAGCCGCTTCATCCAGGCCAACACCATGTACAAGGAGTCGGGCCCGGTCATCGAGACGCCCCTGTCCGCGGCGCAGTCGCTGCACGACATGGTCTGTCAGTCATGGGGCGGGACGATCCGTGTGTTCCCCGCCCTGCCGGCCGCCTGGCGGGAGCTCGTCGTCCACGACTTCCGCACCCAGGGCGCGTTCCTGCTGAGCGCGGCCCGTGAGGAGGGCCGCACCCGCTGGATCCGCATCTCCAGCGAGGCGGGCGCTCCCTGTGTCGTACGGCACGGGATCGAGGGGCCGATCGACATCCGCGACCGGCACGGTCGGCGGCTGACGTACGAGAACGCCCCGGACGGCGCGGTCCGCATCCCGCTGAAGAAGGGCGAGTCGGCGCTGATCACAGCGAGGGGCGACCACCCCGATCCGACGATCCGCCCGGTCGCCCCGAACGAGCCGGCACCCGCATGGGGGCTGCCGCTCTGAATCCCGGAACCCGCCGCCGTGCCGACGGGCCGTGCACGCCGAACCATGCGCCGTGCACGCTGCACCATGCGCCGTGCCGAAACGGGCCGTGACGCGGCACCGCGCCGTGCCGAAACGGGCCGTGACGCGGTACCGCGCCGTGCCGACGGCGCCGAACCATGCGCCGTGCCGACGGGGTGAACCACTCCGCCCGGCACGGCGCGGGACCGGTCCACGGTGCACCGGGCGCGACTACGGTGCCGCCATGGACCTCGACGACGACGTGGACCGGCTCGGCCGTGACGAACTGGCCGCGGAGGTGCGCCGGTTGCGCGCGGGTATCCGTGCGCACCGCGACAGCACGGGCCACGATCTGTGCTGGCACCACCCCCGGTTGTGGAACCTGCTGCCGGAGCGCGTCGACCCCGACATCGCCGTGCCACCGTGGCCGCGCTTCCTGCGCGGCTGCGTCCGCTATCGGGAATCGCTCGACGCCCAACGCCCCGACGCGCCGGTCGACGACCGCGAGTACGGCGGGTAGCGGGTATGCGCGTGCCCTGTTGCCCCTGTTGCCCCTGCGCTCACGAGCGCCCGGTGTCGATCACGCAGAACCGGTTGCCTTCCGTGTCGGCGAGCACGACGAAGTCCGCGTCGCCCGGATAGGGACCCCAGTCGACGCGGACCGCGCCAAGCCCCACCAACCGTTCGACCTCGGCAGCCTGGTCAACGGCGTCCCCGGCGTACAGGTCCAGGTGGACACGGGGACGTTCCTGGAGCGGGGTCTCGCTGCGGCCGAGGGACAGCTGCGGGCCGGTCCCTCGTGCCGGCACGAGGACGACCCAGTCGTCCTCCATCTGCTCGCGCGCCACGTAGTCCAGGGCTTGCATCCAGAACGCGGCCGCACGCCGTACGTCCGAGACGCCGAGGACGACGGATCCGATTCTCAGCATGCCCCGATTCTGCCGGACGGTCCGCCGGCCGGCTGGGAGCACGGCCGCCGCTTCGCGCAACGACGGCCCGGCACCGGCCTTCCTCCGCACGGCCGGCCGCACGTCCACCCCACGTCCAGCCGGACGTCTCCGGCCCGGCGGACGTCAGGTCACGCCCGTGTTCGGCGGCGCACGGCCCCGGTACCCCCGGATCCGCGGCCGTCCGGAATACGCTGCACACGGCTATTTCGGTACAAAACACCAATGGTGGGGACGGCTCGGATGACACAGGACCCACGCGGCATCGCGCTGGAGGACGCCTCGGCCGATCCGTTCGACGCGGACCGGGCAGCCACCGCTGTCGTCGACGGCGACGGGGTTCTCGTCCGGTGGAGCGCGGCGGCCACGCAATTGCTCGGCCTCGAGGCGTCCGAGGTCGTGGGGCGCCGTGCCGTGGACCTGCTCACCGTGGCGGGCGCCGCCGAGGCCGCGAGCGGGCTGCGGCGTGCCGGACAGGGCTGGCACGGGGTCGTTTCCGTACAGGCCAAGGGTGGGCGGGCCGTGGATCTGGCCGTACGCGGATACCCCTCCATCAGCCCCGGTTCCGAACCGTACTGGCTGATCCTGGCCATCGAGGCCGCCCGGATGCGCCGCTGGGAGGAGGACTGGGCCGTGCTCGCGGGCCTGTTCACGCAGTCATCGGTGGGTCTGCTGATCGCCGACTCCGACCTGCGGTGCACGCGGCGCAATGTCGCCCTGGAACGCATGACCGGCGTGCCGGTCGAGGAGCGTCTCGGCAGGCGGGTCGGCGAGGCGCTGCCCGAGCTGAACGCCGCCGAGATCGAGGAGGCCATGCGCCTGGTCCTGGCCACGGGTGTGCCGAAGCACGATGTCCTGCACCGCGGCCGCACCCCGGCCGATCCGGACCGCGAACACGTGTGGTCCACCGGCACCTTCCGGCTCCAGAATCAGGCAGGCGAGGTCCTGGGCCTGTGTCAGTCCCTGGTGGACGTCACCGACCGGCAGCGGTTCCAGGAACGCGCGCTGCTGCTCAACGACGCCACGCTGGGAATCGGCAGCACCCTCGACGTGACCCGGACCGCCCAGGAACTGGCGGACGTCGCGGTCCCGCGGCTGGCGGACACCGTCTCGGTGGACCTGCTGGACGCGGTGGTGCGGGGCGATGAGCCGACGCCGGGTCCGGTGGAAGAAGGGGTCACGCTGAGGCGCGCTGCCTACCGTTCCGCGTGGAACGGCCCGGCGCGCGCCGCGTTCGCCGTGGGCGAGTCGAGCCGCTTCGACCCCGCATCACCGCACGCCCTGTGCATGGCCGACCTGCAGGCACGACTGGTCGCACGGCTCGACTACGAGGGGCCCTGGCTGCGGAACGATCCGCAGCGGGCGGCGTCGATGCGCGACGCGCGCTCGCACTCCCTGATCGTGGTGCCGCTGTTGGCGAGGAACGTCCTCATGGGCGTGGCCGGCTTCTACCGGTGGCAGAAGCCGTTCCCGTTCGACGACGACGATCTCGCGTTGGCCACCGACCTCGCCACCCGGGCCGCGGTCTGTATCGACAACGCCCGCCGCTACACCCGGGAACGCGCCACCACACTGTCCCTGCAACGCAGCCTGCTGCCGAGCGGACTTCCCGAGCTCCCCGCGGTCGAGGCCGCCGTGCGGTACCAGCCGGCCGGCGAGGACGCCGACGTGGGCGGGGACTGGTACGACGTCATCCCGCTGTCCGGGGCCAGGGTTGCCCTGGTCGTCGGCGACGTACCCGGACACGGAATGCACGCCTCGGCCACCATGGGGCGGCTGCGCACCGCGGTGCACACGCTCGCCGATCTGGATCTGCCCCCGGACGAGCTGCTCACCCAGCTCGATGCCCTGGTCGCACGTCTGGACGAGGAGGCCGACGGCGCCGACGACGGGCACCGGGCCGTCCCGGCAACCGGAGCGACGTGCCTCTACGCCGTGTACGACCCGGTCGACCGGCGCTGCACCCTGGCCCGAGCCGGTCACTTTCCGCCTGCGATCGTCCACCCCGACGGCACCTTCGACCTGCCCGTACTGCCCGCCGGGCCGCCGCTCGGTCTCGGTGGCCTGCCGTTCGAGTCGGCCGAACTCGACCTGGCCGTCGGCAGCCTGCTGGTGCTGTACAGCAACGGGCTGGTCCAGGCCCGCGATCCCGACATCGACGTCGGCCTGAGGGAGCTGCGTCGTCTGCTGTCCCACCCCGAACGCCCCCTGGAGGAGCTCAGCGACCGGGTGACCGAGACCCTGCTGCCCTCCAGCCCGCCGGACGACGTCGCGCTCCTTGTCGCCAGGACCCGTGCGCTGGGCAGGGACCAGGTCGCCTCGTGGGATCTGGAGGCCGACCCCGCCTTCGTCGTCGAGGCGCGCAACCTCGTGGCCCGGCAGCTGTCCGAATGGGGCCTGGAGGAGTGCCTCTTCACCACCGAGCTGGTGGTCAGCGAGCTGGTCACCAACGCCATCCGCTACGGCCAGCCGCCCATCCGTCTGAGGATCATCCGGGACCGGAGCCTGATCTGCGAGGTCTCCGACGCCAGCAGCACGTCTCCCCATCTGCGCCGTGCGAAGGCGGACGACGAGGGCGGCCGCGGGCTGTTCCTGATCGCCCAGCTCACCGAGCACTGGGGCACCCGGTACACCAGCAGTGGCAAGACGATCTGGACCGAACAGCCCCTGCTTTGAGGGCCGACAGGACGAAAGGCCGGGGCCGGGAGCGGGCCGCGCGTGGCCTACTCCTCCGGCGCGGGCGGCACGGAGAAGGCCGTCGCGCCGCGCACCGCAGCGGCGACCACGTCCGCGGGTGCACCCGACGCCGTGTAGGCGTCGCCCCATGCCTCGCTGCTGCCCGTCATGACCTCCCTGGCCTCCGCGGACTCCTGACACGCCACGGCCTGCGCGGGATCCATCGTGTCTCCGGCCACTTGCAGACGCAGGCCGTTTCAGTACTGGTGGCTCACCGTCGCCGGAGCCGGGTCGAGCGGCCCGACCGGCCTGGTCGGCGGCACGGCCGGCGGTGCGGTGACGAAGTACTCGGCATCCTTGGGCCGGCCTTCGGCAGCGAACCGCGGGCGCTGCGCGGGCTCCAGGTGCGGAATGTGCTTCGAGCAGTGCACATACGCCTCCTCCACCGTGAGATGGACCCACAGCTCGGGTCGGCGCCCGGGAGCACTGTCCACGGGCAGGTGGGGAAAGGCGTGCCGCTGCTCTGTGTCGGTGCGCAGTTGCGCCGATCCGTTGACATGCAGCCCGATGTGGTGGTGGGTGAAGTCGATGAACAGCATGCCCAGATGTGGGTTCTCGGCCATGTTCCCGGCGCTGGCGAGCACGCCGTTGCCGCGGTACTCCGGGTAGGTCAGGGTGCGTTGGTCCAGATCGACGACGAACCCGGCAGGGCCCGCGCGGAAGCTGGCGTCGCACTCGCCGGCGGCATCGGACGTGGAGAGGAAGACCATGGTCTGGTGCCGTATGAAGTCCCGCATCTGAGGCGTCAGCTGCGGTTGCACCTGGCGGCCGTAGAAACCGGCCGCCCGCTCCGTGCTGCCGAGGTGGTCCTGCAGCAGTCGCTCGCCGGCGGATCCGAAGGTGCCGCTGTGAGAGGTCACGGGAGTTCGTCCTCTTCCTGTGGGACAGATGCGTTGCGCGGCAAGGGTCTCTCCCTGCCCGGTGCCCGGCGGGGGCCGGGCCGATGAAGTCACCCATGGTGCCGGTCGCGGGTGGTGCGCAGGCGGCGAAGCCGTCGCACAGTTGTGAAGATCCTTGGCTCATCGGCGTGCCGTGCCGTCGCCGTGGCGGTCGGCCGAGTGTGTGTCGAGCACCGTCCACCCGTGCGGGGCACACGACTTCGTTACCCCGTACGCACAAACTCCACACAACTTTTCGGCCACGGACGCCCGGTGCGGAATCGGCCGCGACCCGGACGTCCGCCTCTCCATCGGGGAGAGCGCGCAAGCGCGAGCCGCAGCGGCTCAGAACTCCGCGGCCGCCGGCAGCTCACCCGTCGCGATCGCCGCCGCCAGCGCCGCGTGATCGGCGATGGTCCGCCGCGCGTAGCGCATCGCGAACTCGCCGATACTTCGGTCGAACGAGTCGCTCCCGCCCAAATACGACGCCAGGGCGATGCGGTCGCCGGTACGGGCATGGGCCCGGCCCAGCGCCGTACCGCACAGTTCCGCGTAGGACCGCAGCATGCGCGGCTGCATGGAGGACACATCGGCCGAGCCCTTCATGTCACGCAGCTGCCGCCAGTAGAACTGCCGTCCCTCCGGGCCGGTCACCCAGCCGAGGAAGATGTCGCTCGCCGCCTGGAGCATCCGCTGTCCGGCCACGACGCGATGACCGGCGTGTGCATGTGCGGCCGGTCCCAGGTGGGCTTCCAGGACCGACGGTTCCGCCTCCTTGATCTGGAGGAAGAGCGGGTCGTCCGCGTCGCGGCCCTGCAGCAGGGCGATGTAGCAACGGGTTCCGACACTGCCGACACCGACGACCTTGCGGGCCGCGTCCACGACGCGGAAGCGGTCGAACAGCAGCCGCCGGTCCTCCGACAGCGTCGAGCGGTAGTCGGCGAAGGCCTTCTGGACCGTCGCCCGCTCGGCGGCCACCGCCGGTTCGAGGAGCGGCGGGTCGTGAACGATCCGACGGCGGCCGTCGACGACCTCGGTGAGCTTCTCCCTCGCGTGCAGATTCGTCCGGCGCCGGGCTCGCGCCAGGCTCGCGTCGACGCGGGAGCGGTCGCGCGGGCGCACCAGCGGCAGGACGTCGCGGGTGTCCACGCGCTCGTACCATACGGCGAGTTCACCGAGCGCGGCGAGCCGCTGCACGGTCTTCCGGTACGAGCGCACACCGGCGACCACCGCGCGGCGGGCATCCGCGTCGTCATGGGAGTTGTCCTGCGCGGCGACGGCGATGCTTGCCGCCAGGCGCTTCACATCCCATTCGAAGGGCCCCGGCAGCGTCTCGTCGAAGTCGTTCAGATCGAAGAGCAGAGCCCGCTCCGGCGAGGCGTACAGGCCGAAGTTGAGCAGGTGCGCATCCCCGCACAGCTGGACCATGAGCCCGCTGTGCGGCTGCGCGGCGAGGTCGGCGGCCATGACGGCCGCGGCCCCGCGGAGGTACGTGAACGGCGAGTCCGCCATGCGCGCGTAGCGGATGGGCAGCAGTTCCGGCACGCGGCGCACGGCCTGCTGCCGCAGGACGTCCAACGGGTCGGCCCGGTCGGCGGACGGCACCCAGGCTCCGTGCGCGGAGCGCGGCACGACCTTCCGCGCGGCCCTTCCACTCAACGCGCGCTCCTCGGGGCTCCGGTACGCCGTCATGTGACACCGCTCCCCTGCGCGCACGGGGAAGGCGCGGACCGGGATGCCCGCCTCCGGATGCCGAACCCGGGAAGGACACGGCGATCGCCGAGGACCAAGTCGCCGCGATGTGCCGCGTCAACGCTCATACGGCCTCCCTCACGCGCGGGACAGGCGGTGATTCAGGGCTGTGACCTCCAGTGAACGGCCGCCGCCGGGTCGCCGCATCCCCGCCGTGGCCCGCACCTGCCGTTCACCCCAACGGCCGCGCCCCGCGTGCGGGGCACCGATGACGTTGCCGCCTCGCGCCCATGCGTCGCCGGCGGGAGGCCGCGCGGGAATTCCCGGGCAGGAATCCCCCGCGCGGTCACGGAAGGTCCGCCCCGGCTCAGGCGGCGACAGCCCGGCCGGAGCACAGCTCCAGCCGGTCGCCGCCGAATCCGCTGCTGAACCGCCGGTCGTGGGAGACGGCGACCACCGCCCCCTCGTACGCCGCCAGAGCAGTCTCCAGCTCCTCGACGAGGCTCAGCGCCACATGATTGGTCGGTTCGTCCAGCACCAGGAGGTCCGCGGGTGAGCTGAGCAGTCTGGCCAGTTCGAGGCGCCGCTGCTGGCCGATCGACAGCGCGGCCACGGGCACGGCGAGATCCTCCGCGCGGAACAGACCCAGACCGAGCAGCTCGTCCGCGTACTCCTCCGGATGCCCTCGGCGCCCCGCCGCGTACGCCGCGAGGAGCGGCTTGCCCGACGGCAGGGAGGACAGCTCCTGCGGGAGGTAGCCGACCGCGACCTGCTCCGGACGGTGCACCGTCCCCGTGTCCGGCCTGAGGTCACCCGCGAGTACACGAAGCAGCGTGGTCTTGCCCGCCCCGTTGGGGCCGGTCACCAGCAGTCGCTGCCCGGCCTCCACGCGCAACCCCTCCAGCCGCAGGCGGTCGCCCACCGTGATGCCCGCCAGCTCGGCGAGCACGCCGTCACGACCACCGGACACGGGACGCGCCGCGAACCGCAACGGCTCCGGCGGTGCCGCCACCGGAGCGTCGCGCAGCTGTTCCAGGCGTACGCGAGCGGCCCGGACACGTCCGGAGAGCTTCGCCTCGTGCGAACGGCGATGCTTCCCGAACCCCTGACGCGGATCCTTGCCCGTCGTCGCGAGCCGCTGACCTGCGGCGGCCACGAGTTCCTCGGTGCGGGCCAGATCGGCCAGCCACTCCTGATGGTCCGTCTCCCAGCGGCGCCGCGCGGCGGCCTTCGCCGCCCGGTAGCCCGCCCATCCGTCGCCGTAGCGGGTCACCGCGCGGGTGTCCCGGTCGACCTCGAGGATCGTCGTGGCGATCCTCTCCAGGAAGGCGCGGTCGTGGGTGACGGCGACCACGGTTCCGCGGTGCGCCCGCAGCCGCTCCTCCAGCCACCGGGTGGCCTGCACGTCGAGATGGTTGGTCGGCTCGTCGAGCACCAGCAACTCGGGTGCGGCGGCCAGCACACACGCCAGTGCCAGCCGGGACTGCTCCCCGCCGGACAGCGTGCCGATACGACGGTCGCGCCCGATACGTGCCAGGCCGAGCCCGTGCAGCGCGGCCTCGACACGGGCGTCGGCCTCGTAACCGCCCCGTGCCTCGAAGACGGCGAGGAGTTCCCCGTACGCGGCGAGCTCCTCCTCGTCGGCGGTTGCCAGGCCCGCCTCGGCCAGTCGCATCCGCCGCTCCAGATCGCGGAGCTCGGCGAGCGCCGCGTCGACGACTTCCTGAACGGTGTGGCGGGGGCCGACGTGGAAGGTCTCGGCCAGTGTCTGGGCGAGATGCCCGGTCCCGCCGGGCGCGCTGATGGTGATCTCTCCGCTGTCGGCGGCCTCGGCGCCGGAGATCAGCCGCAGGAGGGTGGACTTGCCGGAGCCGTTCTCCCCGATGACTCCGGCCCGCTCGCCGGGCCGGACGGTGAGCGACACCTGGTCGAGGACGGCACGGTCTCCGTACGCCTTGGAGACGTCCTTCATGGTCAATTGGGCGCGTTCGCGCATGTTCTTTCCCTGAAAATGACATGCCTGCGGGGGGGGGGTGCACGGCGGCACCTCAGCACACGCAGGGGGCGGGTTCTGTCGGACCGGGGGATCAGGGAACGTCAGCGGAGCCGTCGGCAGGTGCCGCGGCTCGGGCTGCGTCCGCGCCCGGAATCAGAGAAAGAAGTAGTGCTTGTGAGAACCCATGCGCCCAGTGAAGCACAGGGTGGGGGAGGGGCAGGAACCCTTTTTGCCGCCACCGCATACGGCCGCGTCCCGCGCCCCGTGTCGCGGGACGCGGCCGCCGGTGGTCAGTGGAGTCCGGATCAGTGGAGCTTGGCGACCGCCCTGACGGTCGTCCTCTTGAAGTCGGCGACCTGGGCGTGCTGGAAGTTGCCCATCTGACTCCAGCGGACGAACGTCACGGTCCGGCCGTCACGTCCTACGGAGAACAGCCCGATGTCCGACGCGCCCCAGGCGTGAGCGGTGTGCAGTCCGTAGACGTGGGCGCCTTCCTCGACGTTCAGCCTGCCGTAGTACCTGCCGGTCGCCGTGACGTCGGGGTCCTGCTCCATGAGCGTGTCCGCGCAGTCGGCGAGCTTGTCCCTCCAGAGCGCGGCGAGCGCCTTCGCCCGCGGCACGCTGCGCTCGACGACCGTCACCTGCAGGGCGCTGGTGTCGAACTCGGTACCGTACTGGCGGTGCTGTGAGATCGACGGCAGCGATTCCCCCACGCAGATGGGCAGCGGGTCGGGCTGCCCCGGCGTCACCGGGCCGGCGTACCAGGGCGAGGTCGGGTGCGGCGGCAGCTCGCCGGGCGCGAGGAAACGCGGCGACGAGGTCGTGGCGGCCGAGGCGGACCCCGACGCGCCGAGCAGGCCGACCACGGCCGCGCAGGCGGCGACTGCAGCCAGGGCGGCACGGGCAGCAGGACGGATACGGACGTTCATGATTCCCCCAGATCAATGGTCAGGCCGCCGGGCACGCGGCACCTTCTCGGGCGAGCGGTGGCGGCGTACGGCCGGGGCGGAAGGCTCCGGCGAGCGGCGTGCCTTCAGAGTGCGGGGTGGGGCCGGCAGGGGGCAACGCCCGCGGCGGGGAACGGGACGGTGAAACCGTTTCACCCCCGCTGACGTGGCAGAACGCGGCCGGGTGGAATGCCGTGCCGCACGATGGAAGGGGTGCGGCCCGGTGACCGGCCGGTGCCGGCGGCCGGATGGCGCCGGCAGCGACGCCCGCGCCCGTGCAGCGACGCGGGCGAGGTTCGCGCACGTGCGACGCCGGCGACGCTCGCGCCCGTGCGACGCCCGCGACGGCCGGCCGTCGGCCGCCCGCCCGCGGCGCGACTGTTCTCGGCCATGTCGGCCGACGGGGCGAGGCCCGCCCGGGAGATCCCCGTCGCAGCACTGTTCGTGCCGTGGCGCGCCCGGCATGATGGCGCAGCCATGACAAAGACGAGGGGTGGGCAGGCATGCGTGAGGGACATGGGCCGTTGACGGCCGTGACCGCATTGTTCTTCAGACCGGTGCTCGCGGCCGCGGTGTGCGGACTCCTGATCGGCCTCGTCGGACTGCCCACCCGGCCCTTGGTGCAGACCGCCACCGACGCCCCTGCCGCCGCCGCAGTCCCGCCCGTCCTGCCGCCGGCCGCGGCGGACTGGACACCTCCGCTGAGCACTCGGGGGCGCTACATCGTCGACGCCGACGGCAACCGCTTCAAGCTCAAGTCGGGGAACTGGCACGGCGCGAGCGGCACCTGGACCGGCTCCGGCAGCCCGGACGACCCGGCGAACAACCATGCGGGGGAGAAGTCGGACCGCATCCCGCTCGGCCTCGACCGCGCCCCGATGACGGAGATCGTCGCGGGCTTCCGGGAACTGGGCCTGAACAGCGTCCGCCTCCCGTTCTCCAACGAGATGGTGCACGACACGCGCCCTGTCACGGACGCCTCCGTGGCCGCCAACCCGGCGTTGCGGGGCCGGACGCCGCTGGAGATCTACGATGCGGCCGTCGACGCGCTCACCGATGCCGGACTCGCGGTCGTCCTCAACAACCACACCAACACCACCCGTTGGTGCTGCGGCGTGGACGGCAACGAACGTTGGAACGCCAGTCGGACCACCGAGACCTGGGAGAACGACTGGCTGACCATGGTGCGCCGCTACCGCGACAACCCGCGTGTGGTCGGCGCCGACCTGTACAACGAGGTCCGGCGCTCGGTCCTCGACGACCCCAACTGGGGGCTCGGCGACGGCCATGACTGGTTCGCGGCCTCGCAGCGACTCGGCGACCGCATCCTGCAGGAGGCGAATCCGGACCTCCTGGTGATCGTCGAAGGGATCAACTGGACCGGCATTCCGGTGGACGGCTTCCCCCACGAGCGCCCCACGCTCGAGCCCGTCCAGCGGCTCTCGCACACCCTGGTCAGGTCCCGCAAGCTCGTCTACTCGGCCCATTTCTACGACTACACCGGACCCCGGCACACCGGCGCGACCGGCACGGGCGAGACGTCCGACCTGCGATACCGGGACTTCACCCGCGACGAACTGTCCGCCGTACTGGACCGACAAGCCTTCTACGTGAGCGGCGAGACCGACCGGCATTTCACCGCGCCGGTGTGGATCAGCGAGTTCGGGATCGGCGGCCGGGACGAGACCGGCACGAAACAGCGGGCCTGGTTCGAGAACTTCGTCGACCATCTGGTCCGGACGGACGCCGACTTCGCCTACTGGCCGCTGGTGGGCTGGCACGAGAACAAGAAGGGCAACGGCTGGGCCCTCCTGCACTGGGACTCCGCGGGACGGCGGATCGGCGTGTACGACGGCGATGACTGGCGCGCGGGCGCGTGGCGCCGGCTGACCGGCGCCGCCGGCCGCACCGGCCACGTCCCCGCCGTCGACCGGTGGTCCCAGCTGAGCCCCGACCACGCCGACTTCGTCCAGTCCCTGACGATGCGCAGCCGGGGGGACTGGGACACCGGCGCACGCAAGGCCGCATGCCCCGACGGTCAGCGCCTCGCGGGGCTGAGCCACACCGGCAACCGGGCCCTGTGCACCGACACGGGTGCGCGCGGCCTGTGGCCGGCGGGCGGCAGACACGAGGTGGTGCGCGACGAACGGCACGTGCCCGCGGGCGCCGACTGGGCCTCCGGCTACACCAAACTCCAGTGCCCGGCCCGCCACTTCCTCATCGGCTACAGCGTCCGTGGCAACGCCGTCTCCGCGGCCTTGTGTGCCGACTCTGCGACGGCACTCGGCACGGCGGGCCGCACCGTCTGGTTCGACCGGGGCGACAACCGCCCGCCCGCGGCGCGCGGCGGCGACTTCGCCCACGGCCGGTACAAGGGCCAGTGCCGGGACGACGAGTACGCCGCCGGAATCGCGTACACGGGCCGCGTGGGTGCGCAGCGGACCCCGGACGCCCTGCTGTGCCGCACGCTCCGCTGACCGTCTCGGTGGGCGCGGCTGTGTGCGGCTGCGGAGCCGGCGGGATTCGAACCCGCGGACAGGGAGGGCAGGTCCGCCCCTGCCCCGTCAGTCGGCGTGCGGGCGGACCTGCCCCCACGCCGATCGCAATGGGCCGCTCTGCCACGGCTCCGCAACCTGCGGGACTGCGCGCAGTCCCGCTCCGGCGAGAGTAGGGACGGTGCCCTGCGGCAGGCGAACTGTTTTGCGGGGAGGGCGGTTGGCGGACGCCGCCGGTGTCCCCGGGGAGGCGCGCAACGCGCCGGGCGAGGGCATCGTGCACTGTCAACGGCCCGGAAGGCTGGGACCATCACGACTGCGACAGCCGACGGAGGAACCGACATGACGACAGCGCCACGTCCCACAGGCCGGCTTCTGCGTGCCGCCGACGGTTTCGATCTCGTTCTCACACGGACGTTCCGCGCCCCGGCCGACGATGTCTGGGCGAGCATCACCGAACCGGAGCGTACCGCCCTGTGGTTCGGCCCCTGGCAGGGCGACGCGGAACCCGGCCGCACGATCCGGGTCCAGCTGGCCTTCGAGGAGGGCACCCCCTGGACCGAGATGCGCATCGAACAATGCCAGGCCCCCACGCTCCTCGCCGTGACGGCGGAGGACGACGCGGGCAGATGGTCGCTGGAACTGCGCCTGAGCGAGACGCAGGGCACGACGGAACTGCACTTCGTCCAGCACCTCACCGGCCGCGAGGGGATCGGGGAGATCGGCCCCGGCTGGGAGTACTACCTCGACAAACTGGCCGCCGCCCGCGCGGCCCGCCCGGCACCGGCCTTCGAGGACTACTACCCGGCGCAGAAGGCGTACTTCGACGGGCTGGAGCCCACCTCCTGACGCCACTCCATGGGCCCCACTCCTGACGCCCACCGCCTGACGCCCACCGCCTGACGGCATGCCGCCCTCGGCTGCCGAATCAGGTTGACGCCCCGTGAGGTGTGCGGTTGTCTGGCGCCGTGTCCGACCTTCGCATCGAAAAGGTGGACGGTGATGCCGCCATCCACGACTGGCAGCACGTCCACAACCTGATCATCCCCAGCGCCGTCCTGTCCCTCGACGAGGTGCGCGAGCGCGCCGGGCGCAACGTCCTGGAGGTTGCGTACCTCGGCGACGCCCTCGTGGGCTGCTCGACGGTTCGCCCGCCCACCGACGACCCCTCGACGGCCACAGTGATCGCCCGTGTGCTCCCCACGCACCGCGGCCGGGGATTCGGCGGACAGATCTACGAGCGCGGGCTGGCGCAGGCACGGGAGCTCGGCGCGAGCGTGATCGAGACGGTCGTCTGGGGATCCAACGAGGACGGACTCCGCTTCGCGCAGGGCCACGGATTCGTCGAGGTCGAGACGTATCTGCTGCCGGGAGACGACGTCCCCTGGTTCACGCTGCGACTGACCTGACCTGACCTGACCTGACCTGACCTGACCTGACACGACCTGAGCCGGCAGCCGGTTCACGCCGTTGCTGCCGGGATGTGATGTGGTGCCTGCGTGAGCAGCAGGCGGCCGTCGGCGCGGATGTTGCACTCGCCGATGATCCGATCGACGACGGTGATCCGTCCGTCCCGGGTCTCCAGCCGCAGCGTCACCGTCACCTCGCCCAGCCCCGAACGCGGTCCGTCCGCTTCCTCCAGGCGGCGGTACAGAGTGTTCGGCCAGCGGTCGGGATCCGAGTCGTGCCAGATGCGCAGGTTGCGGTCGCTGTAACGGCAGTGCTGGCCGCCGTGCGGCTCCTGCAGGAGCGAGTGGCTCATCGGCAGTGCGCCGAACAGCGGGGCGAGCCGTGTGCGAAGTCGGTCGTTCTCGATCAGGCGGTGCTGCTGCCAGCTCCTGCCGCTGGGTGCCGTCATACGCAGCGCGGCGAGCAGATAGGCATGTCCGTCGGGGGAGGTGCCGGGGTGGTCCGTGCGCCAGTGCGGCCAGGACACCGTGCGTGGTGGCAGTGGCTGGTTCCCGTCCGGATGGCGGCCGTCGCCGGCCGGACGCACCACCTGATCGTCGTTCACCGGCAAATTATGGCCCGCGCACGCCCCTGTGTGACCGACACCGGGGAACCGGGGCCGAAACATGCTGTGTTGGACGGCTCGTCCGAGATTCACCCGCCCGGCGTCCAGCGGCACCCGTGTCATCGCCGCACGTAGGGGTACCCGACAAACCACCCCACCCCCTGGGACAGGTGAAAGACAGTGACCGGAGAGTACAGGCCGGAAGGCTTCGAAGACACCGACGATCCGCTGCCGCGGGACATGCCCGATCAGCAGACCGGTACGGAAGAGGATCCATGGGATCCGGAAGAGCCCGAAGGGACACAGGAGGCCACCGCTCGGCCCGGAGAGGCCGAAACAAAGGAGGGCGAGAGCGAGAAGAACGCCCCCGACGTACCGGACATCGACGAGGCCGGGGCGGGACCCCGCTCGGATCCGCCCGCGGGCGACGATGACGCCGGGCGGCCCGAGCCCGATGAATCAACCGGCTGAGAACCGGCCTCGATGCCGCCTCGATGCCGGGGGAGGACGACGAAAGGGGCCCGGCGTGAGCCGGGCCCCTTTCAGGTGCGAGCGGAAGGGCTCAGTCGCCCTTGATGGCGTCCCGTGCCTTCCGTGCCCCGTCCTTCGTCTTCTCCTTGGCATCGCGCATCGCGCCCTTGGTCTTCTCGGACCGACCTTCGGCAGTCAGCCTTTCGTTTCCGACGGAGCGTCCCGCGCCTTCCTTGATCCTGCCCTTGGCCTGCTCGGCCTTGGCCTTGGACTTTTCGTGTGCACTCATGAGAGCACCTCTCGCCTCTCGCGTAGAAGGCGGATTCCCGATCTGCCGTGGCATAAACGGGCACTGACGCGAGTGAGGTGGCGGTGAATCGTAAATTGCCGCCCTCACCTTGCGAATTGCGGTGGCCGCGGAGGGAATTGCCCGAACGGGGGCAATCTCCGTCCCGAACCGATCAGGTGGCGCTGCTACCAGTAGTGACGTCGGCCGCCCACTGCGTGACCGACGGCGCCCAGGACCCACAGAACCGCCCCGATCGCGATCAGGATGATGCCTATCGTCCAGAGAATTCCGATGCCGGCCACGGCACCGATGATGAGAAGGATGAGTCCGAGAATGATCATTTCGCCCTCCGATGACGGAGTATCCCTACGCGTACTGTTTTCCGCTTAAGGGCGTGGCAAACAGTCTTTCCGTCTTCTCGCCGCGCATCGTGGGTGGTTCACGAAAATCGGCTCACCGAATTCGGCTGCCGGCCGGACACCGCGCGGGGTGGCGCACCCCTGCCATGGCCGGGCGCTGACAGGCAGTCAGTACGCCTCGCCCCGCCGCGGTTTCCCCCGTTCCTGGTTCGGCAGGACTCCTCAGCCCGTACCTGCCGTCGTCGTGGTGGTCGTGTAGACGCGGTGAACGAACTCGGCGATCTGCTCGTCCGTGAGGTTCTTCGCGAGATTCGCCTCGGTGATCATGCCGATGAGGCGGTGACCGCTCTTGACGTCGATCACCGGCAGCCGTTTGATCTGGTGCTCCTCCATCGTCGTCAGAACCTCGCCCGCGGGGGCGTCGGCATCGATCCAGTGCACCTTGGCATTGAGGGAACCGGCCTGCACGGATGCCGGGTCGACCCCCTCGGCGCAGCACGTGACGACGATGTCGCGATCGGTGATCAGTCCGGTGAGCCGGTTGTTGTCGCCGCAGATGGGCAGACAGCCGACGTCCAGATCGCGCATCATCTTCGCTGCGTCGTGCAGGGACTGGTGGGCGCCGACGCACTGCACGCCACCGGTCATGATGTCTCGGGCCCGCATGTTCTCCGCCATGATGTGCTCCCGTCCTCGACAGGGTTGCGCCCTTCGTCTCGATGACAGCACGAATGGCCCAACGTCGCTTCCGGGGCGGCCGGGCACCTGTCGGCGCCCTCGACGGCGAAGCGCTCGCGAACGGGCGCGAGCCGTCGACATGCACCTGCTCGACCGCCGCCGCATCAGCGCCCAGCTCACCCATGGTGACGACGCGGAGACCGCAAGTGCAGTGCCGACCGCGTTCGATGATCTCGTACGCCACGCCACGCCCCGGACCTGCGGCCTGCGCCCCGGGCGGACGTCCCCGCTCCGTCCCGTCCCGGGCGCAGCGGACCCCACGCTGCGAACCAGCAGGGTGACCGCTGCGCACCCGCCCTGACCTGCAGCGCGCAACGGGGGAGAGGGCCGCATGAGCTGCGGAGAGCCGGGTACCCCCCACTCGTGGGGGCCATCTCCCCGCGGAAGGGCGCCGACATGAGTGGGACGACCGGCACGAACGGCAGCGCGGTCCGGGGCACGGGCGGCAGGGACGGCCTGCGGGTCGTGGTCGTCGGCGCGACCGGCAACGTGGGAACGAGCGTCGTCCAGGCGCTGAGCGCACAGCCGGAGGTGGCCTCGGTGCTCGGCCTGGCACGCCGGGTCCCGGACTGGCAGCCCGACCGCACCACATGGACTGCCGCGGACATCGATCCCGACGGCACCGACCTGGCACCACTCCTCAGCGGCGCGGACGCCGTCGTCCACCTCGCCTGGAAGTTCCAGCCCACCCACGACCCCGTCACCACGTGGCGCACCAATGTCCTCGGCAGCATCCGTCTCTTCGAGGCGGCCGCGGCCGCCGGGGTCCCGGCACTGATCCACGCCTCCTCGGTGGGCGCGTACTCCCCGGGGCCCAAGGACCGGGCCGTGGACGAGAGCTGGCCCACGCACGGCTGGCCGCAAGCGGCCTACTGCCGGGAGAAGGCGTATCTCGAACGCTTCCTGGACGCCTACGAGCAGACTCACCCGGACATCCGGGTGGTCCGTATGCGCCCGGCGTTCCTCTTCAAGCGGGAGGCCGCTGCCGAGCAGCTGCGGATCTTCGCCGGCCGACTGGTGCCCGCGCAGCTGGTGCGCCCGTCGCTCGTGCCGGCCGTCCCCGACCTCCCGGGACTCACCTTCCAGGCCCTGCACACCGACGACGCCGCTGCCGCCTACCGCGAGGCCGTGCTGCGCCCCGTGCGCGGCGCCTTCAACCTCGCCGCCGATCCGCCGCTGAACGCAGTCGAACTCGCCGGCCTCCTCGACGCCCGGCTGCTGAGCTGCCCCTCGGCACCGGTACGGGCAGCGCTGTCCGCGGCGTGGCGGCTGCGTGTGGTGGGCGCGTCACCGGACCTGTTCGACGCGGTGCTGCGCCTTCCGCTGCTGGACAGCTCACGGGCGCGCGCCGAGCTGGACTGGCAGCCGCGGTACACCGCCCTGGAGGCGATGCAGCAGTTCTTCGACGGCCTGCGCGACCGGGCGGGTATGGCGACCGCGCCGCTCGCTGCCTGACGTGCCCTGGCGGCGGTCAGGGGCCGAGCTCCATGACCTCCGTCAGCGCCGTCTCCAGTTCCGCCACGCCTGCGCCGTCCGGCCCGATGGCCGCGTACCGCCAGGACCGTCCGTCGGCGGGAGCATCGCCGTAGAGCACAATTCCCGCCCCGCGACCCGGATCCCAGCCGAGACCTGTGGTCCCCAGCAGTCCCAGCACGCCGGCGAAGGTGTGCGCCCTCGCCGACCGTCCCTTCCCGATGAGCCAGGCAGGAGCGGCGAGTCCGGCCCGCCGGCCGAGGCGGTCCGCCATGACGTACGGGGTGGTGGTGGCCGTCCGGCGGACATTGCTCTCCGTCGCATAAAGCACGCCGTCCGCGACGACCGCATCGAGGCTGTAGGGCCCCGCGTATCCATGGGATGCCAGGTGCTCTCCGAGGGCTGCTCCCCATCGCTCCAGTTCGTGTACGAGCGGGTCGGCAGCGCCTTCCAGGGGCGACACGTACCCGGTGAAGGCGCCACCGGTCGTACGCATCTCACCGGTGAACAGCACTCGCGGTACCCGCGCGGACGTCTCCATCTGGACGCTGACGGACCTCGCGACATCGAGCCACTGCTCCACCACCCAGGTACCGGTCGCTGAACCGCCGCACGCGGACCGCAGCGTGTCGGGAAGGGCGCCCCCGTCCCCGCGGGTGAGGAACCGCAGTCCGTATCCGCCGGCGGAGCGGTCCGGCTTGATGACGGCGCGTCCGTGGCGTGCCAGCAGGGAGGCTGCCGTCTGCGTCAGTCGGTTGCCGGTGCACGCCTGGCCGGGCGGCACCCGGATGCCCAACTCGGCGGCGGCGCCACGAAATCCCGTCTTGGTGTTCAGCCGGTACGCCACGGCCAGTGCTTCCGCAGGCGGGCCTCCCGGGCCGTACGGCGCCACCGGGACGCCCAGTTCCGCGGCGAGGCGGACGGCGGAGGTGTCCAGAGCCAGGGGAAGCAGCCGGACCCCGGGACGCTCGGCGGCGAGCGCACGGAGCGTGCTCACCAAGCCGCCCCGACGGACGGTGTCCCCCATGAGAAGGCCGGGCTCCGGCGGCGCCGTGAGGACCTCGACGGAATCGCGCGGCAGGCCGAGCGTCTCTTCCGCGTAACGCCGGAAATCAGCGCTCAACGGGGCCGGCGAGACGAGTACGTCCCCCGGACGGGTCAGCCAGATCTTGCGCGGCGCCTGTTCCGCCCACGCCGTCAGCGGGTCCTGGGCGCTCGGGCTGATCGCAAGGTCGGAGGCGAAGTTCGCGTAGACGATCAGCGGGTCCCGGTGTTCCTCCGTGCTGCCTTGTCCGCGCGGCCCCGCGCCGAGCGGACGGTGACGGGGCCCGCCGCTCACGGGAGGGGGGTGCCGCCGGTGGCGTTGACGATCTCCGCCGTGATGTAACTCGCGCGGGGCGAGGCCAGGAAGACGAAGGCCGGGGCCATTTCCGCCGGCTGTGCGGGACGGCCGAGCGGTGACTGCTTGCCGAACTCCACGGTGTCCGGGAGCGTGGCGGGGATGAGCGGGGTCCACACCGGGCCGGGCGCGACCGCGTTCACGCGGATGCCCTGCTCGGCCACCATCTGCGCCAGACCCTGCGTGAAGGTGATGATCGCACCCTTGGTCATCGCGTAGTCGAGGAGATGGGGACTGGGCTTGTAGCCCTGGACCGACGTGGTGTTGATGATGCTGCCGCCCCTGGGCATATGGGGCAGCGCCATCTTCGACAGCCAGAACATGCCGTAGAGGTTGGTCCGCACGACCCGGTCGAACTGCTCGGTCGTGATGGCCTGGATGCCGTCGGGCTGCGACATCTGGTAGGCCGCGTTGTTGACGAGGATGTCGATCCTGCCGAACCTGTCGACGGCGGTGTCGATCAGCCCCCGGCACTGTTCCTCCCGGCGGATGTCGCACTCCACGGCCACCGCCTCGCGGCCCGCGTCCTCGATCAGCCGGGATGTCTCGCGGGCGTCCTCCTTCTCCTCCGACAGGTACGTGAACACCACGTCGGCGTCCTCTCGGGCATAGGCCAGGGCGACGGCCCTGCCGATCCCGGAGTCCCCGCCGGTGATCACGGCGACACGGTCGGCCAGGAGTCCATGCCCCTCGTAGGAGTCCTCGCCGTGATCGGGCGGCGGATCCATGGGGCCGGTCCAGCCGGGATGCGGCTGATTCTGGTCCGCGAACTCCGGCCGCGGGTGCCGAGTGACCGGATCGTCCTTCTCATGACGTGCTGCCACGACGTTGCTCCTTCGGTCCTGTCTTCCCGGCACGGGCCGGCTGCTGTTCCCCGGTGGTCGATCCGTCGCCGAGCGGCGCGCGCAGGCTCGTCCGCCCGTCGCGCCATGCGGACATGAGCGAGGCTCCGAACCGGTCCTCGACCCACTCCGTCGCGGCGATCCCGAACGCCATGTCCGCCGCGAGCGCCGGCTCTTCGGCCAGCAGCCCGCCGATGACGTCCCGGCGCACCACCTGTTCGTGGACCGCGTCGGCGGTGACGTGCTCGCTGTAGAAGTGTTCGGCGGCCGGACCCGCGCCGGTACGCCGCATCGCCCGGCCGAGCCGCCGCGAGGCGGGGGGCGACGTCGTCTCCACCGCCGCGAAATGCCCGACGAGCGCTCCGCGCAGCGCGCGGTGCAACCCGAACAGCGACATCAGATTCACCGTGGCCAGCATCTCGGGGCCGACGGCGTCGAGGTAGCGGCCGTAGGAAGCGTCCAGGCCCAGGTCGTGCAGAAGATCGGCGAAGAGCTGAGCGTGCACTCGCTCCGCCCGCCCGGCACCGAACTCGTCGAACTCGACGGCGACGAAGGCCGCTTTGCTCCTGCCCCGCAGCCGCGGGATGACCCAGGCATGCGGGTCGGCCTCCTTGAGGTGGTAGAGGGAACGCTGGGCGGCGTACTCCCGCAGGTGTGCCAACGTGCCCTCGTCGCACAGGAAGTACGAGACCCCAGTGCCGCCGACCGGTTCGACGAGGATGCCGTCGAGAGCCGTCCCCAGATCCGGATGACCCGCCGTGTCGGCGCGCAGCGCCTCGAGGAAGCGGCGCTCCAACGCGCCTCGCAGTCGCAGGAGTTCCGGATCCCACTCCCAGTCCGCGTCGACGCCGTCGAAGCCCTGGTAGTGCAGCTCGTAGCAGACGTAGAGGGCGAGTTGGAGATCGTCCGAGTACGGCGCGACCCCGGAGGCTGCCGTGGGATCGGGCAGCCGCCCGCCGACGGGTCCGCGCAGAGAGGTCAGCAGTGCCCGCGACAAGTCCCCTCGCTGTTGCGGAAGCCGGGGCCGAACGGGTGTGGACGCGGGCGTGGCGGCTGTCCCACGGCGGGTCATGACCTGCTCCGGGCACGGTGGCTGGTGTCGCACCATGGATAGGTGCGGCTGCGGCGGCAGGTGCAGATCGCCACGACGAACCGGTCGGACCGGACGACGGTGCCGTCGTCGAGAGTGAGTTCCACAGGCCCTTCGACGAGCAGCGGACCGTCGCCGGTCAGCGTCATCCGCCGGGGCGTGCGGTCATCGGGCACGTTCGGCACGGATGATCACCAGCTCTTCCGTCGTGTCGGCGGCGGAGATGAGCCCGCGGCCGGTCAACCATGCGGCACGTGAGGACATCACCGGGCCGAACGGGATCCGCCTGCGCCGCACCACCTCGGCCCGCAGTCCCTGCCGGCGCAACTGCCCCAGCGTGAGCGAAGTGCCGCACAGGGCGGACTGCACCAGAAGGAGGAACCCGCCGCTGCGCAGCATGTGCGGCGCTTCGGCGCAGATACGGTCCAGCACTGCCCGGCCGTCGGGGCCGGCGTCCCACGCCAGAGCGCGCCCGTGCCGTGGACGGTGTTCCGGGGCGGGGACGTAGGGCGGATTGCTAAGGATCAGATCGAACTCGCGGCCGTTCACCGGCGCGAACAGGTCACCGTGCACCACGTGTACAGCAGCACGGGCCCGTTCGGCGTGGTCCCGGGCCGCTGTGACAGCCCGCGCGGACATGTCGACGGCAGTCACCCGGGCCCCGTGCCGCGCCGCAGCCAGCGCCAGAACCCCGCTGCCCGTGCACATGTCGAGCACGTCCGCGCCCGCCCGGGGCGGCGCGTCGGCGAGCGCCTCCACCAGCAGATGTGTGTCTGCCTGCGGGGCGTAGACATGACCGGTGCCCGTGGCGCTCATGGGGTGAACAGCACCTTCACGGCACCGTCCTGCTTCTTCTGGAACATCTCGTACGCGTCCGGCGCCTGCTCCAGAGGCATGATGTGCGTGGCGAAGTCCTCCACACCGAGCGGGTCGCCGTCGGTGAGCAGCGGCAGCAGGTCGTCCACCCATCGCCGGACGTTGGCCTGGCCCATCCGCAGCTGGATCTGCTTGTCGAACAGGGTGAGCAGCGGCATGGGGTCGGCCATCCCTCCGTACACCCCGGACACGGAGATGGTGCCGCCCCTGCGCACGAGCTCGATGGCCAGGCGGAGGGCCGACATCGGGTCGACGCCCACGCGTTCCATCAGCCGCGTGGCGACGGCGTCGGGCAGCAGCGTCGTCAGCTGCTGTGCGCCCTTGGCCACGGAGGTTCCGTGCGCTTCCATGCCCACGGCGTCGATGACGGCGTCGGGGCCCCGCCCGCCGGTGATGTCGCGAATCGCCTCGACCAGTTTGTCGCCGTACTGCTCCATGTCGAAGGTGCGTACACCGTGGGCCTTCGCCCGTTCCAGCCGCTCAGGAACGAGGTCGATGCCGATGACGTGTCCCGCGCCGCGATGGGCAGCGATACGGGTGCACATGTCGCCGATCGGCCCCAGACCCAGCACTGCCACGCTGCCCTCGGGGGGTATCGCCGCGTACTCCACGGCCTGCCACGCGGTGGGGAGCACGTCGGACAGATAGACGAACCGTTCGTCCGGCGGTCCTTCCGGGACAGCAATGGGCAGTTGGTCACCGAACGGCACCCGCAGATACTCGGCCTGCCCGCCGGGCACCTGGCCGTACAGCTTGGTGTAGCCGAACAGGGCCGCACCCTTTCCGAACTCGTGCACCTGTGTCGTCTCGCACTGGGAGTGCAGCCCCTGACTGCACATGAAGCACGTTCCGCAGGAGACGTTGAACGGGACGACGACCCGGTCGCCGGGCTTTGTCCGGGTGACTTCGGATCCGACCTCCTCGACGACGCCCATCGGTTCGTGGCCCAGGACGTCGCCCGCTTCGAGGTAGGCGCCGAGCAGTTCGTACAGATGCAGGTCGGACCCGCACAATCCGGTCGTGGTGATCTTGACGATGGCGTCGGTCGGTTCGGTGATCACCGGGTCCGGGACCGTGTCGACGCGCACGTCACGCTTTCCGTGCCAGGTCAGAGCCCTCATGTCGCCTTCCCTGCTGCGATGAGGTGGGTCAGGGGGTCACTTCTCTCTCACGCTGCGCGGGTACCCCAAATGTCCGTTTTCAACGATCTGGGGGGAAGGCCCGGACGCGCATGCGTAAACAGAACCGGCCGATGGCTTCCCGCCCACACGGAAGGGCAAGGGCGGGAACGCCATCGGCCGGGGCCTGCGACCGGCTCACATCATGCGGTGCGAGCGGGTCACATCAGGGGGTCGAGGTCCTCGGTGCGCCTGGCCTCGTGCTGCTCGCTCTGCTCGCGGAGCTTGCGCGCCTTCTCCTGCAGCCGCTGCCGCTCCTGCGGGTCGGAGCTCCGCTCGGCGGCCTGCTCCATCTCCTGGACCTTCCGGCGAATCTGCTGGGCACGGCCGCGGGACTCATCTGCAACGCTCATGATCACTCCTTCGTGATGGGGGAGAGCGGGCCCCATCAGCGAAGCAAGGCATCGCGTGCGGCGCACGTCGAAGCGTCACCGACCGTGGTGAGCCCAGGTCGGGACGTCGCAGTCATCGACCGGGTGAGGTGTCGTGGCCCCGGCCGACCCGCCGGAGACCCCCGTGGGTGCCCCTGGCAGGTGCGGGCCGGAGAGTTCTGGACCGGACCTAGCCCTTCGCCGCGCGAATGTTCTCGCCCAGGCGGTCCAGCGCCTCGGCAGGGCACGACTCGACGAGCAACGGGAACAGCCGGTTCTCCTCGTCGGCGACATGCGAAGTGACGGACGTCTTGAGCATGGACATCAGCGTCTCGAACCTGTTGTCGTCCGGAGGACAGCTCTCCAGGTCCTTCAACAGGCGTGCCACCTCGGCGTGTTCGGCGATCTCCTTGTCGGCCATGTCGTCGCCGTCGTCCACGAAGCGGCGTACGGCGGGGTAGAAGTGCTGTTCCTCGTCCGCCACATGCCGCACGAGTTCTCTCGTGAGCTGGTCCGCGAGGTCGCGCCTGCGCGGATCGCCCACGGGATGGCTCTCGATCCGCGCGAACAGCTCCTCCACCTCCCTGTGGTCCGCGGACAGCTCGTCGATGACGTTGCCACCATGGCCCATGGAAGGTCTCCTTCTGTGTGTGCCGACTGCCCGGGCGCCGGGAAGCGCCCGGTCCATGCCTGCCACCGCCGCGGTGATCGCTCACCGATCCGGCCAGGCTCCACCCGAAATGGCGAGAGCCGCGCGCCCGCCTCTCGTGCCGACGGGGCCGGACGCCTCGTGGCCTTGCACGGATGGCCGACCGCCGTGCGAGGTCAGGCAGCTTCGTCCGCCGCGCCGGGACGGGCATCCCTCTCGTGGTGCCGCAACCGCGCCTCGACACGGCCGTCGACGACGCGTGTCTCGAACGCAGGCTGTGGGGCGGTCGCGGGCCCGGTCACGTTCCACCCGTCGGACAGCCGGAAGACGCTGCCGTGCCAGGGGCACCGTACGCAGCCGTCGGAGATCTCCCCTTCCGACAGCGGTCCGCCCATGTGGCTGCACCTGTCCGCCAGCACGCGCACACTGTCCCCGCTCTCGCGGACGACCACGACGGACACGTCGTCGACATGGCGCCTGACCGCGTGACCGGCCGGGAAGTCCCCGGCAGCACCCAGGTCGTGCCATGCGGGTGTCACGAGATGGGAGACCGATTCGGCGTGATTGGCGTTGGAAGCCTGCCGGTACGCCAGATGCCCGCCGACCGCTCCGCCCACGCTCACCACCGCCAGGCCCAGGAAACCGAGGGCCTTGCCGACGCCGGTCGATCCTCGTGTGCGGGCGACGAACGATCCCGCATACAACCCCACCGCGGTGAGATTGGCCGCCGCGTGCACCATCCCCACGCGCATCTGCGGGCGTTGCAGCTCCGCCCAGTCGACCCAGCCGGTCCACGCCGCGGGAGCAGCGGCGGCGAGCCCCAGACCGACGAGGGCGCGCGCCCCGCGCCGTTGCCCGGGCATCAGGTCGAGCACGGCCGCCGACATCCACGAGCCGATCGGCACCTGCACCAGCAGGGGATGGACAGGATGGCCCAGCCAGCGCCCGTGCAGCACGTCCCGGCCCCGCCCGAGGGGCAGCGCCCGGACAGCGCGCTGCACGGCGTCGGCGACGCCGTCGAGCTCGGCGGCCCGTTCGATCCGGTCCATGCCTCGAAGGACCCTGCCGGGGCCGGCCGAGGACGGCAGCAGGTGCTGCACCGCTCTGATCGTTCCGTTCATGGCGGAAGCTTCGCCGTCCGCCTTCCGCAAAGTGTTCATGGTGGCCGGGTAACCGTCCTGGGCCGGAGGAAACGCCCCCGCGTGCGGGGAAGGGCGCGCCGTTCAGTCGGGCGGCGGGAGCAGCGTCCCGAGCGGCCCCAGGTCCAGATTGAGGTCGTCCATCGTCAGCCCGTACTGGGCGCACAGATCCGTCATGCGGTCGTGAAGGATCATGAGCGTCGCCCCGAGGCGCTCCTCCTGCTCGTCGGTGAGGTCGCCCTGGTCCACCCGGTGCAACGCCTGGCGCTCCATGAGCTGGCGCAGGAGCTCCACCAGGGTGAGGACCAGCCGGACCAGGTCCCGTTCCACCGTGTCAGGATCGGCGCTGATACGGCGCGACGGCGTTCGTGCGGGCTCTGCGCGCGACGACAGATCATGAGGCGTGGCAGGCAGCAGCCGAAAGGCACGCGCCGCGGCGTCCGCGACCTCGTCGAACCGCTGCGCGGGGTGGAGCGGGCCGTCACTCGTCATGGTCGTCTCGCGGGTGGGCGGGCATGGCCCAGGGGGACGGATTCTGCGGGCCGATGGAAACGATCAGGGCGCGCAGCGACACACGTACGAGGTCCACGTCGGCGATCGACAGCACCACGTCACCGGTGAGGACGGCCCCACCGCTCAGCAGCCGGTCGAGGAGATCGATGAGCGCGACCTGCCGGTCCGGTAGCGGGTCCACCGACGAGGACCCGCCGGACGTGGTCATGGTGCGCCGCCCTCCACGGATTCGACGTCCGCGTCGGGGGCCGTCGCGAACGAGTACGGCGCCCAGGGGCCGGTGACCTCGATACGCACACCGTCGAGCCCGTCGGCCGCCTGCGCCACCTCCGCGCGGAACGCCTCCGTGTGCTCCGCCGCCACGAGGTAGGCGTCGTTGACGACGTTCTCGTCCGGTGCACCGGCGAGGTCGCCCTGCTGCACCCGGTGACGGGCGTGACCGGCCGCGCGCCGGCGCGCCGTCGCCTCGACCCGCTCGGCCGCCTGCTGCGCGGAACGGTAGACGCTGTCCCGGACGCTCTTCTGCGCCTTGCGGTCGCGGAGGTAGGCGCGTCCCGGGGAGAGATCCGCCGCGGGCGTCGGCGCCGGGGCGGGGGCCGCCGCGGACGGGTCGGCGTAGATCTTGACGCCCCACTCGACATGCCCCGCCACACGCGCCAACTGCGCGGCGAACATGGCCGACCGGCCGTCGAGCACATCCCGTGCCCGCTCGTCGTCGAGATAGACGGTGGCCAGGCGCAGTGGAAGAACGGTGGTACGCGTGGCGAGCGCGTCGACGACACCGTGATGCGCGCGGGCGACCGCCTCCAGCCACTGCAGGTCCTCGAGGTGCTGCTTGAGTGCGTCCTCCTGGAAGTCCTCCGCGGCCACACGGCTCACGACCAGCACCAGGGTCGGGTCGCCGGCACCGGTCAGCAGGGCGACCGGTGCGCCCGCCACACCGGTGAGCGCGGCCGCGTATGCGTCGAGGCCGTCGGCGCTGTGGGCCACGGCGTAGGCGTAGGTGACCGGTTCACTCATCGCGGCGGCTCCTCGGCCGGCGCCTCTCCCGGGTCTCCGACTCGGCCTCCACCTCCGCCTCGGCCTCGCCCTCGGGAAGCGCGGTGTCCCCCCTGCGGAGGGCGTCGATCTCGGCCCGCAGGCGCCTGTTCTCCTCGGACAGCGAGCGCTCACCGCGGGCCCGGGAGGACAACGACGGATCGTGCTCCCACCAGTCGATGCCCATCTCCTTCGCCTTGTCCACAGACGCGACGAGGAGACGCAGCTTGATGGTCAGCAGCTCGATGTCGAGCAGATTGATCTGGATGTCACCCGCGATGACGATGCCCTTGTCGAGCACCCGCTCGAGGATGTCCGCGAGGTTGGCGGAGGAACCCTGCGCATAGGGCGGGGCCGCCCTGGTCGGATAGGAGCCAAGCCTGTTGGCGGGGGGCTCAGTCACGGTGGTGGCCTCGTGTTCCGTTGCGGGTCACGGCTGTTCGCCGGCACGATGTGCCCGGATCTCGTCCAGCCGGTCGAGCAGTTCGTCCTCGCGGCGGTCGAACGTCTCCTCGTCGATCTCCCCGGCGACCAGCTCCCGTTCGAGTTCAGCCAGTTCGCGATGAATCGGCGCCGGGTCGTAGTACTCGTCCTCGGCGGCTTCCAGGACGCGTTCCCCCACCCACGCGACACCGCGCACCGGTGCCAGCGGAAGGGTGAGAAGGTGGGTGAGCAGGCCCATGACGACTCCTCAGACGAAGCTGTACGGGGGCAGCGGGCCGTTCAGCCGGAACCGGACGTCGTCGCCCACCTGGTTGGCGACGCTCAACTCGGTGGTGAGGAACAGCTCTTCCTGGTCGTGGGAAATGAGGAACGAGACGTTGAGGAAGTCCTCGCCGGTCGGGTCGGACGACTCCTGGTCGCGCGCGAAGGGACGCAGCGCCTCGATCACCCCGGCGGCCAGCGCCTCTTGGCGCGCCTGCACCTCGGCGGCGATCATCTCGCCGAGCCTGACGGGCGCGTCGGGGCCGGCCGTACCGCTGCGGATCTCGTCGTTGAGCTCCTGCGCGGGTGGCGACGACTGGAGAATCTGCCGCAGCAGTGTCTCCTCGTCCTGCGACACCTTGAGGTTGTACTCCACGCAGTTCTCCAGGGCCTTCAGCCTGTCCGTGTACTCCTCGACGCGCTCCTCCAGGGCCAGGCCCACCGCCTCGTCGTCCGGAGCCAGGATGCCGAACCGCAGCGGCAGCACCGTGCCGTCCACCATGAGCTGTTCCTGGACTTGTTGGTGGGCGCCGAGGTCACGTCGTTTCGGCCGCAGGTCGTCCGGGGCGTCGCTGACCACTGCGCAGAGCGGCCCGCCGCTCACTGCCCGCAGGGGTGACGGCGACTCGCCCACGCCGACGAGTCCGTCGAGACGGAGCGGGTGCTCCTTGTCGGTGATCGAGTAGATGTAGACGGCCATGGCTCATTCCTTCTCGCGGGGCGAGCTCTTTTCGCGACGCGAGGTCCGCCGGGCGGGCCGCCGCCGCCGCTCCACGGGCTCCTTCTCCCTCGTGTCGTCCTCGTCCTCGTCCTCGTCCTCTTCGTCGTCGTCCTCGTCACGACCGGTGACGCTCTTGACCGAATCGGTCACCGCGTCCACGGCGCCGGTCAGGGCTCCCTTCGACTTGCCCTTTGCGCCGCTCTCCACCGTGTCCCCGACGATGTCGGTCAGCTGGGCGGGCGCCTTGCGTCCGGACTCGAGATCGAGCCGGTTGCACGCCTCTGCGAAGCGCAAATAGGTGTCGACGCTGGCCACGACGATGCGGGCGTCAATCTTCAGGATCTCGATCCCCACCAGGGAGACGCGCACGAAAATGTCGATCACGAGCCCGCGATCGAGAATCAGTTCAAGGACGTCGTAGAGATTGCCCGAACCGCCTCGGGAAACGCTGCTGCCGCTCTGCGGCACCATGGTCATGGTGCCTCCCTTCACCCGACAGGTGCGTCTCAGCCCCGACGGTCGATCTGCCCACGTGTATAGCGCTGCGTCCTCTCGTAACCCACCAGATCGCCTTCCTTGTCCAGCGTGACGCGATAGCTCGCCATCACGCTCGTCGTCTCGGGGATGCGCTCCAGTTCCAGTACCTCGACCTGGGCTTCCCAACCGTCTTCCGTGGGTTTGAGCGCGGAGACGGATTCGGGGGCCCGACCGAGCAGCTCTTGCAGCTGCTCCGCGGCCGACCGCATGGCACGAGCCGCCTTGTCCTTGCCCGAACCCTGTCGAGACCTGCCGGCGGTGTCCCGGCGGGTGCTGCGGCCGGTGGTCCGGCGTTTGGCGGGTTCTTCAGCGGCCATGACGTCACCGATGATTGGGAGCGGAAGCCACATTCAACGCATGAACATAGAATTCCATCATATAGGGGCGTTTAACCCATCACGATCGGGTGCACTCGCCGACGCACGGGCGAATCGGCGGACGCCGACGGGTTGCGGTCCGCAACCGTCCCGCGGCGTATCGAGGTGCGAACGCCGACCAAATGCGGGCCGTGCAAGGAGCGTTGGAGTCAGAGGGCTTCTTGCGCTTCCGAAGGGACCAGTCCATGAAAGACACGACCAAAATTGCCCTGGCGGGCGCTGTCGCGGGCGGATACGCACTCGGGCGGGCCAAGAAGGGGCGCCTCGCTTTCGCCATGGCCACCTATCTGGCCGGCCGCCGCTTCGGGCTCGACCCTCAGCAGCTGATCACGGAGGGCGTGAAGCGGCTCGGCGAGATACCGCAGGTCGCCGATCTGAACGATCAGGTGCGGGGCCAACTCCTTGATGCGGGTCGCAAGGCGCTGTCGGCCGCGGCCGACCGGAAGCTCTCGGACATGGCCGACTCGCTTCGCGAACGCACGCTCCAACTGGGCGAGGAGGGCGAGGAGGGCGAGGAGGAGGACGAGGACGAGGGCGAATACGAGGACGAATACGAGGAGGACGAAGGCGAACCGCCGAAGGGCGGCGATGCCGACGAATACACCGACGAGGAGGGCGAGGAGGAGGAGACGGAACCCGAGGAGGAGGAAGAGGAAGAAGAGGAGGAGGAAGAGGAAGAGGAAGAGCCCGAGGAGGAGGAAGAGCCCGAGGAGGAGGAACGGCCGCGCCGCAAGAGCCGCGAGAGCGCCGGTGCAGGCACTCGTACGTCCAGGACGGCGTCGCGCCGCGCGACGGGCGCCAAGCGTCCCGCTCCGGCGAAGAAGGCCGCTGCCAAGAAGGCGCCGGCCAAGAAGGCCGCGGCGAAGAAGACTGCCGCGAAGAAGGCACCCGCGAAGAAGGCGGCGGCGAAGAAGGCACCCGCGAAGAAGACTGCCGCGAAGAAGGCGCCCGCGAAGAAGGCACCCGCAAAGAGGGCCGCGGCGAAGAAGGCACCCGCAAAGAGGGCCGCGGCGAAGAAGACTGCCGCCAAGAAGGCGCCGGCCAAGAAGGCGCCGGCCAAGAAGACGGCGACGCGGCGGAGGTAGGGCCATGGCCACCAAAGATCGCGAAACCGACCGCGACGAGGCATCGGGGCTGGAGCAGTTCCGTGACGAGCTGATCGACCATCTCAGCGCTCAGGTGGAAGTCCTGGCCGACAAAGCCGGCGACAAACTGTCGGATCTGACGGACCAGCTCCTCGACGTCGCCGAGAACGGCGGCACCCTTCCGAAGGCCGGCCTGCGCATCCTCCAGGGCGATTCCCCGCTGAAGGCGCTCGTGGGCGAGAAGACGAAGGGCATCAAGGACAGCGTGGTCGGCAAGGCAAAGGACCTGTTCGGGGGCGGAGACGGAGGCGGAGGCGGGGGCGGCCGGAAGGCGGGAACCACCAAGGTGATGAACATCGTCGAAGTGCTGGATGTCGGAGTGCCGATCCGCACGGCATACGACCACTGGACCCAGTACGAGGAGTTCAGCGGCTTCACCAAGGGTGTGCGCAGCGTCTCCCAGGGTGACGAGACGACCAGCGACTGGAAGGTGAAAGTCGGACCCTCGACCCGAGGCTGGAAGGCGACGGTTCAGGAACAGGTGCCGGACGACCGCATCGTGTGGACCTCCGAGGGGGCGAAGGGCTCGACCCGTGGATGCGTGTCGTTCCACGAACTCGCGCCCAGCCTCACGCGGATCGTGCTCGTCGTCGAGTACTACCCCTCCGGGTTCTTCGAGAAGACCGGCAACATCTGGCGCGCCCAAGGCCGGCGGCTGCGGCTGGACTTCAAGCACTTCCAGCGGTACGTCACGTTCACCGACGAGGAGCCCGAGGGCTGGCGCGGCGAGATCCGGGACGGCGAGGTGGTTCGCACCCACGAGGAGGCGCTGGAGGACGAGGAGGCCGAGCAGGCCGAGGAGGGCGAGGAAGGCGAGGAGGACGAATACGAGGACGAGGCAGGCGAGGTGCAGGACGAGGAGGAGGACGGCGAAGAGGGAGAAGAGCCGGAGGAGTACGACGAGGACGAAGAGTTCGACGAGGAAGAGGAGGAGGACGAGGACGAGGAGGAGTGACGTGGAGCCGCCCTGCGCGGCGGCCTGCGTCGGTGTCTAGTCCTCACGCGCGGAAGACAGCTTCCCGAACTCGCTTCCCGAACTCGACCGCGTCGGCGCTGACGATCTCCGCGTTCATGTTGCGCCGCATCATCTCCAGCGCGGCATCCGCCAGTTCCGGATGGATGTGCGCGACGGCGTCGTCCGGCACGGTGACCCGCAGATGCCGGATATGGGCATCGAGTGCCGAGTACAGCACGCACTGTTCGGTGACCTGACCGCAGAGCACGACGTGATCCACGGCAAGTTGGGACAGCAGGTACGCGAGGGGCGTCTCGTAGAAGATCGAATGCCGTGCCTTCACGACGAACAGGGAATCGTCGTCGGGCAGGACGGGCTCCACGAGCTCCCTGTGCGGCCCGGCGAGGGCGGTGTCGACGATCTCGCCGTGGTGGGAGCGCCACACTCCGAAATTGTCATTGACGTAGATCACCGGGACGTCGTCGTGCCTGGCCCGTTCGATGAGCCGGAGGATGGCGGGAACAGCCTTCCCCGCGGACGGGAGAAGCAGCTCGGCGTCGGCGTGTTCGTACGTGTTGATCATGTCGATCACGATGACCGCGCTGGTGCCCATGGATTCATGTATTCACCAACGCCGGATACCGCATCACGTGAGCGGCGGTCTGCCCTCGGGGCTCGGACTGTCCACGTGGCTGTCACCGGACGCGTCCCGCACGGGCGAGTCCTCGACGAGGGAGCCGGGCGCCGCCCGGTTGGGGGCGGCCGGGCTGTGTGCATGGAGCGACGGAGGAGCAGGCTCGTCCTCGCCGGCGCCCTCGCCCGCGGCGGGCAGGCGCAGCGCCAGCAGTGCGACGTCGTCCCCGCTCGGGTCGATACGTTCCAGCAGATCGTCGCAGAAATCCTCCACGTCGCGCCCTGCAAGTGCGGCGGCGTGCTGCCGGAGGTGGGCCATTCCGACGTCGATGGGGCGGTCGCGGCTCTCCACCAGTCCGTCGGTGTAGAGCAGCAGCGTGGAGCTGGGCGGAAGCTTTTGGCGTGCGTCGGGCCAGTCCAGACCGAGGTGCAGGGCGGAACTCATTCCCAGCAGGGGTCCGTGACCGTCCTCCAGGTAGCGGGCCTGGCCCTGAGCGGTGACCAGGAGCGGCGGAGGGTGACCGGCGTTGACCCAGTGCGCTTCCCACGGGCCGCCGTCGGGCCCTTCGATGCGGGCGAACACGGCAGTGGCCATGGGGGCGTCACTGGTGTGAGTCATGGCCTCGTCCAGGCGCCGCATGATGAGGCTCGGTGGCTCCTGGCGGTCCCAGGCCAGGGCGCGCAGCATGTTGCGCACCTCCGCCATGTGCGCGGCGGCCTTGAGATCGTGGCCGACGACATCCCCGATGACCATGGTCGTGACACCGTCCTCGAGGAGGAAGGCGTCGTACCAGTCGCCGCCGATCTCGGCGGCAGTCTGCGCCGGCCGGTAGCGTGCCGCCATCCGCAGGTGGTTCACCTGCGGCAGCGGCGTGAGGAGCTGGCGCTGCATGGTCTCGGCGACATGTCGCTGCTGGTCGAACAGCAGGGCGTTGTCCATGACGAGCCCCACGCGTCGGCCGATGTCGGTCAGAAGTAGCACATCCGCCTCGGTGTAGCCCTGAGAATCGCCTGTGCGAGCAACCGTCAGCGCGCCGAAGACCTGCCGGCGGGTGTGCAGCGGGACCACCACCGCCGAATGACCACCCAGGCGCCGGAACAGCTCCCCGTGTCCGCCTGCGAACGGCGACGCGGCCTCGGCGGCCAGCTCGTCCGCGTCCAGGAGCGCGGGCCGTGCCCGGCGCAGGACGCGTGCCAGGACCCCGGGCGCGGCCTCCGGCAGCGGCGGCAAGGGGCCTTCCAGGGACAATGCGGTGTCGTTCCGGTCCCGGCTGAGGACGGCCAGACGCCGGACCTCCCCGGTCTGCGCGGCCGTGATCAGATCGGCTGCCGCCCAGTCGGCCATTTCGGGGACCAGCAGCCGCACGAGCCGTCTGAGCATCTCCGGAACGTCCAGGGTGGAGACGAGCACCTCCGAGATTCCCGCCACCGTGGTCAGCCGGGTGGTGAGCTCCTCCAGAGCCGTCAGATGCGCCGCAGTCTGCTCCGCGGCTTTGCGTTGCAACGTGAAATCGTGGAAGACCACGACGAGGCCCTGCGTCCCGTCCTCCTGTTTCAGTGGCGTGGCGGCCCAGATGACCGGTGTCACCGTGCCGTCCGCGCGCAGGAAGAACTCGTCGTTGCCTTCGGCAGGGCGGCCGCTCGCGAGAACATCCAGGATCGGGTTCTCGGTACGGCTCACCTTCCTGCCCTCGGCGTCACGGTGCAGCAGGTCGTGCAGATCGCGGCCCAGCACCCGGTCCTGCGGAAGCCCGGTGATCTTTCCCGCCCAGGGATTGGCGGCGAGGAGGCGGCCCTCGGCGTCGGTGACGTACACCCCTGCCCCGAGGGCGGCGAAAACCCCCTCGAGGAACGAGGACGCCGATCGGTGGTCGGGGCGGCTGCTCACGGTCCTACCGCCCCACCGCCGCTGGGACGGACGCCGCTACCCGCTGTGGTTGCACGTTTCCCCGCTCTCCGGGCAGCCCGAGGCCACGGGCCGCTGCCAGGCTGACGCTCCCCATGCTTCACCCCGGTGCCCGTTCCTGCCACACCGGTGCCGATGCCACGCCCGGTGGGTGCCCGGCACCGGCGTCCCGCTCCGCCCGGACAGCACACCCAGGGTCCTTCTCGTACCGGGCCGCGCGAGCCCGGCAAGATCCAAACGAAGGACCCTAGGTGCGTGGCAGGGCACGGTCCAGCCCGGCGACGCCGACCGCTGCCAGCGCGATCTGGATGAGGCACTCCGTCCAGTCGATGCCGCGCGTGTCCGCCACGCCGAATCCCATGGCGATCAACGAGCCGACCAGTGCCGCCGCGATTCCGACGACGAGCGTCCACAGAACGCCGATGTGCTGTCGGCCGGGCAGAACGAGCCGTCCCGACAGGCCTACGGCCGTACCGATGAGCAAGGCGCTGAAGATTCCGGAGATTTCCACGACTGCCCCCTTCAATGCGTCCTGAACCGCGAATACCCCCCGTTCTGTTCACCACGCGCGCGTCATCCCGCGCGCGGGGCCGAGAGCTCGCCCGGCGGACCGTGCCTTCATCCGCCTTGTGGGCGAGGGGCATTGGGACGGATCGCCGAAGAGGTGAGGGCGTCCGATCCGGTGCACTCTTGCCGCGCCACGCCCAATTCGCTTCAGTCACGCATATGTTCGGTCGGCAGGGGCACGCGCATCGGGAGCCACGGCGGGCGGCCGAAGAAGAATTCGAAGGTGGATCGCCCGGGGCGCGACAGGGCGGGATCATGAACACCACTGACAGCGAAAGCGAAAAAGCCGCAGGCAAGCGCACCGATGTTGCCGGCGCAATGCGCCGTGCCTCGGCCCAGCTCGCGGAGTTGCTCCAGTGCGAGCCCGGCTCCGTATCCGCGGTCAAGGCCACCGACGAAGGGTGGTCGGCGCAGGTGGAGGTGGTCGAACTCGAAAGGGTTCCGGACACCATGAGCGTGATGGCTTCCTATCACGTCTCCCTCGACGCCGAAGGCCGACTCCTGGCTTACGAACGCCTGCGCCGGTATGCCAGGGGGCAGATCGACCGGCGCTGACATCGACGGGCACCGGTGTGGTCGATGCCGCGGAAACCGCGGCCGGCACCCGGTATCCGGAATCCGAACTCCGGAAGGAGCGCACTGTGTCACTCGTTCAACAGACCCAAGCACCGCCCAGCGGAGGCGGTTCGGGAAATCTGTACGACGTACTCGAACTCATTCTTGACCGAGGGCTGGTCATCGACGCGTTCGTGCGCGTCTCCCTCGTCGGAATCGAAATACTGAAGATCGACGTGCGCGTGGTCGTTGCCAGCGTCGACACGTATCTGCGATTCGCCGAGGCATGCAACAGGCTCGATCTCGAATCGGGCCGCAAGGCACCCAGTCAGCTCACCGACATCGTCGGCGACATGACCGAGAGCGGGGCGAAAGGAAAGTCGAAAGGGGCGCTGAGCGGAGCGGTGGAGGCATTCACGGAATCGTTGCAGGGCAACCGCGACGAACCCGATGAGGAGCCGCGCAAGCGCCCCGCCCGCAAGACGTCCAGCAGCCGCCAGTCGGCCCAGCGCCGGGAGGAGTAGCCGGTGACGACCTACGTGTACGCCATCACCGGAGCCGACCATCCCCTGCGCCTGGACGGACTCGGGGGCGTCGGCGAACCGCCGTCCCCGTTGCGGACGGTCCGCGCACGGGCCCTGGCCGCGGTCGTCAGCGACGCACCGCCCGGACTCCGGCCCAAACGACGTGATGTGATGGCACATCAGAGCGTTCTCGAACAGCTGATGGGCGACGGCGCGACCCTGCCGATGCGGTTCGGACTTCTCGGGCTCGACGACGACCAGGTGGTCGCGGCGCTCGACCAGGACGAAGCCGGCTACCGGGAACGGCTCACCGAGCTCGACGGCCACGTCGAGTACAACGTCAAGATCGTCCGGGACGAGGACGACCTGCTGCGCGAGATCGTGGCCGAGTCCGAAGAGGTGCGCCGCCTAAACGAGCGCACCAGGGACACGGACGGGGCCCACGACGAACGGATCACCCTCGGCGAGACGATCTCGAACGAGGTGGCAGCACGTCGCAGAAGGGCGGCCGACGAGCTGATGGAGACGCTCAGCCCCTTCGCCGCGCGCTCCTCCGTCGCAGAGCCCGGCGCGAACCACTTCATCAACGCGTCGTTCCTCGTGCGCCGGGAGAGCGAAACGGGCTTCGTGCAGGCCGTGACGGCGGATGCCGAACGGCGCGGGGACGCCAGCACGGTCACGCTCACCGGGCCGCTGCCGCCGTACAGCTTCGTCTGAACCCGCCCCGCACCACCGGAGGTGTCCTTCATGGGCCTCATCACCGGCATTCTGACCTTCCCGCTGGCGCCCGTCCGCGGCACCGCATGGGTTCTCGATCAGGTGCTGCTCGCCGCGGAGCGCGAGTACTACGACCCGGGGCCGGTGCACAGGGAACTCGCGCAACTCGAACAGGAACTCACCAGCGGACGCATCGGGGACGAGGAGTTCGACCGGCGCGAGGACCAACTGCTCGACCGCCTCGAGGAGATCGAGGCCCATCGTCAGGGGCTGCGGAACGGCCCCTGACGAAAGGAACCCTCACAGGGAGAACGAGGAGCACGCAGATGAACAACGTCAAGATCGGTGTCGCCCTGGCAGGCGGGTACCTGCTGGGACGGACGAAGAAGGCCAGACTGGCCATCGGGTTCGGCATGTTCCTCGCAGGCAGGAAGCTGGACCTGGACCCCAGGCACATAGGGAAACTCCTCGCCGGTTCACCGCTCGTCGGTTCGCTCAACGACCAGGTGCGCAAGGAACTGGTGGAGGCCACAAAGTCCGCCGCCACCAAGGCACTCACCCAGCGGGCGACAGGCCTGGCCGACTCGTTGCACCAGCGCACCCTGGCTCTCGACCGCACGGAGGACGAGGACGAGGGAGAGGACGAGCCCGAGGAGCGCACTCCCGACGCCGCACAGGAGGACGAAGAGCCGGCGAGGCGACGTACGTCGTCCGAGGGCAAGTCGTCCGCGGCCAGGTCCCGTGCCACCAAGTCGGGTGCCGGCAAGGCAAAGGCCAAGGCGCCGGCCGACGCCGCCCGCAGCGCGTCGGCGCGGACACGCTCGACCGGGGACCGCGCACGCAAGACCTCCACCGCCGCGCGCAAGCGCACGAGCGGCGCCAAGAAGACCGCGGCGACCGCCTCACGCACGAGCCGGGGTGACGGCAATGGCTGACTCCACCCTCGGCAGGATCAAGGACCAAGTGGCCGGTGATCCCGCGACGGACCGGCTCAAGGAAGAACTGCAGAACTATCTACGGGCCCGCGCCGAGCATGCGGTGACCCGACTCGGGCAGCGCCTCGGCGAGGGTGTCGCGAAGCTCGGGGAACCGGGCGGGGCACCCGGCGGGGCTCTCAAGAGCCTTGCCAAGGGGGGCCAGGCACTCGGCGAGGGCAAGTCGCCCGCGCAGGCGGCGCTGACCGCGGGCGCCACCCACCTCAAGGACACCCTCAAGGACAAGGTCAAGGGAATGTTCGGCAAGGGCCGCAAGGCGGGCGGCGGCAAGTCGAAGAGCGTGACCATCGTCGAGGACATCGACGTGGGTGTCCCCGTGCGCGAGGCGTACGACCAGTGGACCCAGTTCCAGGAGTTCAGCACGTTCGCCAAGGGCGTCGTGAGTGTGGAGAAGGCGGACGACACCACCAGCAACTGGAGGGTGAAGGTCGCCAAGTCCACCCGCAGCTGGAAGGCGAACGTCACCGAGCAGGTGCCGGACCGGCGCATCACCTGGACGACGGAAGGTGCGAAGGGCACGGTCAAGGGCGTGGTGACCTTCCACCCCCTCACGGACGATCTGACCCGCGTGCTGCTCGTCCTCGAGTACTTCCCCAAGGGGCTCTTCGAGAAGACCGGCAACATCTGGCGCGCTCAGGGCCGCCGCGCCCGGCTCGATCTCAAGCTGTACCGCAGGTTCATCATGATGCGCGGCGAAGCCACCGACGGCTGGCGCGGTGAGATCCGGGACGGCGAGATCGTGGTCGGCCACGACGAGGCGATCGAGGCGGAGGAAGCCGACGAGCAGGGCCGCCCCACCGACGAGTACGAGGACGGCGCCGACCAGTACGAGGACGAGGCCGACGAGGACGACGGCTACGACGACGAGCTGCCGGAGGAGTCCGCGGACCCCGCGGACGAGGAGCCGGCGGAGGACGACGAGCTCCGGGACGGGACGGACGAGGAGTCCTACGCCGACGAGGACGTGCAGGACAGCGACGAGTTCGCCGACGAGCCCCTCGAGGACGAGATGGACGAAGAACTCGAACCGGCCCGCCGATGACCGACGCATGCCGACTCCGCGGACACCGACAGCGCAGACAGGAGTGACGTCGTGACCGATTCACTCGCCGGCCGCATACCGACAGCACCGCGAGCCGCTCCCTACGGTCAGCAGGGCTCATCGGCCAACCTCGCCGACATCCTCGAACGCGTCCTGGACAAGGGCATCGTCATCGCGGGCGACATTCAGATCAATCTGCTCGACATCGAGCTGCTGACCATCAAGCTCCGCCTGCTTGTGGCCTCCGTGGACAAGGCGAAGGAGATGGGGATCGACTGGTGGGAGCACGACCCCTCGCTCTCCTCCCGGCCCCCTGCACCGCGCCGGAACGGCGTCGGGCAGGGGGCCCCGGCCGACGCACTGGCGGAGGAGAACGAGCAACTGCGGGCAGAGCTCGCCGAACTGCGAGCGGCAGTCGGGCTTCCGGCGGCCTCTTCGCGTACGGACCGGGAGCAGCGCGGCACCGAGCAGGAAGGGCGAGCAGAACAGTGAGCCTCGGACAGGACAGGCATGCGGATCCCGCACAAGGCGCCACCACGGACATGGCCTACGTGTACGCGGTGGGCCGCGACGACGCGGCACTGCACCGGGCGGCCCCCCTCGTCACCGGCATCGCGGATCGACGGACAGAGGTGATCACGGCCGACGGCCTCGCCGCGCTGGTGTCGCCCGTACCGGCCGACGCGTTCGGAGAGCAGGGACTGCACGACCTGATGGAGGACCTGCCACGGCTCGAAACGGTCGCCCGTGCCCATCACGCCGTGGTCGACGCGGCCTTCCGCGAGACGACCGTGCTGCCCATGCGACTCGCCACCGTGTACCTGGACGAGTACCGGGTGACCGCGATGCTGCGCGAGCAGCGTCGGCACTTCGGTGAGCTGCTCGAACGGCTCGACCAACACGTGGAGTTGGGGCTCAAGGTCTATGCCGACCCCCGCGCGGCCGCGCCTGCGAAACCGGCAGCGTCGCCCGCGACCGCCGGCTCCCCGGGCCGTGCCTATCTCCAGCAGCGCCGGGCGGAGCGTCGCGGCAGCCTGGACGTCCAACGGGCGGCCGCGGCCGTCGCGGCAGAAGCCGTACGGGTGGCGGAGCATCTGGCCCGGGCCAGGGTCGTCCACCGGCCGCAGCAGGGGGAGTTGTCCGCCCAGCGGGGGGAGAACATCGCCAACGAGGCGTATCTCGTGCCGCTCGCAGGCCAGGACCGGTTCCGGGCAGCGATCGATGCGCTGGCTCTCGACATTCCGGGCGTGCGCATCGAGGTCACCGGCCCTTGGGCGCCCTACTCGTTCGCGAATGAGGCGGCGGACGAGGGCGGTGGAACCGGATGAGCACGGAAGCCGACCGCCGGAGCCCGCTCGACCTGAGGACCCTCGACGACAGGGACTCACTCACCGGACCGCCCGTTGCCCTCATCGATCTCCTGGACCGCCTTCTCAACGGGGGTGCGGTGCTCACAGGTGATCTTGTCCTGTCCGTCGCCGACGTCGATCTGGTGCACATCAACCTTCGGGCCGTCATCCGGTCGATCACCTCGGACGAGCCGGCGCCATGGTGACCCGGTGTCTCACGGAACCGCGCCGAAGGAGGCCGGAGTGACGCAGAGAACGGAGTCGGGGATCCGCGAGCGGCTGAAAACCGATCCGGAAACGGTGGAACGGGACCTGATCAAACTCGTCCTCACCATCGTCGAATTGCTGCGCCAATTGATGGAGCGCACGGCCATGCACCGGGTCGACGCAGGTGATCTGAGCGAGGACCAGGAGGAAGACATAGGAATCACGCTGATGATCCTGCATGAGCGAATGGACGAGTTGTGCGAGCGATACGGCCTGTCGATGGACGATCTGAATCTGGATCTGGGACCTCTGGGGTCCCTGCTTCCCAGGGAGGGCGGCGGCTGAGGAAATCGCCTTGTTTCCCGTCGAGTTGAACGGCAAGGAGCATGACATGACTGCAGAAAGTGGCAAGACCAAGAATTCAGGCACCGCCGGAAGGAAGAACGCGAGTGCCAGGACCACCACTGCCGCCGGTCGGCAGGCCGCCCAAGGCACGGCCCGGACGGCGACGGCGGCCAACGGGGCAGCGGGCAAGCAGAGCGCGGAGAAGGCCAAGGCGGCCGCCGCGACGGCACAGTCGTCCGCACGGGACGCCGGGACGTCGGTGGCATCGGGCGCACGAGCGGCAGGCGATGCGACCAAGCGCGTGGGCCAGGCGGCCGCTGCCGGTCTCCACAGCGGCCAGCAGGCTGTCACCGCCGGCGCCACGAAGGCCGCGTCGGCGGCCACCACCGCCTGGACGGTCGTGAAGCACAGGAAGGCAGTTGCGGCAGGTGCCGCCGCGGGTGTCGCAGGCGTCGCCGGCGCCGCCTTCGCCCTGGGCCGTTCCACAGCCAAACCGCCGACCGGACCGCTGACCAGGCTTGCGCGCGGCCGCATCTGACATTGCAGGGCTGCCGTACAGGCCGACGGAGCCGACGACACCGGTGGCGCCCGCCGATCCGACCGGATCGGCGGGCGCCGCTGTTCACGCAGTCGGTCCCGGTTCCGCGTTCCGCAGGGCCTCCAGGCGGCGGCGCGCAGGGCCCAGGCCGCGCCCGCGGCGCAACGCGTCGTGCCACGGGTCGTCCGCGATCCGTTCACCGATCGTCGCCGTCGTCCAGCGTTGGGCATGCAGGTCCGGGTCGTCGAGTTCCGCCCACGCCAGTGGCGCGGCCACAGGAGCACCGGATCGCGCGCGGACGGCGTAAGGGGCGACCGCGGTCTGGGCGTAGGCGTTGCGCTGGACGTCCAGATAGAGACGGCCCCGCCGGGCCTGTTTGCGCGGCTCCGTCGTGAGCCGGTCGGGGTGACGGGCGGCGAGCAGGCCCGCCACGTCGCGGGCGAAGGCGCGCACGTCGTCGAAGCCCGCACGTCGGTCGAGCCGCACGATGACGTGCAGTCCGCGCGAGCCGGTGGTCATCACGGCACAGGGCAGCACCAGTTCGTCCGTGAGCAGGCAGCGGACCAGTTTCGCCGCCTCTCGCACCGGCTCGAAGCCGTCCTCGTGCGGATCGAGGTCGAAGATCAGCAGATCGGGCTCGTCCGGCCGGTCGGCCCGGGACAGCCACCGGTGCGGCGTGATGCACGCCTGGCCGGCGAGGTAGGCGAGCGTCGCCCGGTTGTCGCACACGGCGTGGGTGACCGTCCCGCCCTCCTTCGCCAGCTCGGCGCGGTGCACCCAGTCCGGGAAGTGCTCCGGAACGTCCTTCTGGACGAAGTGACTGCCGGCGATGCCATCGGGGTGGCGCACCATCATCAGCGGGCGTCCGCGCAGATGGGGCAGCATCAGCGGGGCGACCGTCTCGTAGTAGTCGGCGAGATCGGCCTTGGTGATGCCGTCGTCGGGAAACAGCAGCTTGTCCGGGCGGTTGATCCGGACGTCATGGCGTCCGATGTGCAGCCGGGCCGTCTCGGGGGTCATGGGTCCTCCCGTCGGGAGCGGATTCGCGTGGACGCATCGGCCGGTGGTCAGTCCTGCGCCTCCGCGTTCCGGGCCACCTGCTTCAGGGTGCGTCGGCTGCGTACCGACCGGGCGCGCACCGGGTCGGTGGTGCCGTGCCGGCCGGCTCGCTCGTCGGCACGCTTGACCAGCAGCCACGCGTCGTCCTGGCCCCGGCGGAGGCGGGTGAGGGAGTAGCCGCCGTGCAGTTTGGTGCCGTCCAGCCAGAACGAGACATGACCGTCGCGCAGACCGTCCGCGAGGGGCACCTCGTCGCCCGAGCGGTCGCTGGTGAGATTGCGGTACGTTCCCTCGTCCCACACGATCACGGTTCCCCCGCCGTACTCACCCGCGGCGATGACACCCTCGAAATCGCGGTACTCCATCGGATGATCCTCGGTGGGCATGGCCAGTCGCCTTTCGTGCGGATCGTCCGAGGGACCCTTGGGAACGGCCCACGACTCCAGTACGCCCTCCACTTCCAGCCGGAAGTCGAAGTGCATCGTCGTCGCGTCGTGAATCTGCACCACGAACACGGGCTGCGCACGGGAGCGGCGCGCTTCGCCCTGCGGCTCCCGCGTCCTGGAGAAGTCCCGTTTGCGCCGGTACTCGGACAACGTGTCCTTCGCACTCATCGAAGCCGCCTCCTTCGCACAGCAGGACACCTCTGCCGGTCCGCGTAGCCCGCACCTGCCGGTGTAAACCGGAAATCGCCGTCGACGTGTCGAGCAGCGTGTCCTGCGGGCACCGCCCGTCCCGGGTACCGACGCTTCGTCGCCCGGCCCGCCCGGCTCCGCGACACTGTGGTCATGTGCCGTCGCCGCAGCTGTCGCATAGCGTCACGGGCATGAACGACTTCCGCTCCTTCGCCGTGCACATCCCCGATGCCGACCTCGAGCCCGACCCTCTCGACCCCTCGCAGATCGTGAGCGGCACCCCCGAAGTGTCGGGAAAGGTCCTGTGGGAGTCCGCAGACGGCAAGCAGCTGCGTGGGATCTGGCAGATCACACCCGGCGTGGTGACCGACACCGAGGCGAACGAGTTCTTCGTCGTCGTCAGCGGCACGGCCACCATCGCCGTAGCGGACGGCGCCACCTTCGACGTGGGCCCGGGCGACGCCTGCGTGCTGCGCGAGGGGGACCGGACCACCTGGACCGTGCACCGGACGCTGCGCAAGGCGTACCAGATCACGCTGTCCTAGGGCGTGTCCGGCGGGCACGGCCCGGCCGCTGCCGATTCAGCGTTCGTCCCGATCGGCGAGCAGCCGCTCCACGCGGTCGAACCGTTCGTGCAGTGCCTGCAGTTCGCCATGGACCGCCACTTCCCCCTCCTTGGTCACCCGGTGCACGGCCGAGCCCACGGCATGAGCGTCCTGCTGCGCCCTGCTGACGAACCAGGTCGCGAGAGCCGCGGTGACCATGCCGAAGGCGGTGATCCCGGCCAGCATCACCACGGCGGCGATGACCCGGCCCCACAAGGTCACGGGATACATGTCCCCGTACCCGACCGTCGTCGCCGTCTCCACGGACCACCACAGCGCCCTCGGGAACGACGTGATGGTCGCGCCTTCGGCGCCCTCCTCGGCAGTGACAGTCAGGGCGGAACCCGCCACCAGGACGGCCCCGGCCCCGAGCGACACGAACAGAGCCGCCCTCACATGGAACGCCCGCCACCAGCGACTGCTCAACAGACGGCTGAGGAACAACGCGAGGAACGGCTGCTGCACGGGCGGACCTTCCGGACCTCGGGCGGGGTAGAGGCCGTCCGGACCCTACCGCCACGACCCGCGCCCGCGGCGGTCCGACACCCGGGGCCGCCGTGCGGGTGACAGCTGCCGCGACACGTGACCGCGGCCGTGGGCCGCCGCGCCGAGCCCCTTACGGTCGGCGGCACAGGACTTCCGAACGGGCCCGGGCCCGGGCCCGACATCCTGACCGGACCGGAGGGGCGTGAATCGCGTGGAGCGTGCGGCGGCAGAAACCCACCCCGCACGGCCCGACCCCATGTGCCGGCGACGGTCCGGCGCCGCACGGATGCTGCGGGCCTTCGCGGCGCTGCCGCTGCTCGCCGTGCTGCTGAGCGGCTGCGGCTCCGAGGAATCCGGCACCGTCACCCTCAACTGGTACAACTTCCCCGACGACTCGGGCGCGCTGGACAGCGCCGCGGTCAACTGCACCCGCGCCTCCGGCGGGCGGTACCGCATCGAGTACAACAAGCTGCCACGCACCGCGGACGGCCAGCGCCAGCAGCTGGTCCGCAGGCTGGCAGCAGAGGACGACACCGTCGACATCATCGGACTCGACGTCACGTGGCCGGCCGAGTTCGCCGAGGCCGAGTGGATCCTGCCGTGGACGGGCGAGAACCGGCGGCGTGCCACCGAGGGAACCCTCGACGTGCCGTTGCAGACGGCCACCTGGAAGGGGCGCCTCTACGCCGTCCCCTACAACACCAACACCCAACTGCTGTGGTACCGCACCGATCTCGTGCCCAGGCCGCCCAAGACCTGGAGCGAGATGCTGACCATGGCGCGCGACCTCGCCCGGCAGCGCAAGCCCCACTACGTCGAGATCCAGGGCGCCCAGTACGAAGGGCTCACGGTCTGGTTCAACACGCTCGTCGAGAGCGCGGGCGGCTCGATCCTCAACGCCGCTGCCACCGCACCCTCCCTCGGCCCTCCCGCCGTCACAGCGGCCACCATCATGCGGGATCTCGCCAGATCACCGGCTGCCGACCCGTCCCTGTCCAATCAGATGGAGGACCAGAACCGGCTCGCGATGGAATCGGGCGCCGCCGCCTTCGAACTCAACTACCCGTTCGTCTATCCGTCGATGAAGGCGAACAACCCGGACCTGTTCGAACACTTCCGTTGGGCGCCCTACCCCGGAGTGGAGCCCGACCGGCCCGCCAAGCCCACCATCGGCGGCATCGACCTGGCCGTCGGTGCCTTCTCCCGCCATCCCAAGCTCGCCTTCGAGGCGGCCCTGTGCCTGCGCAACCGGGAGAACCAGATCGCCGCCGCCCTCAAGGGCGGACTGCCGCCCACGCTGCGCTCGCTGTACTCGGATCCCGCGCTGGCCAAGGACTACCCGTTCGCATCCGCAGTGCTCGACGCCCTGGAGAACGCCAGTATCCGCCCCAAGACCCCTGCCTATCAGAACGTGTCCATCACGATCTCGCACGCCCTCTCGCCGCCCTCGGCCATCCAGCCGCGCAGCGACGTCGCGCTCATCGAAGGCCAGATCGAGGACGCCCTCGAGTCCAAGGGGCTGATCCCGTGAACCAACCGGCCCCGGCACACTCCACTGCAGCTGCCCCCGCACCGGGCAGGTCCGAGGCGATGTCCGAGGGGGCACGCCAGGAGCGGCGGCTCGGATGGTTGCTGTGTGCGCCCGCCGTCGTGGTCATGGTCGCCGTCACGGCGTATCCCATCGGATACGCCTTCTACCTGTCGCTGCAACGCTACGACCTCCGCTTCCCGGGCCGGGCCGACTTCGTCGGGCTGAGCAACTACGGTGCCGTGCTCTCCTCCGAGTTCTGGTGGGAGGCGGTCTGGGTCACCCTGGTCATCACCGCCGTCTCCGTGACCGTCGAGCTCGTCCTCGGGTTCGCGCTCGCCCTGGTCATGCACCGGACGATCTTCGGCCGCGGCACCGTACGGACAGCGATCCTGGTGCCGTACGGCATCGTGACCGTGGTCGCCGCCTACTCCTGGCAGTACGCCTGGACACCCGACACGGGATATCTCGCCGCGCTGCTGCCGTCGGGCGACGCCCCACTGACAGAGCAGTGGCCGGCCATCGGACTGATCATCCTGGCCGAGGTGTGGAAGACCACCCCGTTCATGGCGCTGCTCCTGCTCGCCGGGCTCGCCCTGGTGCCGGAGGAGACCCTGCGCGCCGCGCAGGTGGACGGAGCCACCGCCTGGCAGCGGTTCCTCCTGGTCATGGTGCCGCTGATGAAACCGGCCATCCTCGTCGCACTGCTGTTCCGGACCCTGGACGCCTTCCGGATCTTCGACAACATCTACATCCTGACCTCGGGCGCGCACGGGACGGGCTCGGTGTCGATCCTCGGGTACGACAACCTCTTCACCGCGCTCAACCTCGGTATCGGGTCGGCGATCTCGGTGCTCATCTTCCTGTGTGTCGCGCTGATCGCCTTCGTGTTCATCAAACTCTTCGGGGCTTCCGCCCCCGGCTCTCAAGAGGGGGGACGCTGATGGCCGGCGCAGGAAAACGGCATGCGACGGGCTGGACCGTCACCAACATCGTGGTCATCGCCTACGCATTGTTCCCGGTGTGGTGGATCGCGGCGCTGTCGTTCAAGGCCCCGTCGACGATCACCGACGGCAACTTCATCCCGACCGAATGGACATGGGACAACTACCGCGGCATCTTCGAGACGTCCGAATTCACCCGCGCCCTGATCAATTCCATCGGCATCGCGCTCATCGCGACCGTGATCGCTGTGGTCCTCGGCACCATGGCGGCGTACGCCGTGGCACGGCTGCGGTTCCCCGGCAAACGACTGCTCGTCGGGATGTCCCTGCTGATCGCGATGTTCCCGCCCATCTCGCTGGTGTCCCCGCTGTTCAACATCGAGCGCATCCTGGGCATCTTCGACACCTGGCTGGGGCTCATCATCCCGTACATGACCTTCTCCCTGCCTCTCGCGATCTACACGCTGTCCGCGTTCTTCCGTGAGATCCCGTGGGACCTGGAGAAGGCGGCGAAGGTCGACGGCGCCACTCCCGCCCAGGCGTTCCGGCTGGTGATCGCCCCGCTGGCCGCCCCCGGTGTGTTCACCACGGCGATCCTGGTCTTCATCTTCTGCTGGAACGACTTCCTCTTCGCGATCTCTCTGACCTCGACCACTGCGGCGCGGACGGTTCCCGCGGCAATCGCCTTCTTCACCGGGAGCAGCCAGTTCGCGCAGCCGACCGGTTCCATCGCAGCGGCGGCCGTGGTGATCACCATTCCGATCATCGTCTTCGTGCTGCTGTTCCAGCGGCGCATCGTCGCCGGACTCACCTCCGGCGCCGTGAAGGGCTGACCGGCAATCAGCCGGCCGTCAGGACAAGGAGCACCGACCAGTGGCCGAGATCATTCTCGAGGGCATCACCAAGAGGTACCCCGACGGTGCCCTGGCGGTGCGCGACGTCAATCTCACCGTGGCCGACGGGGAGTTCGTCATCCTGGTCGGTCCGTCCGGCTGCGGCAAATCCACCACCCTCAACATGATCGCCGGTCTCGAGGACATCACCGAGGGGACGTTGCGCATCGACGGCCAGGTCGTCAACGACAAGGCGCCCAAGGACCGCGACATCGCCATGGTCTTCCAGAGCTACGCGCTGTACCCCCACATGAGTGTGCGCGACAACATGGGCTTCGCGCTGCGCCTGGCGAAGACGGACAAGGCCACGATCCGCGGCAAGGTGGAGGAAGCGGCACGGATCCTCGACCTGACGGAGCATCTGGACCGCAAACCTGCCAACCTGTCGGGCGGCCAGCGCCAGCGCGTGGCCATGGGCCGGGCCATCGTCCGCGACCCGAAGGCCTTCCTCATGGACGAGCCACTGTCCAACCTGGACGCCAAGCTGAGGGTGCAGATGCGCACCCAGATCTCCCGCCTCCAGCAGCGGCTCGGCACCACCACCGTCTACGTCACCCACGACCAGACCGAGGCGATGACGCTCGGCGACCGGGTGGTCGTCATGCGTGGCGGAGTCGTCCAGCAGGTCGGCACTCCCCAGCATCTGTACGACGAGCCGCGCAATCTCTTCGTCGCAGGATTCATCGGGTCACCCGCCATGAACTTCCTCCACGCCACGCTGGAGGAGAACGTGCTTCACACCTCCGTCGGCGAACTGGCCCTGGAACCGGGTGTGCTGCGCGCCCTCGAACGGCAGAACGCCCCACGCGACCTCATCGCCGGCCTGCGGCCCGAGGCATTCGAGGACGCGAGCCTGGTCGAGCCGGGCCGTGCGGGGGTCGCCTTCACCGTCACGGTGGGTGTGGTCGAATCCCTCGGATCCGATGTGTACGCCTACTTCACGGAGGACGACTGGCAGCCCACCGCCACGTCGGAACTGGAGGAGCTGGCCGCCGATTCGGGGGTGAGCGAGACGGGCATCAGCGAGCACCAGATCGTCACCCGGCTCAGCAGCGACACCCGCGTCCGGGAGGGCAGCGAGGCCGAACTGTGGGTCGACACCTCCAGGATGCACCTCTTCGACCCCACGACAGGCGTGAACCTCACCCTTGCGGAGAACGCCGAGACCCGCTGATGGCACCCGGTTGATGCCCCGGTGGAGTGAGTGCATGCAGTACGCGACCGACAGCGGCGCAGACCGGGTACCCATGCCGCACTGTTCCCGAACGCGGAGGATGCTCTCCCATGCCCGTAAGCGAGGCAGCCACGAGGCTGTTGGCCCGTGGAATGTGTGTGGCACTGCTCCTCGCCGGCTCCGCCGGCTGTGCCGACCAACCGTCCCGTACGGCACCGGACCCCCGGCCGCGGGCCGGCGCCGATTCCAACAAGCACGCCGACGTCGAGCGGCATGCCGCACGGGCCGGCACCCTCCCCGGACTCGGTCCGGTGTTCCGCTCCGGCCTCGGCAACGAAACACGGCAGGCGCTGGTCGTGTCCGGTGACACGCAGGACAGCAACATGGCCACGGCGGTGCTCTACGAGAAGGACACGGAGCAGCACTGGCGGCCCGTCCGCGGCCCGTGGCCGGCACGCAACGCCCTGAACGGCTGGACCGACGACCACCAGGCCGGAGACCTGCGCACACCGATCGGCATCTTCGACCTCGGCGATGCGGGCGGGCTGCTGCCCGACCCCGGCTCGCTGCTGCCCTACGACCAGGACGAGGAGTTCGTCGCGTCGGGAACCGGATTCGACGGTGAGCCCCTGGAAGGCTCGTTCGACTACGTCGTCGCCATCGACTACAACCGGATCCCGGGCACGAGCCCTCTGGACAAGGAGCGGCCGCTCGGCGCGGGCAAGGGCGGCGGGGTGTGGATCCACGTCGACCACAACGGCCCCACCCAGGCGTGCGTCTCGCTCCCGCGGGAGAACATGCGCGACCTGGTGCGCACACTCGACCCGGCCAAGGACCCGGTCGTGGTGATGGGGCCGGTCGCGGCACTGGGGATGTGACGCCGGCTGCGCCTGGCCGGCTGATGCCGACGAGGCGCGCAGGCGGTCCGCTGCCGCACGGTGAAGCCGTGGCGCTCGGGGGCACGGGCCGGGGGTCAACCGGCCGCCCGGAAGACGAGGCAGGCGTTCTGACCGCCGAAGCCGAAGGAGTTGCTGACCGCCGCCTCCACGGGGAGGTGGCGGGGCACTTCGGTCACGATGTCGAGATCGGCGTCCGGGCTCTCGACAGTTCACGGTCGGCGGGGTCGTCTGCTGCTGCTGTGTCAGAACGGCACAGACCGCTTCGATGGCCGCACCGAGGGCGTGGCCGAGAATGCCCTTGAGGCCTGTGACCGGGGGAGGACGCGCGTCAGAACGGCGGTTCTCCGCTGCCGGTGATCAGCAGAAGGCCGGTGCCGAAGTAGCGACGGCTCACCACGAACCCGCAGACGCCGCCGTCGGGCATCCGTACCTGGTGCGCCTCGGCGTCCATCACGGCCCAGGCGGCATCCTCACCGGCGGAGATCTCGATCGTGCCGTTCCAGTCGGCGAGGCCCCCGGCCGCCTCCACGGCCTCGATCGCCCCGACCGGCTCGGACGGGCCGGGCGGGGCGGTTTCGTGCTTCTCGGCCCACGAACGCAGATCTGCGCTCGCCGCGTACTCGACGCCGTCGGCGATCACCGTCACGTCGCCCTGGAACATGCCCATGGATCCAGTGTGCGCCCGCCCCGGCCGTTGCGCGGCAGGAACTCGGCTCGGACGGCGGTCAGCTCACGCGCGGCACACCACACACGGTGGAGGCGGCCATCCTGCGCCCGGATTCCTCGTCAGCCGATGCACACGACGAGCAGGCACACCCGGGGCGGATCCGCGGGCGACCTCGTGGGTGCGGGTGCTGCCGGAGCTGTGGTGGCCTCAGGCGCCGGATTCGTCGCCGCGCCTGTGCCGGTGGAGGCGGAAGCGGTCGGCCGTGGGGTCGCCGGGACAATGGGCAGGTCGGCCGAGGGCGACCGCGGCGCGGAGGACACCGTGGCCGAGCGCGTGGCCGCCGGCGTGGGCGCCGCCGTCGGACGACTCGGGGCGGCGGGCCTGGTCGTGGCCTCGGTGGCGGTGGGGCGAGTGCGGGGAGGCTGTGACGCCCGCTCGTGCGGCTCCGCAGTCGGCGAGGAGGGCCTGCTCATCGCAGCCGGGTGCGAGCTGATCGGGTCGGGTGCCGAGACCGCGGCCGGCCCGCCGCGCGACGAGTCCGACGGCAGCGCGGCGATGGTCAGACCGCCGCCGACGAGGGCTATGGCCGTCCCGGCCACAGCACGGCGCCGATTCTTCTTCCAGCGGGCCAGTTGTCGCCGCCGGGCGGCCCGGCCGGCCGGCGCTGCGGGCCCGGGCGGGGTCTCGTCCTCGTCCACCGCATCGTTCGCCGGGCCGCGGCCACCGGGCGTAAATGCCCCGGTGGCGTCACCACGCCGAGCGGTGCCGGGCTCGTCGGAGACGGACTCCCGCGCAGGCGACGGCTGCGACGCACGGAACGGATCCCACGGGGTCATGGCCGCCTGCGCGCCGTCCGCGATGTGGGCAGGCGGTGCGATGTCCGGCGCGTACGCGCCGCACCCGGGGCACACCAGCGCGCCGTTGAGGTGCCGACGACATGACGAGCAGTAGTCCATCTGCAAACTTTCTGTGCGGCCTGATCTGCCGGAGGCGCCGGAACAACGGCACCGGGCGCACTGTCGCGCGCCGGATCGGTCGGCCAGTCACGCTAACGGCAGGTGCCGCAGGCGATGCGCAGCCCCTGTGGCGCTTTTGGAAAGATTGCCCACCGGCCGTGACCGTACGGCGAAGCCGCGGCACTGGTGCGGGCGGGCACCGGCCTTCCGCCTGCCGAGGCCGACCTGGTCCAGGAGCGCGTGGCTCCGAGGGCCGACGCGCCGTGGCTGTGCAGGCGCAGGGCGGTGCGCCAAACGGCTCAGTGAAGCCCGGCCACCGGCTCCGGGTCCGCCTGGGTGTCAGTCGGCCCGCCCTTCCGGCGCCGCTCCTCCGGAAGCTTCAGGGTCAGGGTGAGGAGCGCGGCCACGACGTAGAGCCCGGCGAAGACGACCGTCACTCCTGCCGCACCGGCGAGCGGAAGAAGGAGGCTGGCCAGAGCCGGTCCGGCGAATGCCGCACCGCCTGCTCCGAGGTTGAGCAGTGCCACCGCGCCACCCTTGTTCTCCGGGGCCATGGAAGGGACGAGTGCCGAGATCGGTACGAACCCGGCGAGGGTCGCGCCGTAGAGCATCCCGGCGAGGACGGCGACCCCGTAGTGGTCGGCGCCGAGCCAGGCCGGAAGGAAGTGCAGGAGGCAGATGCTGACCGCGCAGCCCAAGGCGCCGAAGGTGGCGATCGTGGTGCGCCAGCCGATCCTGTCGGAGAGGGTCCCGAAGAAGAGGTTGAAGAAGATGTTGGTGCCGAAGATGATCGCCAGCAGCTGGAGCCAGCGGGTGCTGCCGAACCCGACGTCGTCGGAGAAGATGCGCGGCAGATAGACCAGCATGCCGAACACCGGCGCGGTGTTGATGACGCGCACCAGGCAGCCGACGAGAACGCGGGGATGCGTCCAGGCGACGGAGACACTCGTCAACAGGCTCTGCCGCGCCGACATCCCCGGCGGGGCCAGCCGGTCGCCGCCCGCCCGGGAGCGGGCGCCGACCAGTGCGAGCAGCCCACCCGCGGTGACGAGGGCGAGCGCCGACCAGAGGGTGCCCATCTCCCCGAGTGCGGGGATGCTCGCGCTTGCCCAGAGCGAACCGAGGGTGGGCAGACCGCCGGTGAACGCGAAGTAGAACCAGCCGACAGCCGCGCCCAACCGTGCCTTCGGCGCGGTCGCCGTGATCCACACCAGGAATCCGAACGCGAAGAGCGGATAGCCGAAGCCGCGCAGCCCGTAGAGCACCAGCATCAGTGGATAGTTCTCGGTGCCCAGCGCCGCCACCAGGAACAACGCATGGAAGACGACCCAGACGGCGCCGCCGATCCACATCACCCGGCGTGGGCCCCAGATCTCGGCCAGCGCACCGGAGAACCAGGACGCGAGCATCACGGCGATGCCGTAGGCGGTGAACACGTACCCCGCTCGCACGTCCGTCCCGGCACCGTGGTCGGCCATGTACGGGGCGAGGAATCCGATCTCCACCCCGTCGCCGACCATGAACAGCAGGACTCCGGCGTATCCGAGCAGGAGCGGCCTCGGCAGCCCCCACCGGTCGAGCAGTGACTTGTCCGCAGCGCGTCCCGGCAAGGCGGCCTCCAGTTCGTGGGTGTGCCGCTCGTTGCAGCGTCGGATACTCGGCACGCACGAGACAAACAGCAACTTCCCTGTTCAAAGTGCCGAGCCGGACGCTACATCGCCGTGATGTCCTCCCGGCGGAACGACGCGGACGTCCGTCAGTCGGCGCATGGCTGCCGACAGGCCCGGTGCACGGCGGGCTGCGTACTTTATGAACGCAAGCTCGGCCGTGGGAGGGGGTGTTACTAGCGTCACGCGGCAGCGCTACGCCGAAGCCGCCGAGCGAGGAGAGTCCCGTGCACTCGAGCCCACCACCGTCGTCCCGCTCCACCCGCCTTTCGCCCGGAGCCCGTCGTCGCCCGAAGCGGGCGGCCACGATTGCGGTGGCCGGCGCCGCCGGACTGAGCCTGGCCGCGGGGCTCTCCCCCGTACCGGCCGCGGCGGACGCGGCACTTGCGCCACAGCGGGTGGTGTGCCCGAAGGACCTGAAGGACCGGGCCACTTGTTACGCCGGGCAGGACGAGAAAGGCGCCCACTTCTCCCTTGCCGTTCCTGACAATTGGAACGGCAGCCTCGTGCTGCACGCACACGGCGGGCCGGACCTGGGCGCCCCCACACCGCAGCGCAGTGCCGAAGACCTGGAGCGCTGGTCGGTCATGGTCAAGGAGGGCTACGCCTGGGCGGGGTCCTCCTACCGCCGCGGCGGTTACGGAACACGGATGGCGGCTGCCGACTCCGAGAACCTGCGCCGCCTGTTCACCCGGGCCTTCGGCCCACCTCGGCAGACCCTCCTGCACGGCCAGTCCTGGGGAGGCAACGTCGCCGCCAAGGCAGCCGAGACGTACCGCTCCGCGTACGACGGCGTCCTGCTCACCAACGGGGTTCTGGGGGGCGGCTCGCGCGGCTACAACTACCGGGTCGATCTGCGGGTGGTCCACCAGTACTACTGCGGCAACCATCCGCGGCCCCCGGAGGAGCAGTACCCGCTGTGGAAGGGCCTGCCGGCCGGATCCGACATGACCGGCCGCGACCTGGAGGCGCGCCTCCAGGAGTGCACCGGCTACGCATCCGATCCGCAGGACCGGACAGCGGCCCAGCAGCAGAACCTCGACGACATCCTGTCCGTCGTGAGGATCCCCGAACGCACGCTGTTGTCGCATCTCAAGTTCGCGACGTTCACCTTCCGCGACATCGTCGAGAACCGGCTCGGCGGCCGCAACCCCTTCGACAACCGCGGTGTCCGTTACACCGGTTCGCACGACGACCGCGCCCTGAACAAGGGTGTCCAGCGCTTCACCGCGGACCCGTCCGCCGTCCGCGACCTCTCCTACGACAGTGACCTGACCGGCGAGGTCTCCGTCCCCGTCCTCACCCTGCACGCGATCGACGACCCGACCGCCTTCGTGGAGCACGAGTCTGCCTACCGGGCCACGCTCGCGGGAGCCGGCAACGCCCGGAACCTGGTGCAGACGTTCACCCGCGAGAGCGAGCACAGCGCGCTCAGCGACTCCGGCTACGCGGCGGCGCTCCGGACGCTGGCGGCCTGGGCAGGGACCGGCCGTAAGCCGGCCCCCGCCACTGTGGCGGCCGCATGCCCAGCCGCTGACCGCGAGTACGGCACGGGCTGCTTCTTCGATCCCGCCTACCGGCCGGACACGTACGCGGCCCGGGTGTACCCACGTCGCGGCGACCACCACTGGCCGGCCATGACCGCCGCCCAGGAGGAAGCCTGGAGCCACCGTGACGACGTGGGTATCGAGCCCTGATGGTGCGGCTGCGTATGTGCGGTCCCGGTCCGGTGCCTCAACTGGTGCGGATCGCCGGATCGCTCACTCCCGAGGCGCCGGTCTCCACATGACCGGCGAACCGGCGCAGGAACGTGGTGTTCCCGTCCCAGAGCACCGTCACGTCGTACCAGCGGGAAGTCGCGGCCAGGTCGACGGTGTGCTTCACCGTGGCGCCGGCGGACACCGTGACCGTGCGGGACCGGCCGTCGTAGGCGTTCGTGACGGTGAGCCGCGCCGCACCGGAGCCCGGGTTGACCAGCGTCAGCTCCACGTTGCCCGTGCCCGCGTTGTGGCGGGCCGTCGCCTCGGGAGCAACGGTCTTCGCCGGGCTCCGGAAGGTGCGCAGGAAGCCGTTCGGGCCGTGCACCGTGAGGTGGTGCGTGCCCTTGGAGTAGGCCGAGTTCCAGGTGTCGGTGACCTTCTTGCCGGCTTCGGCCGTGTACGTCCACGGGGCGTCGGTGCGGTTCGCCGACGTGACGTAGAACTGGGCGCCGGCCGCTGTGCCCGGGCTGAAGGTGAGAGCGATGCGGCCGTCGGCCGTGTTGACCGCGCCGTCCACGTAGGGGGCGTACGGCAGCGGGCGGGTGGGACGGGAGCCGCGCTCCTGGGCGGGGAGGCTGCCGACGGCCGGCGGGGTGGGCCGGTAGTCCGGGTGCCGCTCGTGGTCCGGCGGCTCGTAGGCCGCGGTGTCGGGCAGGGCGACGGGGGCCGTGTTCGCGGTGCCGAAGTCGAAGGCCGAGGTGAGGTCGCCGCAGATCGCGCGCCGCCACGGGGAGATGTTGGGCTCGCTCACACCGAAGCGGCGCTCCATGAAGCGCAGGATCGACGTGTGGTCGAACACCTCGGAGCAGACGTAGCCACCGGTGCTCCAGGGGGAGACGACGAGCATCGGCACGCGCGGGCCGAGGCCGTAGTTGCCCGCGGCGTACGACGAGCCACCGGCGTAGTGCTCGGTGGTGGTGTCCGCCGTGGACCGGCCCTGCGCGGCCGAGGCCGGCGGGTAGGGGGGCACGACGTGGTCGAAGAAGCCGTCGTTCTCGTCGTAGGTGATGAACAGGGCCGTCCTGCTCCACACCTCGGGGTCGGACGTCAGCGCGTCCAGCATCTGCGCGATGTACCAGGCGCCGTAGTTCGAGGGGAAGTTGGAGTGCTCGGTGAAGGCCTCGGGGGCGGCGATCCAGGAGACCTGGGGGAGCGTTCCGCCCTGCACGTCGGCCTTGAGCCGGTCGAAGTAGCCGCCGCCGTTCTTCACGTCGGTGCCGGTACGGGCCTTGTCGTAGAGCGGCTCGCCGGGCTTGGCGTTGCGGTACTGGTCGAAGTAGAGGAGGGAGTTGTCGCCGTAGTTCCCGCGGTAGGCGTCGTTGATCCACCCCCAGTGGCCGGCGGCGTCCAGACCGTCGCCGATGTCCTGGTAGATCTTCCAGGAGATGCCGGCCTGCTCGAGACGTTCGGGGTAGGTCTTCCAGCCGTATCCCGCCTCCTCGTTGCCGAGGACGGGCCCGCCGCCCGTGCCGTCGTTGCCCGTGTGCCCGGTCCACATGTAGTAGCGGTTCGGGTCGGTGGCTCCGATGAACGAGCAGTGGTACGCGTCGCAGACGGTGAACTTGTCGGCGAGGGCGTAGTGGAAGGGGATGTCTTCGCGGTCGAGATACGCCATCGTCGTCGGCGTCTTGGCGGGCACCCACTGGTCGTACCTGCCGTTGTTGAACGCCTTGTGGCCGCCCGCCCAGTCGTGATTGAGGCCCTGGAGGAACTGCATCCCCAGATCGTCGGCCGTCGGGTGGAACGGAAGCGTCTCCTTCTTGCCGTCGGCCTGGTGCCAGACCGGCTTGCCGCTGGGCAGCGTCACCGGGCGCGGATCGCCGAAACCCCGTACGCCCTTGAGCATGCCGAAATAGTGGTCGAACGAACGGTTCTCCTGCATCAGCACGACGATGTGCTCGACATCCTGGATGGTCCCGGTGCGGCGTGCCGCGGGGATGGCCGCGGCACGGTCGATGCTGTTCGACAGGGCAGCGAACCCCGCGGATGCGCCCGCGATCTGGAGGAAGCGGCGCCGGTTGATGTCAGGCATGAGTGTGGGGCCTCTTGGGGTGAGGAAACAGAAGCGACCGGAATCATCAACGAGCGACGGGCGGAACGGAAGAGGAGGTACGTGCCCTCTGGGTGAAGGGTCGCGGTACATGTCGCCAACAGCGGACGGTCCGGCCTGCTGAGCGCCGTGCCAGGGGCGCCGTGCGCAGGCCGGACGGTGCCGGGGCGTCCAACAAGTCAGATTCTTTTGTCCAAGTCCGCCCCTCGCGAAGCGTTCGTGCGCTCACGGCTTCCGGCCGCGTGCGCGGCCGTCAGAGTGCGAGCCACACGGCGGCGTCCGGCTCGAGGAGGCCGTTCTCGATCAGTCCGCCGGCCAGCAGCACCGAGGAGTGGTAGGGCAGTCGGTACGGGCGGGGGGACAGGTTCACGACGCAGGCGAAGCCGGGGGTGCGGGTGAACGCGAGGACGCCGGCGGGGGCGTCCAGCCAGGTCAGATCGCCCTCGCCGAGTGCGGGGTGCTCGCGCCGCAGCCGCAGGGCACGGCGGTAGAGCTCCAGCATGGACGAGTCGTCGCCGGTCTGTGCCTCGACGCTGTAGTCCTTCCACAGCGCCGGCTGCGGCAGCCAGGGCTCACCGGCGGCCCCCTCGGGACTGAAGCCGAACGGTGCGCTCCGCCCCGACCACGGTATGGGGACGCGGCAGCCGTCACGGCCGCGGTCCGTGTGCCCGGACCGTTCCCAGCACGGGTCCTGCAGCACCCCATCCGGCAGGTCCTCCACCTCGGGCAGTCCGAGCTCCTCGCCCTGGTAGATGTACGCGCCGCCCGGCAGCGCCAGCATCAAGAGCGCCGCGGCGCGGGCCCGCCGTGTCCCGAGTTCGAGATCGAGCGGCCCTTCGGGCCGGTAGGGCTCGTTGGCCCGCCACTTCCTGGCAGACCTGCGGCCGAACCGGCTGGGGTGGCGTACGACGTCGTGGTTGGACAGCACCCATGTGGCCGGTGCGCCGACCGCGCCGAGCGTGGCCAGTGAGCCGTCGATGACCTCACGCAGCGCGTTCGCGTCCCAGGTGGACATGAGGAAATCGAAGTTGAACGCGGTGTGCAGGACGTCCTCGCGCACGTACGCGGCGAGCCTGTCCGGCGCGTCCGCCCACGCCTCGGCCACGAACGAGCGGTCGCCGTCGAACTCCTCGGCGACCCTGCGCCACGCACGATAGATGTCATGCACCTCGTCACGGTCCCAGTGAGGATGGTCGACATGCTCCGGGGGCGCGTCGGGGTCCCTGCGGGGCGGCAGGTCGGGCAGCTCGGGATGCTTGATCAGGCCGTGCGCCACGTCGATGCGGAAGCCGTCCACCCCGCGGCCGAACCAGAACCGCAGGACGTCCTCGAACTCCGCCCGGACCTCGGGGTGTTCCCAGTTGAGGTCGGGCTGCTCGGGTGCGAACAGGTGCAGGTACCACTGCCCGTCGGGCAGCCTGGTCCAGGCGGGGCCGCCGAAGCAGGACTGCCAGTCGTTGGGCGGCTCGGCACCTTCGGGGCCGCGCCCCTCGCGGAAGACGAAGCGCTGCCGCTCCGGGCTGCCGGGCCCGGCGGCCAGCGCCGCCCGGAACCACGCATGCTGGTCGGAGAGATGGTTGGGCACGATGTCGGCGATGACGCGGATGCCGTGCTGGTGCGCTTCCTCGATCAGGGCCTCGGCCTCGGCGACGGTGCCGAACAGCGGATCGATCTCGCGGAAGTCCGCCACGTCGTAACCGTGGTCGGCCATGGGCGACTTGTACCACGGGTTGATCCAGACGGCGTCGACGCCCAGTGCCTTCAGATGGGGCAACCGGGAGCGGATGCCGGCGATGTCACCGACTCCGTCGCCGTTCGCGTCGGCGAAGCTGCGGATGTAGACCTGGTAGATGACTGCGCTGCGCCACCACGGCGCGGTGCGGGACATGGTTCACATGCTCCTTTGTGGCAAAGGGGACAACAACGGGCGGTGGGCGGGGCTACTTGGCCGCACCGGCGGTCAGGCCGGCGACGATCCGGCGCTGGAAGAACAGCACCAGGATCACGAGCGGGACGGTGACCAGTACTCCGGCCGCCATCTGGCTGCCGAACGGCGTCTCGAACTGGCTCGCCCCGGAGAACTTCGAGATCGCCACGGGCGCGGTCTGCATATCGGGCTTGTTCGTCATCGACAGGGCGATGAGGAATTCGTTCCATGCCGCGATGAACGTGATGATCGCGGTGGTGAACATGCCGGGCGCGGCGAGCGGGACGATGATCCTGCGGAACGCCTGGCCCCGGGTACAGCCGTCGACCATGGCCGCGTGTTCCAGTTCCTGCGGCATCTGCCGGAAGAACGCGGTGAGGTTCCAGACCGCGAGCGGCAGGGTGAAGGACATGCTGGGCACGATCATCGCCTGGTAGGTGTTGATCCAGCCGAACCCGACGAACATCTTCAGCAGGGGGACGACGATCGAGACCACGGGGAACATCGAGGTCGCGATGATCAGGGTGAGCACCAGCCGCTTCAGCCGGAACTCCAGGCGTGCCATCGCGTACGCGGTGAAGGTGGCGAGCACCAGGGCGAGTGCGGTGGTGATGCCGGCCACGACGACGCTGTTGAGCAGCGCCCTGCCGAACTGCCGGGACGGGTCGAGGACCGCCGCAAAGTTCTCTAGGGAGATCCTGGCGGGGAACGGCGAGTTGTCGAAGATGTCCGAGGTGCGGCGGAGGCTGGAGACCAGCATCCAGTAGAACGGGGCAAGGCAGTACGCGACGACCGCCGCGATTCCCGCGTACAGCGCCCACCTGCGTGCCCGGACGGGGACCTGGAGCGTCATGCCGCCACCCCCGTCGGACGGCGCATCGGCCGGCTGCGCCGCCGCTTCCTGCCGGCCGTGCCGTCGTCACCGACGACATCGGCTCCCAGCAGCCGCACGAAGGCCAGCGCGATGAGGAAGACATAGACGAAGAGGATGACGGCGTAGGCGGCGGCCGGGCCGAACCGCACGTTCGCGGCCTGGTCCTGGGCGAGCATGGACAGCGTCTCCACCGACGTCTTCTGGGCTCCGACGAGGATGTACGGCAGGTCGAACATGCGCAGGGCGTCGAGCGTGCGGAACAGCACGGCCACCAGCAGGGCCGGCTTCACCAGCGGCAGTGTGATGCTCCGGAACTGGCGCACTGCTCCGGCCCCGTCGATCCTGGCGGCTTCGTACACCTCCTTGTTGATCACTTGGAGCCCTGCGAGGACGAGCAGGCCGATGAACGGTGCCGTCTTCCACACGTCGGTGACGATGACGGCGACCTTGGCGTGGAAGCCTTCGGTGGTCCACAGCACCTGCTGCCCGATGAGGGCGTTGGCCACGCCGTCGCTGTTGAAGATCCAGCGCCACAGCAGACCGGTCACCGCGGTCGGGATGGCCCAGGGCACCAGGATGCTCGCGCGCACCAGGGCCCGGCCTCGGAAGGCGCGATGCATGATCAGTGCCATCGCCACGCCGATCACTGTTTCCAGCAGGACCGTGGTGACGGTGAAGAAGGTGGTGTTCCAGAAGGCGTTCCAGAACCGGTCGCCCGCTTCGTCGAAGATCGCGGAGTAGTTGTCGGCGCCGACGAACGGTTCGCCGTCGCGGACGAATCCCGTCCTCGGGTCGATGCCCGGCGCCCCGTACAGCGAGTCCTTCAGCGCCACGATCGTCGGATAGAGCACCACGACCGAGAGCACCAGCAGCGTCGGCGAGACCAGGAGGGCCGCGAGCCGGGCCGAGCCGGAGGTCGCGAGGGGCTGCTTGCGGCGGCGCCCGGCCGGTGCGGCCTGCCGGTCGGACGAGCCGCCGTGCCGGGCCCCGGGCACGCGGCCCGGGGTGTCGGTGTGCCGGTCCTCGACGGAGCCGGTCGCGTTGTGCGTCTTCACCATGACCTCTCTTCTCACTCCGCCGCCGGCTGCCGCTGAAGTGCTCTCTGCAGGTCCTTCAGCGCCTGCCCGCTGGTTTTGGCCCCGGTCATGGCGGCATAGGCCTCCCGCTGGATCGCCGCGGTGACATCGCCGTACCTGATGACGCGGGGGCGCGGAACGGCGTGCAGGATCGACTGCTTGAGGGTGGGGAGGTACGGGTACTTCTCGACCAGTTCCGGGTCCTTGTAGAGCGCCTCGTACGTCGGTGCCGCGGGCGCACTGGCCAGCGTGAAGCGCTGCATCTCCTCACCGGCGAAGAACTTCATGAAGTCGACGGCCGTGGCCTTGTTCCGGGCCGAGGCGGACAGCGCGAGATTGTGGCCGCCGAGGCTGGAGGCGCCCGGGCCGTCGAGTCCGGGCAGGGGCGCGACACCGAACTTGCCGGCGACCTTGCTGGATCCGTCCTTCCTGGCCGCGAGGGGATACATGTACGCCCACTGCCGCTCGAAGATCAACTCGCCTGCCTGGAAGGCCCGGCGGCCGTCCTCCTCCTGGTAGGTGACGGCCTCGTCGGGGATCGTGCCGTCCTCGAGCGAGCCGACGAGGAAGTCGAGTCCCCGCTCGGCCTGCGGGCTGTCCACGTGCGTCCGGCCGGCGGCGTCGGTGATCACGCCGCCGGCCGAGTTCACGGCCTCGGCGAAGTTGACCGTCAGTCCCTCGTACTTCTGGAACTGTCCGGCGTAGCAGGACATGCCCCTGGCCTCGGGCAGCTTCTTCACCCTGGCGCAGTCGGCCTTCATCTCCGCCCAGGTGCCGGGCGGTTCGGTGATACCGGCCTTTGCGAGCAGATCGGTGCGGTAGTAGAGCATGCCGCCGTCCGAGCTCGCGGGCAGGGCGTACAGGCCGCCGCGGTACGTGCCGGTCTCCACGATCGGCTTCAGCATCCGCCGCACGGGGAACTCGTCCTCGGGCAGCCGGTCCACCCAGCGGTGCGCCGCGAACTCCGAGGTCCACACGGCGTCGAGGGACAGCACCGTGTAGGCATCGGACTTCGTCGCCGCGTTCTGGATCATCTGCTGACGCTGGGCGTCCGGGTCCGTGGGCAGTTCGATGAAGGTGACCTTCTCCTGCGGGTGCCGCGCGTTCCAGCGGTCGAGCACGGCCTGGACCGTGCCGGTGGCGTCCTTTCCGGCGGCGTACGTGATGGGGCCGCGCCCCTCGAAGGCGGGGAGCTGCCCGGCGGGGGTCACCCTGCCGGCGTGTGCGCCGCAGGCCGCGAGGGTGGCGAGCGCCGCGGCTGCCGTCCCCGAGCGCCGCAGGGCTCTGGTCGTCGTGGTCTTCACTGTCTCTCCTGGTCGTGCGGAACCGGGCCGTGGGGCCACCTGGTGCGCGGGGTTCGGTGCGCAGGCGTTCGCCCGTTGCGGGCGGGGAAGTGGGGCTCCGGTGCGTCGCGGGGCGTGGGGCACCCGCGATGCCGTGGATGAATGCGATGTCATCCGGTGTGTGCATGCCGTATGAGCAGGTCAGTACCCGTAGGGGTCGCCTTGGTGGGGCACTGGGCGTCTCGTCGTGACAACGCTTGCACGCTAGGAGTGCCCTCAGGTGAAGTCAATGCGTTACGTGCCGGTAATGCGATGGCCAAACGGCTGTACTGTGCAAGCTCTACCGCTGTCCTGCGCCCTGTGAGCATGTCCGACTGTGGCGTGACAGCGCTGTCACGAGGGACGGCTGAGAAGTGCCCGCTGTGCTAACGTCCGGTTCATGCCAGCAGATCAACGGCACCCCACGATGGCTGACGTCGCCGAACGGGCCGGGGTCTCCGCTTCCACCGTCTCGCGCACTCTGCGCGGCTTCTCGACCGTCTCGCCCGAGGTACGCACCCGCGTCGAACAGGCCGCCCGCGAACTGAACTTCGCCGTGTCCCGTCAGGCCGCGAGTCTCGTCACGGGGAAGACCGGCGTCGTGGCGGTGCTCGCGCCCACCCTCAACTCATGGTTCGTCGGCTCGGCGTTGTCGGCTCTCGGGCCCGTACTGCGCGCCGCCGGCATGGAGTTGGTCGTCTACGTCACCCCGGACATGGCCGAGCGGGAAGCCTTCTTCGACCGTCTCCCGGCCCGTCGCAACGCAGACGCCCTGCTGGTCTTCTCCTTCGACCTCACGCCGCAGGAGAGCGCCCGTCTCGACGAGCTGCAGATGCCCGTCGTCTACGTCAGCCAGCACGTCGACGGCCGGCCGAGTGTCTACGTCGACGACGTGGCAGGGGCGCGCGCAGGCACCCGTCATCTGCTCAACCTCGGCCACCGCCGCATCGCGTTCGTGCAGACGGTCGGCGCCAGCGGATTCATCTTCAGCTCGCACGAACGTCTGCTCGGCCATCAGCAGGCGCTCGCCGAGGCGGGTATCCCTGCGGACGACGACCTCGTCGTCGCCACGACGGTCGGCGACAGGCGCAGTACCGCGGAGGCGGTCGGGCGGCTGCTCAGCCTGCGCGAGCCGCCGACGGCCGTCTTCGCCGAACAGGACGAGCTGGCCATCTCCGTCCTCTGGACCCTGCGCAACAGTCATATCGACGTGCCGGGTCGCGTGTCGGTGCTCGGCTTCGACGATCACCAACTGGCGCAGTGGTCGGACCTGTCCACCATCGCCCAGTCGCCGTCGGACCTCGGACGCGAGGCAGGCCGGCTGACGCTCTCGCTCATCAACGATCCCGACGCGGACCGTGGGCAGCACATCGTGCTGCCCACCGCCCTGATCCCGCGGTCCAGTACGGCTCCCCCGCGAAGCGACGACGCTCCCGCCGCGCCGGGCGGTGCGCAGGAGCGCGTCGCGGACCGCCGCTCCTGATCCGGCGGGGTGCCTCAGTGCCGCTGGCCGGTGCCGTACGGCGGCGGGCTATGACGCGCGGAACCCCGCGGGCCGCTCCGGGGACGCCGTGGCGAGGGCCTCGGTGACCTCGTCGACGCCCGCACGCAGACCGTAGACGGGCGTGTCGGGCTGCTGGCGCCACGAGTCGTCGAGACCACCGGCGTCCACGGTGTCGAACCCGAACTCGTCGATCAGGGCGCGCACGGTCTTCTTCGCGGACTCGTCGTCCCCCGCCACCGGGAGCGCGAGGCGGTCCCGGGCGCCCTGCGGGCGCGGCTTGTCCAGGAGGTCGGAGGCGTAGGTGCCGTTGAACGCCTTGATGACCGGGTGGCCGAGGTGCTGCTCGGTCCAGCGGCTCTCGGTCAGCCCCTCCTCGATGGCGGCGATCCTGCCGTCCCGCTCCCTGGGGTAGTAGTTGCCCGTGTCGATCACCGCAAAGCCCTCGGCCGCCCCTTCGAACAGACGGGGCGGCAGGTCCGGGACGTTCTTGAGCGGGACCGTCACCACGACGACCTCCGCGCCACGCGCGGCCTCGGCCGCGGTGACGGCCGTGGCGCCCGTCTCCTCGGCGAGTGCGGTCAGCGTGTGCGGGCCACGCGAGTTGGCCACGGACACCTGGTGTCCGAGGGCGGTGAGCCGGCGAGTGAGGTTTCCGCCGATGTTGCCCGCACCGATGATGCCGATCTTCATCGAGTCGTCCTTCCGTTCGTACCGCAGACTTCGTGCGCTCCGTCAGCGTCCAACCCCCGACAGCGCCGTCCTATTTCCCGCCCGGCGTTCGCTCTCCGGGCACCTGAGCGGGCGTCGGCCTTCGTGGCCGGGCGGTGGCATCGGCAACACGTCGGGGCGTCCGGTGTCCTCACGGACACCGGACGCCCCGCGTCGTCACGGCACGGCGGCCCCGATCAGGCGCCCGCCGACGACTGCTCCTCGGCCGCCGCCCGGTACAGACGGCGCAGCCGCACCACGCCCAGGTCGTGCTGGTACAGGTTCTCCCGCTGGTCCGCGTCCGCCGGCATGGCCTCCAGCATCACGCGGTCCTGCTCCAGCACCTCCCAATGGCGCTTCTCGATCAGCGTCTTGTACAGGAACCGCCACGACGCGCGCTGCCAGTCCTCGACGCGGCGGTAGCGCCAGAAGAAGACCCCGCTGCGCTGCTCGTCCACCGGGCACACCATGCCCACGATCCCGAACGGTCCGCCGGGACCCGCCGACGGCGGGTAGGGGATGGACAGGTCGACCCAGTCCACACCGGTACGGCACAGCTCCACCCAGTCGAAGTTGACGCCCCGCTGGTCGGTCTTCTCGAAGAAGTAACCCCGGTCGGTCTCCCGGATACGGAACTTGGCCGTCGTGTCACCGTCGAACATCGTGTGCGAGTCGTGGTGCAGGAAGGCGCCGTGCATCGGGTCGAGCAGGTTCTCCACGGCGTACCGCCACGGCACGTTCCACTCGGCGTAGCACAGGAACGCGTCCACGTCGGGGTCCGTCAGCGGCTCGGGCAGTGTGAGCGGTGCCGGTTCCGGATGCTCCTCGTCGCCGAAGTAGGCAAGAATCACGCCGCCGACCTCGCGCACGGGCAGCGAGGTGACCAGCTTCTTGCCCTCCAGGTTGCAGCCGGGCAGCCCGGGGACCGAGGAGACCGTGCCGTCGGTCTCGACCTCGACGCCGTGATACCAGCAGGCGACCCGGTCGCCGAGGTGCTTGCCGAGCGACAGGGGTGCGCCGCGGTGCGGGCAGCGGTCGGCGAGCATCGACAGGGCGCCGTCGGAGCGGCGGAACAGCAGCCACTGCTCGCCGAGCGCGGTCACCTTGCGCATCGCGCCAGGGGCGACGAAGTGCGAGGGGACGACGGGGTGCCACTGGTTGCGCAGACCGGTGGCGTAGATGTGGTCCGCGGTGGCGGAGGACGACAGCGTCATGGTCAGGCTCCCAGTCGGTTCATCTCGGCGCGGAAGGATTCCTCGGTCCACGACGAGCCGTCGGCGGCGTGGACCTGACGGGCGTTGAGCCCGCGCACGACGTCGGCCAGGTCGTGGCCCTCCATGGTGAAGACCTCTTCGAGGGTCGCGGCGAGCTTGTACTCGTACGGCGTGGGCTCGTGCGTACGGGACTGGTGGATGTCCAGGTACGGCCAGGCGCCGGTCACGGTGTCGGTCACGGTGTCTCCTGAGAATGCGGGGAAGGGGTCACAGGTCGAGGACGAGCCGCCCGGAGGCGCACCGCGAGACGCAGATCATCATCGTGGCGCCGGCGGCGTGCTCCGCCTCGCTGAGCAGGAAGTCGCGGTGTTCGGGGGTGCCGTCGAGCACGCGGGTCTCGCAGGACCCGCAGATGCCGTCGCGGCAGGAGCTGTTCACACTGAGCCCGGCGCTCTCCGCGGCGTCGAGGATCGAGGTGTCCGCGGCGACGGTGAGGGTCACCCCCGAGGTGCGGCACTCGACCTCGAACGCCTCGTCGTCCCCGGCGCGTTCCACGACGGGGGCGGCGAACCGCTCCAGTCGCAGCCGGCCGTCGGGGCAGCGCTCCTCCACGGCGGCGAGCAGTGGTTCGGGGCCGCAGGAGTACACCAGCGTCCCCTCGGACACCTCCGCCAGCACCGTGTCCAGATCGATGTGGCCCAGCTCGTCCTGCGGGACGAGCGTCACATCGCCGCCGAGCGCGGCGAGTTCGGCGGTGAAGGCCATCGAGGCCCGGCCCCGGCCGCCGTAGACCATCCGCCACGCATCGCCCCGGCGGGCGGCCTCGCGGGCCATCGCCAGCAGCGGCGTGATCCCGATGCCGCCGGCGACGAACACATACGCGTCGGCGTCCTCCAGCGCGAAGTGGTTGCGCGGCTCGGAGACCGTGACGGACTGACCGGGGCGCAGCTGCGTGTGCACGAAACGCGAACCACCGCGCGACGAGGGCTCGTTGAGCACTCCGATGCGGTACGTGTCCGTGTCGTGCGGTTCGCCGCACAGGCTGTACTGGCGGACCTGGCCGCCGACGTGGACATCGAGATGCGCGCCGGGCGTCCAGGCGGGCAGCGGCTTGGCCTCGGGGTGGGCAAGCTCGACGGACAGGACGCCCTCGGCCTCCCATGTCATACGGCGGACGATCAGCTGCAGCGGGTTCTCGCTCATGGCCTGGTGCCTCCTTACCGGCAATAGGGCAGTTACGGGGCCGGGTTACTGGCCCGGGATCCTCACGGGCGGGGTGAACGGGTTCTTCATCGGGCCCAGAGCCGTCAGATCGACCTCGACGAGCGTCGGCCCGTCCGAGGCCACGGCCTCGCCGATGACCGGCGCCGCGTGCTCCTCGGCGGCGATCCGCAGGTACGGCAGTCCGCAGGCACGTGCCAGCAGTTCGAAGTCGGGCGTGGCGAGGTCGACGCCGGAACGCCGCTCGCTGTAGCGGTCCTGCATGTTGCGCAGCACGCCGTAGCCGCCGTCGTTGAAGACGATCAGCGTGAGCCGCGGCCGTTCCTGGGCGAGGGTGAGCAGTTCGCCGAGGTGGACGGCGAGCCCGCCGTCACCGGCGATCACGACGGTCGGCGCGTCGGGCCGGGCGAGCGCCGCGCCGATGCCCATGCCGAGCCCCTGGCCGATGCCGCCGCCGCGCGGGAAGACGTTGTCCCGGGGGTCGTACATCTCCAGCAGGCGGTTGCCCCAGCTGCTGGAGGGGATGGTGACGTCGCGGGCGACGACCGCCTCACGCGGGAGGGCGGCGCGTATCACGTCGCAGATCGCGGCCTGCGGGCCGATGTTGTCGTGCAGCGTGGACCGCACCTCGGTGCGCACGGCGGCGAGGCGTTCGCTCCAGCCGGCCTCGGCGGGCCGTGCGTGCGGCAGCAGGCCGGCCAGGGTGGCCGCGGCGTCGCCGTGCAGGGCGTGCGCGAGCGGGTACACCCGGCCGAGCGCGGCCGCGTCGACGTCGATCTGGATATGCGCCGCGGGGATCGTGAGCGTGTAGTCGGCGGTCTCGTTGGAACGGAAGTGGGTGCCGACCGTGAGCAGCACGTCCGCGTCGGCGAGCAGGGCACGCACGGCAGGAGTGGTGGCGAAGTTGCCGATGACCTGCTCGTGGTCCTCGGGCACCGCGCCGCGCCCGGAGTTGGAGGTGATCAGCCCCGCTCCGGTCGCCTCCAGCAGCCGGGCGAGTTCGCCGCGTGCGGTCGCGGCGCCACCGCCCGCCCAGATCAGCGGGCGCCGTGCCGAGGCCAGGAGGGCACCGGCGGCGGCCAGTTCACCGTCGGTCGGGGCGGGGCGGACCTGCGCGGGAAGCTCCGCGGGCGCGTCGGTCTGCTCCGCGTACTGGAGGTCGATGGGCCATTCCACGCTCGCCGGGCCGCCCGGCGCGGCGAGCGCCGCGTGCGCCGCCTCGCGCAGGATCCGGCCCGCGCGGTCGGCGTCCGGCACACTCGCCGCGTACGCCGAAACGGCGGTGAGCATGCCGAGCTGGTCCTTCGTCTCGTGGATGAACCCCCGTCCGCTGCCCAGGTATTCGCTCTCCACCTGTCCGGTGATGTGCAGGACGGAACTGCCCGCGCTCAGCGACTCGATCAGGGAACCGGCCGCGTTGCCCGCGCCCGTGCCGGTCGAGGTCAGCGCGCAGCCGAGGCCGCCACGAGCCCGCCCGTACGCGTCGGCGGCATTCACGGCGGACGCCTCGTGCCGCACGGGGACGAAACGCAGTTCACGGTCGACGGCCTCGACGAGCGGCAGGTTGTGCACACTCACGATGCCGAAGACGGTGTCGATGCCGAGTTCTCGCAGGACGGCGACGAGGAGATCGCCTCCGTTGTCGTAACGCATGGTGTCTCCTCAGAGGATGGAGCGGCCGACTCCGCCGCAGACGTCGATGCTGGTGCCGGTGATGTACGAGGCGCGGGGCGAGAGCAGGGTGACGATCGCGTACGCGACCTCCTCGGCACGGCCGAGGCGCCCCAGCGCGACACCCCGGTCGGACGCGAGCTCCGCCTGCCAGTCCTCGTAGCTCGTGCCGGTGCCGGCGGCGGCGTGGCGGCGGGTCCACTGGCCGGTGTCGATGAGACCCAGGCACACGGAGTTGACCCGGATGCCGTCGCCGGCCAGTTCGGCGGACAGGGACTTGGAGAGGTTGAGGATTCCGGCGCGGGCGGCGCTGGTGGTGATCAGGCGGGGCTCGGGCTGCTTGGCGAGGACCGCGTTGACGTTGACGATGCTCGCCGCTTCGGACGCGGCGAGATACGGGCGGGCGGCGTGCAGCGGGTTGAGCACCCCGGCGAACTTGAGCTCCAGCTCGTCGCGCCAGTCCTCGGCGGTCGAGTCGTCCAGCCCCTTCATCCGGGACTGTCCCGCGTTGTTGACGAGTCCGTCGACACCGCCGAACTCCTCGGCGGTGCGGCGTACGAAGCCGTGCACCGCGTCGGCGTCCCGTACGTCGCACACTCCGGTCAGCAGCCGGTCGCGTCCGGCACCGAGCCGGGCGGTCACCTTGGCGAGCCGGTCGGCGTCGCGGCCGCAGGTGGCGACGCGGGCGCCCTCGTCGAGCAGGGCGCGGACCGTGGCCAGGCCGACGCCCGAGCTGCCGCCGGTGACCACGATGGTGCGGTCGGCGAGGCCCAGATCCATAACTCGGTACTCCTGCAGATCAGTTCATGGTGAAGCCGCCGTTGACGGCGATCACCTGTCCGGTCAGATAGCGGGACTCCTCGCCGAGCAGGTAGGAGACGATCCCGGTGAGGTCGTCCGGCTGCTGCGGCCGGGAGATGGCCCGGTTCATGCGGTAGAGGTCGTGCCGCTCGGTGGGCACGGTCTCGGTGGCCTCGCACTCGGTGAGCCCGGGGGCGACCGCGTTCACGGTGATCCCCTTGTCGCCGAGCTCACGGGCCATCGCCCGGGTGAGCGCGATGACCGCCCCCTTGGAGGCGATGTAGTGGGCGAGGCGCGGGGAGCCGTACAGGGCGGCGTCCGAGGCGATGTTGACGATCCGGCCCGGGGAGCCGAAGAGCGGGTACAGGGCCTTCGACACCAGCCAGGGGCTGCGGGCGTTGACCGTCATCAGCCGGTCCCACACCTCGGCGTCGATGTCCCAGAACTCCTTGCCGCCGACCCCGTTGGCCAGCGCCGCGTTGTTGACCAGCCCGTACAGCGGGCCGAGGTCCGCCACGGCGCCGGCCAGCGCGTCCACCGAGGCGGGGTCGGCGACGTCGCAGCGTACGAAGTGGGCGTCGATGCCCTCGGCGCACAGCTCCGCGACGGCACGCTCGCCGCGCTCCGGCTCCAGCTCGGCGACGACGACGCGGAAGCCGTCGGCGCCGGCCCGGCGGGCCATGGCCAGTCCCAGGCCACGGCCGGCGCCGGTGACGACGACGACCCGCGGGTCAGTCACGGGTGACACCGTGCATCGGCGAGTACTCGGGGTACGACGGCACCTGCGGCTTCTGCGTGCCGATGACGACGCAGAACAGGGCGTCGGTGTCGCCCTCGTTCTTCAGCGAGCGGGTCACACCGGCCGGGACGACGATCATGTCGCGGTAGCCGAGGGTGCGGTACTCGACCTCGTCGGGGCCGCGGTGGATACCGACCTTGACCTCGCCCTCCAGGACGAAGAAGGCCTCTTCGACATCGTGGTGGGTGTGGGCCGGGCCCTCGGCACCGGGCGGCAGCAGCATGTTGGAGAAGGTGAATCCGCCGGACGGGATGATGCGGCTGTCGCCCTCGTGGTTGCCGGTGGCGCCGGAGCCGACGTAACGGATCTGGCCGCGGCGGAACTGCGGGCCGGCCTTCTCCTGGAACGAGAGGGTGTCGAAGTCGGCCACCCGGGAGTCCTTGGTGGCGATGAGGGAGTCGGTGTACGCGGCGAGGTCGCTGCCGTTGTCGTACGCGGTGGTGGTCAGAGGCATGAGGAACAGCTCCTACTCGGGGATGCGTGCGGTGATGCGGAGGTGGGAGAGGACCCAGGCGTTGAAGTGCCCGGGTTGCTCCTGGTTGGCCAGGTGACCGGCGTCCTTGACGATCACGTAGGCACTCTTGTGGATGGCACCGGCGATGGCCTGGCTCGCCTCGGTGCCGGTGACGGTGTCCTGGTCGCCGCAGAGCACGAGTGCCGGTGCGGTGATCGAGGGGAGTTCGGCGCGCAGATCGGCTGCGGCCATGGATTCGGCCGCGTAGGCGTAGCCCGGCAGCCGTACCGATGCGGCCATGGTGTCGACGACGCGCCGGACCAGTTCGTCGGGTGCGCCCGGTGACACCAGGTGCGGTCCGCGCGCCTCGGCGAAGGCGTGCGGTCCGAACTCGGCCAGCTCGGTGGCCCGTGCCCGCATGCCCTTGGCCTTCGCCTCGTCCGTGCCCGATCCGGGGCTGGAGTCGGCGACGATCAGCGAGGCGACGAGGTCCGGGTGGCGGGCGGCGAGCCGCAGCGCGATCACGCCGCCCCAGGAGACGCCGAGGACATGGGCGCTCGCGCCGCGCTCACGGATGAGCCCGGCCGCCGTGTCCGCGAAGTCGTCGAGGGTGAGCGGGGCCTCGGGATCGGGGGACTTGGCGTATCCGGGGGCGTCCCAGGCCACGACCCTTGCGTACGAGGAGAGTTCGGCGAGCTGCGGCGCGAACGCCGCCGACGAGGAGCCGATGCCGTGCAGGCACAGCAGCAGCGGACCCCGGTCCCCGGCCTCCTCGACATGGACCTCGGCGACGGAGCGGTCGGCGTGGGCGCTCACAGGATCTGTCCCGTCCGCCCGGCGAGTGCGGCGAGGCTGCGCAGCACCGCGTACGGCACGATCTGGCTGGTCGCCGGGTTGCCCGGGTCGGGCAGATGGGAGACCTCGAAGCGGTACGCGCCGTGCCGGCCGGACGCCTCGACCACGTGCCGGGTGCGGTGTGCCGCCGGGTCGGCGACGACCTGGACCCGCACAGTGTCCAGGTCGCCGACGGCCAGCGCGACCGAGGCGGCCACGTTCGTCGACTTGGGGAACTTCACCGGAATCTCGCGCGCGGTGCCGGACATGACCTCGACCGGTCCGGTCGCCGTCCGCATCCGGTGCAGCAACTCCTCGTCCATCCACGGCTGTTCGAGCGTCGAGGGCAGCTTGGTGGTGGTGAGGCGGACCTCGTCCAGCGGGCCCAGTGAGCGCGCGGCCTGGAGCAGGTCGAGACCGCCGACCGCGCCGCCCGTGAAGTAGACCCGGCCGGGACCTGCCGCGAGCAGCCGCTTCGCGAGCTCGTCGTCGGTCAGCGCGCCGGAGGAGGCGATCAGCAGATCGGTGCCGGAGGCCAGCACCCGCTCGCCCCATTCCCGTACGACGCCCTGGCCGGCGGCCTCCACGATCAGGTCGCAGCGCTCCAGCGCCTCCTCGAAGGTGACCTGCTCCGCAGGTGCCGCCTCGCCGAGCGGACGGTTGTCGACGACGCACACCAGCTCGGCGCCGCCCACCTCGCCTTCGGCGAGTGCAGTGCCGACGACCCGGCCGATCGCGCCCCAGCCGACGAGGCCCACTTTGCGTACGGTGCTCATGCGGCGTCCTCCTGGGTTGCGGCGTCGACGGGGGCGAGCGGGCCGGGGTCCGGCGTACCGGCCATGTGGCAGCGGATCTCCTTCGACGGCGGACCGGCCGTCCCCCACAGGTCGGACAGCTCCGGCACGCGGCGCCACACCCGGGCGATCCAGGCGTCCTCGACGATCTGCGCGACCTCGGAGGTGTACTCGCAGACGAGACCGGACGGGTCGGTGAAGTAGGAGAAGGTGTTGTTGCCGGGGCCGTGGCGCCCGGGGCCCCACTTCGGGGCGATGCCGTGGTGGCGCAGCCGGCCGAGTCCCCGCATGAAGTGGTCGACCGAGTTCATCTCGTACGCCACGTGGTTGAGCGAGGTCCACTCGGCCTGGTTGAAGGCGATGCAGTGGTGGTCGGCGTTGCAGCGCAGGAACGCCATCTGGTGCTCGGACCAGTCGGAGACGCGTAGTCCCAGCACGTCGGAGTAGAAGGCGACTGCGGCGTCGATGTCGGTGGTGTTGAGCACGGCGTGCGTGACGCCGACGGGCACGGCGCCGTCCCGGCCGCGCGGGACGACCGCCTCGACCTGTGCGCTGATCTCGATCAGGCGCTGCTCGGGGTCGGTGAACCGCAGCCCGTAGCCACCGCCCGCCTGCTCCAGTGGTCCGGGGCCGAAGACGGGCACGATGCCGCGTGCTTCGAGGCGCCGGGCGGCCGCGTCGACCTCGGCGGGTGTGGCGACGGCGAAGGCGATGCGGCCGAGACCGACCCGGTCCCGCTCGGTGAGGTGCAGGACGTGGTGCTCGTCGCCCGTGCCGCGCAGCCACCGCGCGCCGGTGTCGGACTCGACGGTTTCGAGCCCCCAGACCTCCTGGTAGAAGTCGGCGGCCTCGGTGAAGGCGGGGGTGTGCAGCTCGACGTAGCGCAGCGAGCGGAGCCGGGCGATCGGACCGGGCGGTGGTTGGTGCATGAGTCTCTCCAGACGGGCAGGCGTGCCGGGTCAGTTGGCCCAGGGGAGCGGGGAGTCGGAGGTGCCCCAGTACAGGGACTTCTGGCGCTGGTAGGCGCGGATCGCGTCGCGGCCCTTCTCCGTCCCGAGGCCGCTGTCCTTCCAGCCGCTGAACGGGGTGGAGGTGCTGAACTGCTTGTACGTGTTGATCCAGACGGTGCCCGCGTCGATGCGGCGGGCGAGCCGCCAGGCGGACCGCGCGTCACGGGTCCAGATGCCGCAGGCCAGCCCGTAGACGGAGTCGTTGGCCTGGCGGACCAGGTCGTCCTCGTCGTCGTAGGGCAGCGCCACCAGGACCGGGCCGAAGATCTCCTCCTGGCATGTGCGGGAGGTGTTCGGCAGTCCGTCGAGGACGGTCGGCAGGTAGTAGGCCCCGTCCTGGTACTGCTCGCCCTCGGGCGCGGACCCGCCGCACAGCACCCGGGCGCCCTCGGAGCGTGCGAGGTCCACGTAGGCGGCGACGGCGTCGCGGTGCCGGTGGTGCACGAGCGGGCCGACCTGGGTGGCGGGGTCGGTGCCGGGCCCGACGCGCAGCTTGCGGACCCGCTCGACGAGTTCACCGACGAAGGAGTCGTAGAGCTCGCGCGCCACGAAGAGCCGTGAACCGGCGATACAGGACTGGCCGCTGGACGAGAAGATCCCGAACAGCACGCCCGCCAGGGCCTGCTCGACGTCGGCGTCGGCGCGCACGATCGTCGGCGACTTGCCGCCCAGCTCCAGTGAGGCGGGGATCAGTTTCTGGGCGGCGATCGTGGCGATCGACCGGCCGGTCTCCGTGCCGCCGGTGAATCCGATACGGGCGACGAGCGGGTGACGTACGAGGGCGTCACCGACCACGCGGCCGCTGCCCGGGAGCACCGACAGCAGGGCCGTGGGCAGCCGGAACTCGTCGAGTGCCCGGGTGATCAGCCGGCCGAGGGCGAGGGAGACCAGCGGCGTCCAGGCTGCGGGCTTGAGCAGGACCGCGTTTCCGGCGGCGAGCGCGGGTGCGATCTTCTGCGCGTCGCTGGCGACGGGGGAGTTCCAGGGGTTGATCGCCCCGACGACGCCGATCGATTCGTGCACGCTCATCGTGACGTACGGACCGCGCGGCGGGGTGAGCGTGTCCTCGGCCGTCTCCAGGGCGGCCGCCATGTAGCGGAAGGTGCCTGCGGCGCTGAGGGCGAGGGCGCGGGTCTCGGCGAGCGTCTTGCCGGTGTCGGCGGTCTGCAGCGCGGAGAGTTCGCCTGCGGCCTCTTCGGTCAGTTCGGCGATCCGGTGCAGCAGCCGGGCGCGGTCGTGGGGGAGCAGGTCCCGCCAGGCCGGGTCGGCCGCCGCCTCGGCCGCGGCCTCGGCGGCTTCGGCGACCTCGTCGGCGGATGCGGAACGGATGGTGGCGAGCACGCGGCCGGTCGCCGGGTCGACGGTGTCGAGGGGCTCGCCCGCGCCGCGCCGCCACTGGCCCGCTATCAGGATGTCGGTGGGGAAGTGCGGCACGGCTAAACCTCCGGGCGAGGCGGCGGGACGGGGTGGGCTTCGGGTGCGGAAGGCGGTCGGCACGGGGCCTGTCGCGGTCCCTCACTCGCACTGTCGAAGTGCTAGAAATCTAAGTGCTTAAGTTTCTCCGCGCAAGTCCCTGAGGCGAAATCGTTGTCGGGGAGGTCTTGAGCGCGGGGTCTGCTGCGTCGAGGATGGTCTGCGGTCGGATGACATTGAAGTTCCTAAGCTCTTGACCATTGACCGCTTAGATATAGCAACCTACTGTCTCCGCAACTCCTCTGTTCGCGGAAGGACACCCTCCATGACGACTGTGGCCGGCAAGCCAGCCCTTGGCTCCATAGCCGCGAGACTTGAACGACTGCCGCACTCGCGCTGGCACGTCAAGGTTCGCTTCCTCATCGGCGCCGTCACCTTCTTCGAGGCGTTCGATCAACTGCTGGCCGCCTCCGCACTGCCCGTCCTGATGAAGGAATGGCACCTGACCACCGGCCAGGCCACCTTCGCCGTGACCTCCGCCTCCATCGGCATGCTGCTCGGCGCCCTGGCCGCCGGCTGGATGGGCGACCGGATCGGCCGGGTGCGCACGGTCGCCCTCGGCGTCGCCATCACCGGTCTCGCCAGCCTCGCCGTCGCCTTCTCCGGCAGCATCGAGACCTTCTCGCTCTTCCGGTTCGTCCAGGGCCTCGGCATCGGCGGAGTCGTACCCGTCGCCGCCACCTACATCAACGAGATCGCCCGGTCCGACAAGCGCGGCCGCTTCGTCCTCCTCTACGAGATGATCTTCCCGGCCGGACTGGCCGCGGCCACGCTGGTCGCCGTCTGGGTGGTGCCCAACCTCGGCTGGCGTGCGATGTTCGTCATCGGTACCCTCCCGGTCCTGATCGCCGCCATGCTGCCTCGTCACGTCGCCGAGTCCCCGCGCTGGCTCCTGGCCCGCGGACGTACCGAGGAGGCCGAGCAGGCCATCGCCCGCATCGAGGCGGAGGTCGCCCTCGCCACCGCCGAACCGCTGCCCCTGCCCGCCGCGGACACGCCCGAGGAGCGCATCTCCCAGGGCCGGCTGGGCGATCTGTTCCGCGGACGCTATCTGCGGCGTACGGCGGTCGTGTCCGGTCTCTGGTTCGTCGCCTACTACGTCAACCACGGCATCTCGACCTGGCTGCCGTCCCTCTACACCAAGCAGTTCGGTCTCGATCTGACCACTGCGCTCGTCTACACCCTGCTCAGCAACGTCACGGGTCTGCTCGGCACGCTGCTCGTCGCCCTGCTGATCGACCGCATCGGCCGCCGGCCCGCGCTGGTGGCCGCGCTCGGCGGCGCCATGCTCTCCCTGGGTGTGCTCGCCCTGGCGGGTGCGACGTCGGGCGCCCAGGTCGCCGTCTTCGCCTCCTGCACGACCTTCTTCCTCTACGCGATCAACGCGGGGCTCTACCTCTACTCGCCCGAGCTGTACCCCACGTCCAACCGGGCCAAGGGCGCCGCGTTCGGCGGGCTGTGGAACCGGCTCGGCGTCATCATCGGCCCGGTCACCGTCGGTGCGATCCTCGGAGCGGGCGGCAGCCTCGCCCTCGTCTTCGCGCAGCTCGCCGTGGTGGCCGCGGTGGGCGCCGTGATCGCCTGGTTCGCCGTGGAGACCAAGGGCAGGACGCTGGAGGAGCTCAACTCCTGACTCGGTCGGACCTTCCGGCAAGGGGCCGGTGGCCCGGAGCAGTGATCACTGCTCCGGGCCACCGGCCCCGAGCGTCTGTCCCAGCGCGCCGAGGAGCGCGGCGAGCCGGCGCCGGTCGGCGGGGCTCATCCCGGCCAGCAGCTCCTGCTCCTGGGCGTCGCGCACAGCGCGAACCCGGTCGGCGAGCTCGACGCCCTCGGGGGTGAGGCAGAGGTGGACGATCCTGCGGTCGTCGGCGTCGCGCTCCCGCAGGATCAGTCCGGCCGCCTCCAGCCGGTCGGCGTGCTGGGTGAGACCGCCGGCGCGGACCGTCCCGGCCGCCGCGACCTCGCCCACCGTCCGCCGGTAGGGCTCACCGGCGTCACGGAGCGCGGCGAGCACGTCGTACGCGGGCAGGCTGATGCCGTACGCGCGGACGGTCCTGCCGATCAGCACCTGATGCCGCAGCGCGCAGTCTCCCAGCCGGGCGAACAGGGACGCGGGGGAGTCGTCCGTGCCGGAGCGTACGTGCACCGGGGTCCCGGACTCGGGGCGCGTGGCAGCGGGCCCGGCTTCAGCCGGGGACGCGGTGTGCGGTACGCCGCCGAACGCCGTGACGAGTACGTCCGTCAGTGCCGGAGCCAGCTCCGCCGTCGGGACGGACGCCGCCGGTTCGTGCGCGAAGAGGTAGCGCTCCATGATCACGCCGAAGAGGATGCTGCGGATCACGGCGGCTTGCACATCGGCCTCGGGCGAGTCGCCGAGCAGCTCGGTGAGGGGTTCGCCGACCTGCTGCTCGAGGATCGTGCGCAGCAGTTCCGCGCTCGGCGGGTGGCTGACGGCGGAGCGGATCAGCGCCGGCCAGGGATCGTGGGCGGGCAGCCGGTCCCAGCGGTCGAGATAGGCGTGCGCGAGGGCCGTCGGCACATCGCCCGGGTCGCTGTCCGCGGCCGCGAGCACATTCTGCGGCACTCCCGTTCCGCTGCCGACGACCTCGCGGAACAGCCCGTCCTTCGAGCCGAAGTACGCCATCACCAGACCGGGTGTCACCCCCGCCTCCGCCGCGATGGCACGGACGCCCGCGCCCTGGTAACCGTGCGCGCCGAACAGGCGCCGGGCCGCGTCGAGCACCGCTCGGCGGTTGCCTTCCGGGTCGTGGGAGCCGGGGCGGCGCCGGCCGGGCCGGGGGTGGTCGCCACCGGTCGGCTCGTGTGATGTGCTGCGTGTGCCCGGTTGCCTCTTGTTCTGTGGATCCACGTGCCTCAGATTAAACGAGTGTTCATAAAAACAGTCGTTCAAAAATGGTCACAGCATGTGCACGCGGCCCGTTCGCAGGGTGAGCGGCAGACCGCTGCCGCCGCGCCGCACCGCGATGATCTCGGCAACGACCGAGACGGCGGTCTCCTCGGGCCCCCGCCCGCCGAGGTCCAATCCGATCGGCGAGCGCAGGCGCGCCAGTTCGGCCTCGGTCGTGCCCGCTGCGCGCAACCGGTCCAGCCTGTCCTCGTGTGTACGGCGACTGCCCATGGCCCCCACGAACCCGGCCCTGCTGCGCAGCGCGAGAGTGAGCAGCGGTACGTCGAAACGGAGGTCGTGGGTCAGCACGCACACCGCGGTCGACCGGTCGACAAGGTCCTGGTGGGCGCGGAACCAGCGGTCGGGCCGGTCGGAAACGACCTCGTCGGCGCCCGGGAAGCGCTCGGCCACCGCGAAGGCGGGCCTGGCGTCGCAGACCGTCACCCGGTGGCCGAGCGCCGCGCCGATCTGAGCCAGCGGCCGGGCGAACTCGGCCGCCCCGAAGATCAGCAGCCGTGGTGGGGAAGCGAAGGACTGCACCAGCAGTTCGCGCCCCGGCGGGCACGTCGCATCGACTGCTCCGGCGTCCCCGCTGGTCACCGCCCCGCTCGCGCCCCGGCCCAGCATGCCTTCGGCGGCGAGGGCGGCGGCCCGGTCCACGGCCGTCCCGCCCAGCGAACCGGTCACTTTCCCGCCGCCCGCGGCAAGCGCCCCGGCCCCGTCGAGCGGGGTCACCAGCGCCACCGGGACGCCGGCCGCGAGGTCGGCGGCGACCCGGCCGAGCGGTACCTCCGGGCCCACCTCGCGGATCAGCACCTCGATCGTGCCACCGCAGGTCAGGCCCACCGCGAACGCGTCCTCGTCGCCCACCCCCCAACGCTCCACGGTCGGGGCGGCGCCTGCGAGGACGTCCTCCGCGGCCGCGCAGACGGCGGCCTCGACGCAGCCGCCGGAGACGCTGCCGACGATGCTGCCGTCCTCGGCGACGAGCATCGAAGCGCCGGGCCCGTGCGGCGCCGAGCCCCAGGTCCGTACGACGGTCGCCATGGCGAAGCGGGTTCCGGAGCGCTGCCAGGCGGCTGCCTGGTCGATGACGTGTCGCATATCGCTCACCTCGGGCCGGGAAATCTGTGGCAGCCTCTTGCCAAGAAGAAACTTTAGTGTAAATCATTTTAGGTACTAGATAGATCTGTGCGTGTCGAATGCCACGGCGCGACGACGACCCGAGAGGTCCGGTGGCAGCAGGTTGAAACCCACACCCTTCGACTACACCGCCCCCCGCACCGTCGGTGAGGCGCTCTCCCTCCTCGCCGACGAGACGCGGGAGGCCAAGGTCCTCGCGGGCGGCCAGTCCCTGATCCCGATGCTGAACATGCGCCTTGCCAGGCCCGAGGTGCTCGTGGACATCACCCGCATCCCCGAGCTCGGCCGTCTCCACGTCGACGAGTCGGGCGCCCTGCGGATCGGCGCCGCCGTACGACAGTCCCGCGCCGCCGCCGAGACCGCGGTACGCGACGGATGGCCGCTGCTCGCCGCCGCGATCCGGCACATCGGACACCCGCAGATACGCGGGCGCGGCACCGTCTGCGGGAGCCTCGCCCACCACGACCCGGCCGCCGAGCTGCCCACCGCGGCACTGGCCCTGGACGCCCGCTTCGTGATCACCGGGCCGCGCGGCCCCCGCACGGTCGCCGCCGAGGACTTCTTCGTCGCCACCTTCTCCACCGCGGTCGAACCGGACGAACTCCTCACCGAGGTCGTGTTCCCGCAGCTCCCGGCGAACCACGGCTGGGCCTTCGAGGAACTCACCCGCAGACACGGCGACTTCGCCACCGTCGGCGTCGCCGTACTGCTGGAACGGAACGCCGGGACGGGCACCGTCCGCACCGCCCGTGTGGTCTTCTGCGGCGCCGGTCCCGTCCCCGTACACCTGCCCTCGGCCGAGGAGGCACTCGTCGGCACCGACGCCGGCGAACAGGCCCTCGCCGCCGCGGCCGGTGCCGCGCTCGCCCGCCTCACACCTTCCGACGACGTCCACGCCACCGCCGCCTACCGGCGCGAGAGCGCCGCCCATCTCCTCGTCCGAGCCTGCACCACCGCCTGGGAGCGCTGTTCATGACCCCCGCCGTCCCCTCCCCGTCCGGTCCGCTCGCCGCCCGCACCCCGCCGCTCGCCGAGCCCTCCGCCTGGCACCGGATCACCCTCACCGTCAACGGCGAACAGCTCACCGCCGAGGTCGAGTCCCGGCTGCTGCTCAGCGACTTCCTGCGTGACCGGCTCCGCCGCACCGGCACCCACGTCGGCTGCGAGCACGGAGTCTGCGGCGCCTGCACCGTCCTCGTCGACGACGAACCGGTGCGCACCTGCCTGACCCTGGCCGTGCAGTGCGACGGCGCCGAGATCCGCACCGTCGAGAGCCTCGCCCCCGACGGAGCCCCGCTCACCCCCGTCCAGCGCGCATTCCACGAGTGCCATGGCATGCAGTGCGGCTTCTGCACCCCCGGGTTCGTCATGACCGCGACCGCCCTGACGGAGCAGTCCGAACGCCCCGACGAGGAGCAGGTCGCCGACGCGTTGAGCGGGCACCTGTGCCGGTGCACCGGCTACCGCAACATCCGCCGTGCCGTGTGCCAGGCACTCGACGAGCGATTCGGGAAGTGACCCGCATGTCCCACGACTTCGAACGGTCCACGCCGGAAGGCGGCAGCTGGATCGGCCGCCGTGTCCCGCGCGTCGAGGACGACCGGCTGCTGCGCGGCAACGGCCGCTACGTCGACGACATGGACCTGCCCGGCGCCGTCGAGGCCGCCTTCCTGCGCAGCCCGCACGCCCACGCCCGCATCGAGTCGGTCGATGTGAGCGCGGCGCTGACCGCACCCGGTGTCGTCGCCGTGTGGACCGGTGACGACGTGGCCGATCTGCCGGCCATGCTCAACAAGGAGGAGCTGCGTACCCCGCCGGGTCTCGCCGAACTCCTCGACCCGGTGGTCCGCATGACGCCCATGCCGCTGCTTGCCCGGGACAAGGTGCTCTACGTCGGCCAGCCCGTCGCCGTCGTCCTGGCAGACAACCGCTACCTGGCCGAGGACGCCCTCGAACTGGTCCATGTCCGCTACACCCCGCTGCCGGTGCTCGTCGACCCCGACCGTGCGCTGGCGGCGGATGCGCCGCTGCTGCACGACGATCTGCCGGACAACACCGCCGTCGCCGTGGCCACCCGCGTCGGCGACCCGGACGCCGCGTTCGCCGGCGCGCACGCCGTGGTGAGCGAGCAGTTCGAGGCCCACCGCTACGTCGCCTCGCCGATCGAGACCCGCGCGATCTCGGCCCAGGTCGATCCGTACAGCGGTCGGCTGACCGTCTGGTCGGGCACCCAGACCCCGCACCGGCTGCGGGAGGCAGTCGCCCACACCCTCCAGCTCGACCCGGCCGCGGTCCGCGTCATCGCCGCCGACGTCGGCGGCGGATTCGGACAGAAGGGCATCCTCTACGTCGAGGAACTCCTGATCCCGCATGCGGCCCGCATCCTCGGCCGCCCTGTGCTGTGGCGCGAGGACCGCAACGAGAACCTCACCGCCTCCTCGCACGCCCGCGAGCAGATCCACCGCATCGAACTCGCCGCGGACGCCGAAGGCCGCCTCATCGCCGTACGCGACCGGATCACCGTCAACTTCGGCGCGTACAACATGACCGGGCTCGTCGTGCCCTACAACTCCCTGTGCCATCTGCTCGGCCCCTACCGTGTCCCGAACGTGGACATCGACGTCACCGGTGTCCTCACCAACACCACCTTCGCCACGCCCTACCGGGGAGCCGGCCGCCCCGAGACGGTGTTCGCCATGGAACGGGCGATGGACCGGCTGGCCGCGGAACTCGGCATCGCACCCGAGGAGCTGCGGGCACGCAATCTGGTGCGGCCCGAGGAGATGCCGTACGCCACCGGCCTCGTGGACCGCTCCGGCAAACCGCAGTCCTACGACTCCGGGGACTACCCCGAACTCCTGCGCCGCGCCGTCGCCAAGGCCGACGTCGAGCGGGTACGCGCCCGGCAGCGCCGAGGAGCCCGCGACGGCAGACACATAGGCATCGGGTTCGCCATGTACATCGAGGCGACCGGCCTCGGGCCGTTCGAGACCGCGCGCATCGACATCGCCCCCAGCGGGCGGGTGCGTCTTGCCATCGGTGCCCCCTCGCAGGGGCAGGGGCACCGCACATCCATGGCACAGATCGCCGCCGACGCCATCGGCGTACCGCTCGACGCCATCGACGTGGTCGGGGGCGACACCGACGCCACCCCGTTCGGTGTGGGCACCATCGCCAGCCGCGCTCTCGTCAACGCCGGCAACGCCACCCACCGCGCCGGCCGGCTCGTCCGGGAGAAGATCGTCGAGGCGGCAGCCCGACGCCTGGGCGCCCCGGCGGACGGCCTCGATCTGAGCGACGGCGTCGTGTCGGCCAAGGAGCCGGGCGGTCCGTCGATCGGGCTGGCCGAACTCGCCGGACGGGCCCCGCTGCCCGGCACCCCCGAACCGACCGACGGCCGGCACGGCACCGAACTCAGCGAGACGGTGCACTTCCGCCCACCCGGCTTCGCGGTCGCGAGCGGCGCGCACGCCGCCGTCGTCGAGGTCGACGAGCACACCGGCGAGATCGAGATCCTGCACTACGTCGTCGTCCACGACGCGGGCACCATCGTCAACCCGATGATCGCGGAAGGACAGGTCACCGGCGGCATCGCTCAGGGCATCGGCGGCGCACTCTACGAGGAGATGGTCTACGGCCCCGACGGCCAGCCCCGCACCGGTACCTACATGGACTACCTGGTGCCCACGTCCTCGGAGATCCCCGACCTCGACATGGACGAGATCTTCTCCCCGAGCCCCATGAACGACCTCGGCGTCAAGGGACTCGGCGAAGGCGGCGCCATCGCGCCCCAGGCGGTGCTCACCGGCGCCGTCGAGGACGCCCTGAGTCCCTTCGGCGTCGTCGTACGCCGCGGCCCGCTCTCACCGAGCCGGGTCCGTGAACTGATCCGCTCGGCGACCCCCCGCGCCTGAGCCGCCCTCCCCGCGCCACCACGATTGGACACACCCATGCAGCTCGACCACTCCTTCACCGTTCCGGCCGGTCCCGATGACGCGTGGAAGCTCTTCCACGACCTCCGCCGGGTCGCGCCCTGCATGCCCGGCGCCGTGCTGGACTCCCTCGACGGCGACTTCTTCACCGGCCGCGTCAAGGTCAAGGTCGGTGCCGTACAGATGAGTTACCGCGGCGAGGGCACCGTCACCCGCGACGAGGCCACCCGCTCGATGCTGCTCGACCTCAGCGGGAGCGAGACCCGCGGAGCGGGCACCGCATCGGCCACGGTCACCGCGACACTGACCGCAGACCCGGACGGCACCCGGGTGCGCGTATACACCGATCTCGCCATCACCGGCCGCCCCGCCCAGTTCGGCCGCGGCATCATGACCGAGGTCGGCGACCGCATCGTGCAGCAGTTCGCCACCCGCCTCGAGGACCTGCTCCGGGACGGCGGGCCGGACGGAGCGGGAAGGTCCCACGCTCTGCCCGCATCCGAGCCGGAGGCCGTGGACCTCGGAGCGGCGGCACTGCCCGTGCTCCTCAGGAAGGCGGCGGCACCCGCGGCAGCCGTGATCGTCGCCGTCGTTCTCGTCAGGGCGCTGCGGCGGCGCACTCGCAACTGATCCCGGCGGCGCCGCCCGGATACGCCCCGGCCCTGCCGTCGCCTCAGCGGTAAGATTCTCAGTGCCGTGAGAAGCCGGAGGGTGCCGGCGGGCGGCGTACGAGGGGATGAGCATGGCAGCGTCGAAACCGGCGGACCGGGACGCCGTGGCGAAGGTGATCGAGGACTGGGCGCGCGAGCGGCCGGAGCTCGACACGAGCCCGCTGGAGGTCCTCGCCCGGCTCCACCGCTCCTACCTGCGCTACAGCACCAGGCTCACCGCGTCGGTCGAGCGTCATGGCCTGTCCGTGGCGGGCTTCGACGTGCTGACGGCGCTGCGCCGGTCGGGGGAGCCGTACCGGCTGACCGCGGGGCAGCTCGCCGACTCCGGACTCGTGTCGTCCGCGGGGGTGACACTGCGAATCGACCGCCTGGAGAAGGACGGCCTGATCGTCCGTGAACGGGACGCCGACGACCGCAGGGTCGTCTACTCACGCCTCACGGACAAGGGCCTGGCGACGGTGGACACCGTGTTCGCCGAGCATCTGGACAACGAGAGCCGCATGCTCGCAGGCCTGTCACCGGCCGAGCGCCGCCAGCTCGCGCGGCTCCTGCGCAAGCTGGAGGACTCGATCCTCGCGTCGGACGAGGAGCCGTCCGGCGCGACGCCGTAGCGCCCGTTCGGCACCAGGTTGAAGATCGAGTGGCACCGGCTCAGGCGCAACGGGCCCGACCTGCGGGGCACCGCAGTCGGCACCCCGGCTGGAGACATCCGCGTACCAGGGCCGCCGCCTGCGGGTTTCGACGTGCACGCACTGCGGCGTCGCACTACGAGTGCACGCCGGATGCGGGGACCACCATGCCCGTCCCACCACCGGGGCCGACATGTGTACGTCCGCCGTCAGGTGCCGGCCTCCAGGCCGTGTCCGATGTCGGCCACAGCATCCAGGGCCAATCCCCACGGGTACGCGTTCGGGCCCCCCTGTCCCGGCTCATTGGGAACGAAGCCACCTTCGCCGTACAGGACGGTCACGCCGGCCGTCCGCAGTGTTTCCACCGACCCCTCGAACGCAGGGTGCCGGACGTAGGCGGCGTTGACGCACGGCATCGCGACCGTCGGAATACCCTTCCCGATGCCTTCGGCCACGACTCCGACGACGAACTTGCTCGTCAACCCAAGGGCCCACTCGTTCACCGAGTTGAAGGTCGCCGGTGCGAACAGAATCACGTTTGCCTTTGGCCACACATCAGGCTCACCCGGCAGCTTGTACTCGGACCGCACCGGATGGCCGGTGAGCGCCGCCAGGCCCTCGAGGCTCGGCTGCAGCCAGCGGGACGCGGTCGGCGACAGGCCAAGGCATACGTCCCATCCGCGAGCCTGTGCGTCCTCGATGACCTTGGCGACATCGAACACAGGCGGCGCGGCTGAGCAGAACAGATACAGCGTCCTCGTCATGGCCCCATCCGATCACATGCAACCGCCCCCATCCCGAGTGGGATTGGGGCGGTCAAGGGTCCAGCACCCTGATGCGCGGGTACCGTCCCAGGTGACGAGTCAGGAACGGAGACCAGTATGCCCGCGCTGGAGGACGACCACAGGGTGCCCGCATCAGGGAGCAGCGGAAGTTGGCCTGCCTGACTCAGCGCGCACTCGCGGAGCGGCTCCCGTACTCCTACAGCCTGCTCAATCAGGTGGAGTGCGGCGCCAGACCGGCCACCGACACTTTCGTGGCCGCCGTGGCATCCGCTCTTGGTGTCGACGCCATCGTTCTCACAGGATCCGCCGCCGTGACCGAGATCCAACACGGCCGCCTCGCCGCCCTGGTACGCCCGATCCGTGAGGCCCTGGATCTCTTCGACCTCGAGCCGGTGTCGGCCCGCCCTGGGGCTCCGCTCGCCGAGCTCATCGCGTCCGCGGACCACGTATGCCAGGAGGTCCGGGCCACGCATCTCCGCAAGGCAGCGCACGCCCTCCCTGGCCTCATCGGCGACCTCACGTATGCCGCACAGACGACCCCGACGACCGCCGCGTGACAGGCACTCGCGTCCACCTACCGCACCGCGCACGATGTCGCCCTCAAGGTCGGCTACCCGGACCTTGCGACCGATTGCCCTGGACCGCATGGGCTGGGCCTCGCAGCGCGCCTCTGATCCGTGCCTAGGCGCCATCCGCCAGTACAAGCGGGCGCTCGGTCACAAGCAGACCGAGGGCGACCTCGGCCGCCGCCTGGTCCAGGTCGGCCACGACCTCCTCGCCGGTCGGACATCGAGGGAAGCGCTCGCCGTTGCCGGGCAGTTGCACCTCGGCGCGTCGGCCGTTGCTGCTCGAGCCGGCGACCGGACTGCCGTTACGGCGCACATCGCTGCGGCGCGCGAGCTGGCGGGCCGTATCGGGGGCGAAGCCCGTGAGGTGCACTGGCTGTCGTTCGGGCACATCAACGTCGCGCTGCACGAGATGGGTGCCTCCGTCACCATGAAGGAGTTCGACGAGGCCTTGAAGCAGGCACGCCAGCTGAAGCTGCCACCGTCGACGCTCACCTCCCGCCGCGCCCGCTTCCTCGTGGACCGGGCCGTGGTGGAGATGGAGACGGGGCACACTGGAACGGCGCTGCAGCATCTGGTCGAAGCCCGGCGAACTGCTCCCGAGCAGACCCGCTACCACCCGGGCACGCGTGTAGCGATCACCGGCCTTCTCCACACAGTCCGCCGCACTCCCGATTCGCTCAACCACATGGCCGCCTGGATCGGCCTGTAGGCCACGCGCCTACGCTCACAGAACTGTGAGCGTTCCGGCCTTCCCCGGCCGCCACGCTGGCCCCATGCCTGATCAGCGGACGAGTGGGGGTAGCCGTGGAAGACCGTAAGGGCGGCAGCAGGCCGGAACGGCACTGTGCGTACTGCCCGGAGGGCGGGGCGGACTGCTGCATTCGCGTCCACGCTTCCGTGTCGGGCGGCTCGCGCACGTTGGTGTACGCGCACCGGGCGTGTGCTGAGCAGCGCCGCGTCCCTGTGCTCTATCGCGTCATCATCACGGCCAGGCGGTCGGCATGACGCCACGCCTGATCATCAAAGCGGCTGAGTGGACCCTCGGTCTCGATACCGAAGAAGGCGCCCCGCAGGAACGTTGCACGAGGTGGAGTGCACCACGTGCGGCGAGAAGTCCGGATCCACGGAAGGCCGACGGCTGCCCGCCGAGACGTGGGCTCTGATGCGCACGGGCCGGCGACCGGGGCACCGCTCGTTCCGCGCGAGTGCGATCAGCTTCTGGCGCACGGCTCCGGCCCCCGGCAACCCGCTTCATCCGGATGCGCAATCGTCCCTCGGCGCGACATGAGTTCCACCCCGGCCGAATTCCCTGGCAGGACCGCGGCCGGGGCGGACGGGCTCCGCGAGGAGCCCTGTACGCGCGCCGGTAGCGGGCGACGGGCCGAGCGCCGCGTTGCCGACGACCTGGGCACCGGTACGCGGCGCACCGCAGTGTCCCCCCGACGGGGGAGGGACACTGCCGAACCCTCGGTGGGTCAGGATGCGTCGCAGGGCAGCGTGCCCTCGGACGCGCCCCTGATGAGGGCGTCGTGGGCGGTCCTGAGCCGTTTCACATCAGCCTTGATCACCTTGCGGTCGTAGGTGAGCAGGCCGTTCAACTCGCCCTCCAGATCGGTGATCTGGGTGTAGACCGCGCCGTTGCTGCCGCGGCAGGCGGCCAGCTGTCCGACCTCCGCCAGCCGGCTCAGATACTGCTCGGTGAACTTGTCCCGTTCGACGCCGACATACGTGTGCCGCACGGGCCACGCGTGCCCCGGAATCGCCAGGCCGAGGCCGCCGTACTCGCCGCTGACCAGCGCGCGCCTGCCGTCCGCCGCGGGCAACTGGGCACCGGGGTAGCCGTGGGCGTCGGAGATGTCGCCGTTCCCGCCGTCCACCGCACCGCAGCAGTTGTGACCGCTCATGTTGTTGACCAGCCGGGTCGGGTCGAGGCCCTTGGCGTAGTCCGCGATCCGTGCCTGGTCGTACTGACCCCAGCCCTCGTTGAAGGTGACCCACATGATCACCGACGGGTGGCTGTCGTGCTGCTGGATCATCTCCTTCATTTCGGCCTCGAACTGCTTGCGTGCAGCCGCGTCGGGCGACCGGTCCGAGCGCATGGACGGCATGTCCTGCCAGACCAGGAGCCCGAGCCTGTCCGCGTGATAGAACCAGCGGTCGGGCTCGACCTTGATGTGCTTGCGCACCGAGTTGTAGCCGAGCCTCTTGTGCATCACCAGGTCGTACGCCAGAGCTTCGTCGGTCGGCGCCGTGTGCAGTCCGTCCGGCCAGAAGCCCTGGTCGAGCGTGGCCATGGCGAACACCGGCTTGCCGTTCAGCACGGTGCGCTGCCTGCCGTCGACAGTCTCGACCCCGATGCTGCGCATACCGAAGTAGCTGCCCACCCGGTCCGCCGATGTGCCTTCGCCGACCGTCACCCGGAGCTGATAGAGGTGCGGGTCGTCCGGTGACCACAGACGCGGATCGGGAACGGGTACGGAGAGAGGGGACCCGGTGGTGCCACGCGCCCTGCCGACCTCCCGTTTCCCGTCGTACGCGATTGCCGTGACGGGGACGCCGTCGCGCACTCCGCGCACCTGGACCGCCACCTTCTCGCCCGCCACATCAGGGGTCGTCCGCAAGTCCGTTGCATGGTCGGCGGCCACCGGCTCCATCCACACCGTCTGCCAGATGCCGGAGGACGGTGTGTACCAGATGCCCTCCGGGTCGAGGCGCTGCTTTCCCACGGGCGGGTTCTCCCCGTCGGGCGAGTCGGTCGGGTCGTACACGCCGACGATCAGTTCCTGCGGCCCGCCGGACTTCAGGGCGTCGGTGACGTCGGCGCTGAACCGGTCGTAGCCGCCCTTGTGTTCGGTGACCTTCCTGCCGTTGACGTAGACCTCGGCCTGCCAGTCCACGGCGTCGAAGTTCAGGTTCAGCCGCTTGCCGTCGCCGACCTTCCAGCCCTTGGGGACAGTGAAGGTGCGCCGGTACCACATGCGTTCCTCGTGGCGCTCGATGCCGGACAGCTGCGATTCGACCGGGTAGGGCACCAGGATCCGCTCGGCGAGGTCCTTGCCGAACGGTGGTTGCTCACCCGCCCGTGCCCCGGCGAACTGCCATGTGCCGTTGAGGTTCTTCCACCCGTCGCGGGTCAACTGGGGCCGGGGGTACTCCGGGAGGGCGTTGTCCGGTCCGACGTCGTCGGCCCACCGGGTCCGCAGCTGGTATTCGGAGCCGTTCGGTCCGGAGGTCCAGAAGTCGTCGACGGCATCACCGTCGGCACTGGTGAGGCCGCCCGTGCCGTCGTAGCGGACATCTGCGACACCGCCCTGTCCCACGACCGGTTCGTCGAGCGTGACCAGCAGTCGTGTCGGGTCGCCGGCGTCCAGTCGCGCCGTGTCCATCGGCCACTCGGCGCCGCCGATGACCGCGTGGACGTGCGTCAGGAAACCGGCGGGGGGAGCGGCAAGAGCCTCGGGGAAGTCCAGGCTCAGGGTGCGGCCGGAAGGCTGGACGGTCACAGCGGTCGGCCCGTTGTAGTCCATGCCCTCGGGGAGTGTGAAGGCGGACTGGGGAACTGCGGTCTTCTCGCCGCCGGGTGGCGTCCAGCGCAGATGCAGATTGGAGCCGCCGAAGTGCTCGAAGTACTCCACCTTGATGTCGTAGGCGCGGCCGGCCTCGAGGGGCAGGGGCTCCGAGTTCTGCTCCCGGTCCCAGTCGTCGACCCAGTGGTCGATGACCGGACGGCCGTCGATCCAGAGCCGGAATCCGTTGTCTCCGGTCATCGAGAACAGGTGGTCGCCGGACTTCTCGGGGGTGATCTTCCCGGTCCAGCGGACCGAGGCGTCGTCGGCCCGGCCGGTACGTGCCTGCAGCCGTTCCTCGAGTGAGCCGAAGTCGAGGTTGGGGTCGACCGTGGTGGCCTTCAGCTCGTCGAAGTCGAAGGCGCCCGGGGCGGAATGGGTGAAGTACTCACCCTTCAAGCCGTGCGCCACGCCGGACGCCTCCGCCGCCGAGGCGCCGGCCCCGGGCGTGACGGCGGTACCGGCGACAGCGAGGGCCGCGGCAGCGACCAGTGCCGACAGCGGCCGGACGCGTGTGCGCCTGTGCGCACTCGGATCGGGGAAACGCAACAGAACCTCCCGGTAGAACTCACGTATGTACCTGGGCTGTTGGGGATGTGCGCGTGGGTCAGGGGTGCCCGCAGGGCAGGCCGAGGTGGTCCGCGCACCCATGGGGCCCGGACCCGGTTCGGGGCACGCGAAGTCGAGCCCCGAGAGGGCGGGGCGGCCGTCGGCGCACGTCGTGTACTACGTTGGAAATTTGCGCCGTGGAGCATGACAGCACGGGCGTGGGGCCCTGTCCACCCTGCTCTCGCAACTTCCTCGACCGTCGCGCCGATGACGATGTCCATCCTGCGGCGGGGCACGGATCGTCAGGCCGAGAGGTGCGGGAAGCGGAATTCGGTACGGCTGCGGCCGGTCGTACCGGGGCGCAGCACAGTGCTCGGATAGTCGGGACGATTGGGGGAGTCGGGGAAGTGCTGCGTCTCCAGGCAGACGGCACAGTGGCGATCGAGGCTCCGGCCGGAGCCGTCCACGAGCGAGCCGTCGAGCTGGTTGGCGGTGTAGACCTGCACGCCCGGTTCCGTGGTCCACACCTCCATGACACGCGTGGCGGCCGGAGCGACGAGCCGGGCCGCGCGGCGCAGCACTCCGTCGCCGGAACCGGGCAGAATCCAGCAGTGGTCGAAGCCGCCGGCCTGACGGACCTGGTCGTCGGCCATCAGCAGGCGGTCTCGGACCAGTTGAGGTGACGTCAGGTCGAAGGCGGTGCCTGTCACGTCGGCGGCGGCACCGTGCGGGATTCCGTCCACGGTGACCGGGAGATAGGCGGAGGCATCGACCTGCAGGGTGTGTCCCAGGACGTCCCCGGTTCCCGCGAGGTTGAAGTACGCGTGATGGGTGGGACTGACCACGGTGGGGCGGTCGGTCACCGCCGTGTAGTCGAGACGCAGGGTGCCCGAGGCGTCGAGGGTGCAGGTGACGGTGATGTCGAGGGCGCCGGGGAATCCCATGTCGCCGTCCGGGCTGTGCAGCGAGAGCCGTACCGCGGCCGTCTCGTCGTCCGACTGGGCATCCGCCTGCCACACCTTGGTGTCGAAGCCTTCCGGGCCGCCGTGCAGGGCGTGGCCGCGGTCGTTGGTGGGGATCCGGTACGTCGTGCCGTCGAGCGTGAAGCGTCCGTCGGCGATGCGGTTGGCGTAACGGCCGATGAGGGCGCCCACGTAGGGGTTCTTCTCCGCGTAGTGGTCGACGGACGGCAGCGACAGGACCACCGAGGCGACGTTGCCCGCTGTGTCCGGGACGCCGAGGCGATGCAGTATGCCGCCGTAGGTGAGGATCTCGGCGTGAACACCGGTGCCGGACTCCAGTCGCCAGAGCCCCACGTCCTCCCCGCTCGGGGCGGTGCCGAACGGCCTGTGGTGCACGGTGGGTCGGGGCATGTCCAGTCCTCGTGGCAGGCGTGAGCGGATGACGTGTGGTCTCAGCCGTGTGATCGGTCGCCGGTGGTTCCCCGCCCGGCCCCGGCGCTTCGCTCGCCGGTAGGTGCGGCGCCGGTCGATTCCCGGACGATGAGCCGGTACCCGGGCCTGAGCCTTCGGGGTTCGGCCACCGGCTCTCCTGCGAGCCGTTCGACGAGGCTGGCGACCGACAGGCGGGCGATGGCCTGCTTGTCCGGGGAGACGGTGGTGAGGGTGACGCTGCCGAAGCGGCTCTCCTCGATGTCGTCGAAGCCGACGACGGCGACGTCGCCCGGGACCGTGAGACCCCGTTCGGTGAGGGTGCGCATCGCTCCGATGGCGATCAGGTCGTTGTAGGCGAAGACGGCGTCGGGCCGTTCACCGCGCTCCAGCAGCGCGGCCATCGCCGCGGCGCCGTCGGTGCGCCCGTAGCCGTCGGTGGCGACGACCAGGCTCTCGTCCGGCTCCAGCCCGGCGGCGACGAGTTCCTCGCGCCAGCCCCGCAGGCGGAGATGGGCGGGCCTGCGCTCGCGGCTGGTACGTGAGCCGAGGAAGGCGATCCGCCGGCGGCCGAGGTCCAGGAGGTGGCGTACCGCCGTCCGTGCCGCGGCCACGTTGTCGATGGCGATCTGGTCGTAGGGCGCCTCGTACTCCCGCTCGCCGAGCAGCACCAGCGGGGAGGTCTCCTGTCTGGCGATCAGGTCCTCGGTCTCCAGGTGGATGGGGCTGAGGATCAGGCCGTCGATGACATGGGACCGGAACTCCTGGCTGACCAGGAGTTCCCGCTCCCGCAGGCCGGCGGTGTGGTCGACCAGGACGGTGTAGTCGTGCCGGGCGGCGGCGTCGATCACGGCCCCGGCCAGTTCGGCGAAGTAGGGGTTGCCGAGTTCGGGCACCGCGAAGGCGATGATGCCGGTGCGGCCCTTGCGCAGATGGCGCGCGGTGAGGTTGGGACGGTAACCGAGTTCGTCGATGGCCTGCTGCACCTTGGCACGCATGTGCGGCGTGACGTGGGGATAGTTGTTCACCACGTTCGACACGGTCTTGATCGACACGCCTGCCCGCTGCGCGACGTCCTTGAGGCTGACGCCCACGGCACTCCTCGTGTTAGGCACTGTTCGACATGGGGTCGACTGCGGCCGGGGCCCGGTGGCGTGCGGACTCCGGATGGTGCGCCGGGCCCCGGCGGACGTGCGCCCGCACAGGACCCGGCCGGATTCAGGCTGTTCGGCGACGGCGCCCCAGGTACCGCTGCGCGACGACGACGAGAATGAGGAAGCCGCCGCTGACCACGGACTGGTACGAGGAGTTGAGCGAGCCGATCTGGTTGATGAGGTTCTGGATCACGGCGAGGAGAAGCACGCCCCACAGCGTTCCGCTGACGGATCCGGCTCCGCCCACGAGGAGGGTGCCACCGATGACGACGGCGGCGATCGCGTCGAGCTCCATGCCGGCACCGATGATGGTGACGCCGGAGGACAGCCGGGCTGCGTTGACGGCACCGGCGAGGCCGGCCAGGAGCCCGCTGAGGAGATACACCGTCACTCTGGCGCGAGCGACCGGAAGCCCCATGAGGGTGGCCGCGTCACTGCTGCCTCCGACGGCGAACAGGGTCTGGCCGAACGACGTGCGCTGCAGCACCAGCCCGCCCGCCCCGAAGAGCACGAGGGCGATCAGGATCGGATGACCGAAGCCCCAGATGCTGCCCTGGCCGAGCGCGGCGAACGCCGAGTCCTTGGGGACCAGATACGTGGTGGCGCCCTCGTCGGTGATCGCGAGCAGCAGTCCGCGGGCGCCCAGCAGGGAGGCGAGTGTGACGATGAAGGGTGCTATGCCCGCCCGTGCGATGAGCAGTCCGTTCAGCGCGCCGATCGCTCCGCACACCGCAAGGGGCACCAACAGCGCCGGAACGAGGCCCCATTGTGATGCCCAGGCGGCGAGTACACCGCCGAGGGCGAACACCGAACCGACCGACAGGTCGATGCCGCCGGTGAGGATCACCAGCGTCATGCCCAGCGCCACCATGGCGAGGAACGATGCCTGGACCGTCACGCCGCGGGCGTTGTCGAGCGTGGCGAACGTGGGGTAGACGAACGAGGCGATGAGCACGACGAGGAACAGGACGGCGAGCACGCCCTGACGCTGGACGAGCGAGGCGACGCGCTCCCTGCCGGACGGTTGGGCGGCCGCCACGGGATCGCGGCCGGTGCTGTCCCCGAGAGAGGAAGCCTGGGTACCGGCCGCGGGCGAACCGGGTGTTGAGAGGAGTTTCATCGGGATCGGCGCTCCCGGGCAACGTAGACGGCGGCGAGGATGATGGCCGCCTGGGCTATCTGGGCGGTGGAGTCCGGCAGGTCGTGCTTGACGAGCGTGGCGCGCAGCAACTGCATCAGCACGGCGCCCGCGACGGTGCCCAGCACCCGGATCGATCCGCCGCTGAGCGGGGTCCCGCCCACGACCACCGCGGTGATCGCGGACAGCTCCATCAGGTTGCCCAGAGAGGACGGATCGCTGGCGGTGAGACGGGCCGTGGCGAGGATTCCGGCGAGCGCAGCCAGCACACCGCACAGGACGTAGACACCGGTGAGGACACGTTTGACGGGGAGCCCGGCGAGCGCGGCTGCGGAACGGTTGCCGCCGATGGCGACGACCTGCCGGCCGAACGTGGTGCGGTGGACGAGAAGGGCCACGGCGAGCGCCAGCACCCCCGCGATAAGAACGACCGGCGGAACGCCGAGGAAGCTGCCGGTGCCGAGCGCGAGCAGGTCCGGGTTGGTGATCTGCTTCAGTTGTCCGTCCGCCATGACCAGGGCGATCCCACGGCCACCGACGAACAAAGCGAGGGTGGCGACGATGGGTTGCAGACCCACCACCGACACCAGGGTGCCGTTCACCGCGCCGACCACGGCACCGGCCAGGAGCGCGACGAGCAGGGCGGGCACGAGCCCGTAACCGAGGTAGAGCGGCAGCAGGGCTGCCGCCAGCGCCATCGCCGAACCCACCGACAGGTCCACGCCCTCGGTGCCGATCACCAAGGCCATGCCCAGGGCCACGATGACGATCGGGGCGACCTGGATCAGCTGGGTGCGGAGATTGTCGACGGTGAGAAAGTGCTCGGTGAACAGGGTGTTGAAGACCAGGAGCGCGGCCACCGCCGCGTACACACCGTACTCCTGGAACCATGCGGGGCCGCGCAGTCGGGTCCGCTCGCGCCCCGGTGCTGCGGTGGCCTGGGTGGTGGTCATCGGGAATCCTCCTTGCCGGCCGGAGCGGGAGACGCGGCAGCTTCCTGCGGCGCCGGGACGGCGGCGGGGGAGTGGTCGGCGAGGACCGCGAGCAGGGCACTCTCCGTGACCTGATCGCCGGTCAGCTCGCCCGCTGCGGCCCCGCCGCGCAGCACCACGATCCGGTCGGAGCCCTCGATGAGTTCCTCGATGTCGGAGGAGATCAGCAGCACGGCGAGCCCCTCCTGGGCGAGCTCGTCGACGAGCGACTGCACCTCCGCCTTCGTGCCGACATCGATGCCCCGGGTGGGCTCGTCGAGCAGCAGCACCTTGGGCTCCAGACACAGCCACCGGGCGAGCAGCACCTTCTGCTGGTTGCCGCCCGAGAGTTCGCCGACCTTCTGCTCCGGGCTCGACGCCTTGATGCGCAGACGCTTCATGAAAATGTCCACGACGCGGTCCTGCCGCGCGCGCGAGACGATGCCCGCGCGGGACAGCCGGGGCAGCGAGGCGAGCACGATGTTCTCGCGCACGGACAGGCCAGGCACGATGCCGTCCGCCTTGCGGTCCTCCGGCAGCAGACTGATTCCGGCGCGGACGGCACTCGCGGACGAGCCCCTGCGCAGCACGCGACCGTCGACGCTGATCTCGCCCGCGTCGAGGGCCAGCGCACCGGCGAGCGCCTTGGCGGTCTCGCTTCGGCCGGACCCCAACAGGCCCCCGAGCCCGAGCACTTCACCGGGATGGAGATCGAGGGTGATGCCGTCCAGTTGATGCCTGCGGGTCAGACCGGTGGCCGTCAGGACGGGTCGCCGCGCGACCTCGTGTCCCTCCTCGCCGAAACTCGTCACGCCGTGCCGCCGGACCTCGGTGATCTCCCGGCCGAGCATCATGGAGACCAGCTGCATGCGGTCCACGTCGGCCAGGTCGCCCGTGTGGATGTGCCGGCCGTCGCGGAGCACGGTGACCCGGTCGCAGATGCGGTACAGCTCCTCCATGCGGTGGCTGACGTAGACCACCGCGATGCCCCGCTGCCGGAGGTCTTCGATGACCCGGAAGAGCGTCTCCACCTCGCGCGGCTCCAGCGAGGAGGTGGGTTCGTCCATGACGACCACCTGCGCCTGCACGGACACCGCGCGGGCCAGCGCGACCATCTGCTGGGTGCCGACGCCCAGGGTGTGCAGGGGCCTGCGGGGGTCCACGGTGATGCCGAACCCTCCCAGCAGCGTGGCCGCTTCGCCGTGCATCCGGGCGAAGTCGATCAGTCCGAGCCGGGTCTTGGGCTCGCGGCCGAGGAAGATGTTCCGCGCCACGCTCATCAGCGGGACGAGGTTCACCTCCTGGTAGATCGTGGAGATGCCGGCCTGCTGCGCCTCGAAGGGCCGGGCGAAGTGCACCGGTTGTCCGGACAGCCGCAGTTCGCCCCCGTCGGGGCGGTGCACGCCGGTGAGCACCTTGATCAGGGTGGACTTGCCGGCACCGTTCTCGCCGACAAGGGCGTGGGTCTCGCCCGCGCGCAGGGTGAACGACACATCGTCGAGTGCGACCACGCCGGGGAACCGCTTGCTGACGCCGCGAGCCTGAAGCACCGTCGGCGCGGCCGGCGTCTGCGTGCCGGCTGCGGCTGCCGGGGACGGCGCCGATTCGGGGGGTGCCATGAACCTGGCCTTCCGGAGATCGTGTGGGTGAGGTCCGGGCCGCGACGGGCGGTGTGCGCCGTGGCGGCCCGGAGCGGGCGGGGTCAGTACGCTCCGCCGAGCGACGCCTCGGCGTTGGCCTTGTCGTAGGCACGGTCGGAGATGATGACGTTCTCCGGGATCTCCTCGCCGGCGTAGAACTTCTGCGCGGTGGAGAAGGCGAGCGGCCCGAAGCGGGGGTTGGACTCGATGACCGCGTTGACCTCGCCGTTGACCAGGGCCTGGACGGCGTTGCGGGTGCCGTCGATGGAGACGACCTTGACGTCGTCGCCGGGCTTCTTGCCCGCGGCCTTCAGCGCGGTGACGGCTCCGAGTGCCATCTCGTCGTTCTCGGCGTACACCGCGGTGATGTCCGGCTTGGACTGGATGAGTTGCTCCATGACCTGCTGGCCCTTGTCGCGGGCGAATTCGCCGGTCTGCTGGGCGACGATCTCCAGTCCGGGCGCCTTTGCGGCGACCTGGTCGACGAAGCCCTTGGTGCGGTCGGTGGTGACGCTGTTGCCGGAGGCGCCGAGGAGGATGGCGACCTTGCCCTTGCCTCCTGTGACCTTGATCATCGCGTCCGCCGCACGCTTGCCCTGCTCCACGAAGTCCGAGCCCAGGAAGGCCAGGTAATCCTTGCAGACGGTGGAGTTGACCTTGCGGTCGATGGTCAGGACGGGGACCTTCTTCGCCGCTGCCGCCTTGAAGGCCGGTTCCAGGCCGTCGGAGTTGAGCGGCGCGACGATCAGGAACTGGGCGCCCTGCGCGACCATGTCCTGGATGTCGCTGATCTGCTTGGACAGCTGGGACTGGGCGTTGGTGGTGAGCAGCTTCTTCACGCCGATCCTCGCGGCCTCGTCCTTGATGGACTGCGTCTCCGCGATACGGAAGGGGTTGGCCTCCTTCTCCGACTGGGAGAAGCCGACGACCGCGTTCTTCAGGTCCAGTTTCGGAGCGCCGTAGGTCTCGAGCGAACAGCCGGGACCGCTGCTGCCCGCGGGCGTCTTCGCCGCCTGTGCGGCCTGGTTGCTGTCGCCGCCGGCATTGCTCGGGGTTTCCGACTTCGCGCAGCCCGAGGCGGTGAGTGCGGCGGTGGTGGCGAGCAGGCAGGCGACGGCGAGCGTGCGAGACCTCTGCGGAATGGTCATCTCAGGACACTCCTTGGCGGGGTGACAGCACCGCCGAGCGGCGTGCGGTCGGGAGACGGGGGCATGAAGAGCCGGCCTGTTCCGGGATGCGGCAGGCTCGGCCAGAAGTGGGCTCTGACCTGGGGAAATGCGACCCGGAGAGTCTCTGTCTGCTTGTGGCGGCTCTGGGTTTACAACGTTATATAGCCGCCGGAGCGCGCACGGCAAGAGTGGTGCGCGACGTTTGTGAAAAGCGCCGGCCGCGCGGTCGGGGCGGTGGCGGCGGCGCGGCGTTTCGCGCGCTGCGCGGGGTCTGGACAGCCGCTGGGCGGCGTGCTCTCATTCCGCTGCACACAAATTTCCAACGATGGAACAGGAGTTGGGGGGCGCTGCTGCCCGCCACTGTCCGCGCCCTGTGCCGCCACCCATGAGCCGACGGGCTGAGCCCCGCACCACGTCACTCCTGCCGAGGCCCGCGCCGCACAACCACCGGGTCCCGTCAGCCGCGTTCGCCCCTCACCGGGCCGCTCCGATCCCTCTGCGCGAGGAAGAATTCGATGACACGACAGCACACCCGCCCACGGCTCGGCCTGTGGGCGCTGCTCGCCGCCGCAGCGCTGACGCTGCCGACGAACGGCCTGGCGCCCACCGCCTCGGCCGCCGAACCGACCGCCCGCGTAGCCACGTTCGCGGACGAGAATCCCTCCGCCCAGGTGCACGGGCTGAAGGGCGAGTACTTCAGCATGTCCGCGCCGGGCGCCCGCGACTTCGCCGACCTCGGCGGCGTATCGCTCGACCCGCAGATCAACTTTCCTGGCCTGACCACCAGTTTCGCGTCGATGAACGGGCGCGAGGAGCACACCACGGCGCGCTGGACCGGCCGGATCGAGGCACCGGCCACCGGCGAATACACCTTCCACGGCATCGGCGACAACGGCTTCCGGCTGTTCATCGACGGCAAGCCGGTCATCGACCACTGGGTGCCCGACTGGGACAGGGAGCAGAACAGTGAGCCCGTGACGCTGTCCGCGGGTGAACCGCACGACTTCCGGCTGGAGATGTTCCAGGACACGGGCGGCGCGAACATGTTCCTTCGCTGGTCGAGCACCACGATGCCGAAGCAGCTCGTGTCGGAGTCGGCGTTCACCCCGCCCTCCGACTTCGAGGTCTACCCCGTCTCCCTGTCCGTGGCCGAGGACGGACGGCGTCTGCAGGCGACGTTCGAGGACGAGGTCAGCGGCATCGGAGCGGTCAAGGACCATCTGGAGATCGAGGCCGACACGACGGCGATGCCGGTCCGTTCGGTCGCCGTCGCCTCCGACGACCCCCACTCCCTGATCGTCGGCCTGACGGCACCGATCCAGAAGAACCAGCAGGTCCGTGTCGCCTACGACGGTGAGGGCGGTCTCAGGGTCGGCACCGAAAGCGTCCCGCAGATCATGCGGTCGGCGCGGAACGCCTCCACGCACCGCCTCACCACTGCGTGGGGCGACAAGCTCGACACGACGAACCCGCTGCCGGAGTACCCCCGCCCGCAGCAGGTGCGCGACAAGTGGAGGAACCTCAACGGGCCCTGGCAGTTCACCGGTGCCGACGAGGGCGAGGAACCGGTGTTCGGCAAGGACCTCGACGAGCGGCTCGTCGTGCCCTTCCCGGTCGAGTCGCAACTCTCCGGGATCGAGCGGCACGAGGACCACATGTTCTACCGGAAACTCGTGAACGTGCCCGGCGGCTGGAAGGTCGGCAAGGGCAACCGGCTGAAGCTCAACTTCGGCGCCGTCGACTACCGGGCCCGGGTCTGGGTCAACGGGCGGAAGGTCGCCGAACACGTCGGCGGATACAACGCGTTCAGCGCCGACGTCACCGACGCGCTCAAGGGCAAGGGACCACAGGAGATCGTGGTCGCGGTCACCGACACCGGCGGCGTCGACCAGCCGACGGGCAAGCAGTCCACCCGCCCTGGCGGCATCTTCTACACCCAGTCGTCCGGCATCTGGCAGACCGTGTGGATGGAACCCGTCGCCGCCACCTCCATCGACACCGTCGTCACCACCCCGGACATCGACACCAGCACCCTGGCCGTCACCGTCGAGTCCCACGACGCCTCCCCGAAGGCGCGCGTCGAAGCGGTCGCCCGCGACGCCCGCGGCAAGGTCGTCGGCCGGATCACCGGACCGGCGGGCACGGCGCTGCGCCTGCCCGTGGCCCGGCAGCACCTGTGGACCCCGGACGACCCCTACCTCTACGACCTCGACGTCACGCTCACCGACGGCAGGTCGACCGACAGGATCGACTCCTACTTCGGCATGCGGAAGATCGGGATCGAGAAGATCGGCGGCTTCCCCAAGCTGGTGCTCAACGGAAAGCCAGTCTTCTCACTCGCCACGCTCGACCAGGGCTTCTGGCCCGACGGCCTCTACACCCAGCCCAGCGACGCGGCGCTCGCCTTCGACCTCGAGGCGCACAAGAAGCTCGGGTTCAACGCCGTGCGCAAGCACATCAAGGTGGAGTCGCCGCGCTGGTTCTACCACGCCGACCGGCTCGGCCTGCTGGTCTGGCAGGACTTCGTCTCCGGGAACCTCACCAACGAAACGGGCCGCAAGGCGTTCGTCGACCAGGGCCGGGAGATGATGCGCCAGCATCACAACTCGCCCTCGGTCATCGGCTGGATCGTGTTCAACGAGGGCTGGGGCGAGTGGGACCGCGAGGAGAGCGGCCGCATCGCCGAGGCCGTCAAGGCCGCCGACCCGTCCCGTGTCGTCAACGCCCACAGCGGCGTCAACTGCTGCAATTCCAAGGGCGACTCGGGCAAGGGCGACATCCTCGACCACCACGACTACAACAACGAGGACCCGCCGTTCCCCGACCACCGGGCCGCCATGGACGGCGAGCACGGCGGATTCACTCTCCGCACCCCCGGGCACATGTGGCCGGGCGCCCCGACGGTGATCTACAGCGGTGTCGCCGACAAGGAGGCCCTGACCCGCAAGTACGTCGAGAACACCGAGAAGTTCTACCTGGAGGCGGCGGGCGCCGAGCTCTCCGGATCGGTGTACACCCAGATCTCCGACCTGGAGAACGAACTCAACGGCCTCTACACGTACGACCGCCGGGAGATCAAGATCGACCCGGTCCGGGTGCGTGAGATCAACCGCAAGGTCATCGCGGCCGGCGCCGCCGCGGGCGACCGGGACGAGGTGAACGGCGGCGGTTCCTGGGCCCTCGACGAGGGCAAGGGGGCGACCGCGAAGGACGACGGCCCCAACGACAAGCCGCTGCACCTCACCGAGGGCACGACCTGGGCCCCCGGCGTCAGCGGCAGCGCGCTGAGGTTCGACGGCCATGGCCAGTACGCCCAGACCGAGGGCCCGGTGCTCGACACGACCAAGAGCTACTCGGTCTCCGCCTGGGTCACGCTCGACTCGCTTCCCGGAAACTATGCGACCGCCGTCAGCCAGGACGGCCGGCGCACCGAGAACCCGTTCTACCTCCAGTACGGACAGGGCGCGTTCGCCTTCAGCCTGCCTGGCGGCCACCGCGCCCGCGTGGAGACCCGGCCCGAACCGGGCCGCTGGTACCACCTCGTCGGCGTGCGCGACGCCTCGAGCAACGACATCACCCTGTACCTCGACGGGGAACCGGCGGCGACCGCCGCGGCCGGCCCGATCGACGTCAGCACCGGTCCGCTGTCCGTCGGACGCGCCAAGTGGGACGGTCGCAACGGCGACTTCTGGCACGGCGCGATCGACCAGGTGCACGCCTACGACAAGGCGCTCACCGCCGAGGAGGTGAGCGCGCTTCACGCCCAGGAGAAGCCGTAGTCCCCGCAGCGGCATCCGGCCCTCCCGGCGCGGGTCACGACCCGCGCCGGGACCGCGCGCCGTACGGCTGCCGCCACGACCTGGTCCGCCGGGGCCTACTGCTCGCTCAGCCCCCACGGCGATCCGTACTCGGTCAGGAGGTCGAGGAACGGCCGCGGTGGGAAGGACTCCGGACCGAGAACCCCGGCGCCCGACCAGATGCCGTTCGCCACGAGCTCCAGGGCGACGACGGGGTTGATCGCCGTCTGCCAGACAACGGCCTGGCTGCCGTACTCCTTCATCGACCACGCGTTGTCCACGACATGGTGGAGGTAGACCTCACGCGGCTGCCCGTCGCGGCTCCCCTTCACCCACGTGCCCGCACACGTGCTGCCATGCATCCGGTCGCCGAGCGCCGCCGGGTCCGGGAGGCACGCCGCCACTACGTCCCGGGGCGAGACCTCGACCCGCTGTCCGTCCTTGGCCGTGACGGTGACCGGCTCGGTGCGGTCCAGGCCGATCTGGTGCAGGACGCGCAGCACGTTGATGAAGTCCGCACCCAGCCCGTACTTGAAGGTGACCCGCTCGGCACCCACCCAGCGAGGGATCAGCAGCACCTCCTCGTGCTCGACGTTGACGCACTCCACCGGACCGATACCGCCCGGGAAGTCGAAGACCTCGGGCTCGCTGAACGGGGGAGTGGTGAACCAGCCGCGGCCCGACTCGTACACCACCGGCGGATTCAGACACTCCTCGATCGTCGTCCAGATGTTGAAGGACGGAGCGAAGTCGTACCCGTCCACCGTGAGGTCGGCGCCGTCGCGAACTCCGATCTCCTCGATGGTGTCGAAGAGTTCATCGGCCGCGTAGCGGGCGAAGACGTCGGAGAGACCGGGCTCGACACCCATGCCGACCAGTGCCAGCCGGCCCGACTTCTCCCACTCCCCGGCCAGCTCGAACTGCTCGTCCCCGAGCTTCACCCCGGTCTTCTCGTACGGCAGCTCGGGATGCGGGCGGGACAGGGACATCGCCATGTCGAGGTAGTGGGCCCCCGCGGCGAGAGCGGCGCGGAACAGCGGCATCACGAACCGGGGATCCGTCGCGTTGAGCAGGACGTCACAGCGCTCGCTCGCCAGCAGAGCCGCGACCGCGCCCTCGTCGGAGGCATCGACCCGGGCGGCGGTGAACCGCTGCTCCGCCCCGGCCGTGGACAGCGCGGCCACGGCCGCATCGGCCCTCGCCCGGTCGTAGTCGGCGACGACCATCTTCTCGAAGAAGTCCCGGCGGGCGGCGATGCGGGTGATGGCCGTTCCCACACCACCCGCACCGATCAGCAGGATGCGCATGACACGTCCTTTCGCTCAGTTCCGGGACGTTCGCCCCGGGCACTGCCGATCAAACGCAGTGCCCGTTGTCATGGTCAATGCTGTTGGCATAAGGTCCCCCGGACGAGGCGGGAGGGCGGAGTGATGCCCAAGAAAGTGGTTGCCGAAGGCGACCGGAGACGGCGTCGGCCGACCAAGCAGGGGGCTGTGCTCTCCGAACGGCTGATCGTGCTGACCGCGCTGCGCATGCTGCGCGAGCACGGAGGCGAAGGACTCACGGTGCGGCGGCTGGGGCTGGCTCTCGGTGCCGACCCCAGCTCCCTGTACCGCTACTTCCGCGGCATGGACGAGCTCACCCTCGCGATCGGCGACGAACTCGTCGGCCGGGCGTTGCAGGGCTGGACGTCGACCGACGACTGGCAGGGCGACCTGCGGGAACTCGGGCTGCGGATCCACCGCGCGTACCTCGCCCACCCGCAGGCGGCCGTGCTGACGGCGTCCCGGGTGTCGGGGCGTGCCCATGAGATCGCCTCGGACGAGACGATCCTGGACGTCCTGTACCGGGCCGGCTTCCCGGTGGCCCCCGCCGTCCGTATCTACCACTGCTTCATCGACCAGGCACTTGCCTTCGCCGCGCTCGACGCGGCGTCCCTCGCGCTACCGGAAGCGGCCCGCCGCGCGGACGAAGCCGTGTGGCAGGCGACCTACGCGAAACTGCCCGCGGACACCCACCCGCGGATCGCCCTCTCCGCGCCCTACCTCGTCGCGGAGATGAACATCAGCGCCTACCCGGCGGCGCTCGACATGCTGATCGAGAGCGCCGCCGCCCGCCTCGACGCCCAGGCCATCGCGCCGCCCCCGCCCGCTCGCGGCAGTGACGGCCGGACCTGACCGCCACAGCCCGGCCTGACCTGACCGCCACAGCCCGGCCTGAGCCGCCGCTTTCCGGGCGTCCGGCGCGCAGGAGCCCTCGGCGTTCCGCTCCTACAGTTCCGCTGCGTACGGAGGCTCCGCCCCCGCCTTCGAGCAGGTCAGCGCCGCGGCCCGGGCGGCGAAGCCGAGCACCTCGTTCCACTCCCGGCGCGGCAGCCCCTGGAGTGCGTCCGGAGACAGCAGGTCCCGTTCGGCGAGGGCGTGCAGCAGCGCCGCGTTCACCGTGTCACCGGCGCCGATCGTGTCCACGACCTCGATCCGCTGGCCCGGCACGGAGAACTCCTTCCCGCCCCGCGTGAAGACCGTGAGCCCGTCGCCGCCACGCGTGACGACGACTGCCGCCGGCCCCGCCTTCACCCAGCCCTCCACATCGTGTCCGAGCCACTGCGCGTCCTCCTCGCTGAGCTTGAGCAGCGAGACATGGGGGAGCCAGCTCCTGAACCGTTCCCGGTAGACGTCCGCGTCCGGGATCAGCCCGGCCCGGATGTTGGGGTCGAGCGTGACGAAGACACCGCGACCGGCCTCCCGTCGCATCAGCTCCTCGTACGCGCCGGCTCCCGGTTCGAGGACCAGCGAGCAAGTGCCGAGCGACAGCGCCCGGGTGGCGGCGGGCAGTTCGCCCGGCACCCCGAACAGCCGGTCGGCAGTGCCCTCGACGTAGAAGCTGTACGCCGCCGAGCCGCCTGTGCCGATCGACGCGACGGCGAGCGTGGTGGGCTCCGGACCGCGCTGCACGAGCGAGACGTCGACGCTCTCCTCGCGCAGCCCCTCGATCAGCGACTCGCCGAAGGCGTCGGTGGAGATCCGCGAACAGAACGAGACCTTCGCACCGAGACGCCCGAGCGCGATGGCGGTGTTGTACGGGCCGCCGCCGCGCGCGGGCAGCAGCGGCGTCGGCAGGTCACCGCCGGGCTGCGGCACCAGGTCGATAAGAGCCTCACCGGCGACGACGATCACGGATTGTTCCTTTCGCGGGGTGCTGTCGGCGGCTGGATGCGAACGGGTCCTGGCCGCCGTGGACAGGAGACGGTCGGACCGTGACCGGCTCGTGGACGGGCTCCGGCTCCCGAGCGGGCAGTGTTCCGCGCGTCGGCCCGGAGCGTGGCGCATCGGCTCCGGGGCGTCGTGGGTGTTGCTGCCTCTGTGCTCGGCGCCTGGCTCATCATGCCGGAACGAATCACTTCCGGGGTTTCCTGATACGTACTGGGGCGGCTCAACCGTCACGTGTCAGGCTCCGGACTCGCGGCCGTCCACGTCGAAGCGGGACCGTCCGGGCCGGGCAGACCCGGACGGTCCCGCTCCTGCAGCGCCCCGCAGGCGCTGCTCATTCGGACGTCGGGCGCGTCAATGCCCGAAAGCGCCCTTCGCCTTCTCCTTGGTGTCACGCGCCTTGCCCCGGGCCTCCAGCGCAGCACCCTTCGCGGCGACGGTCTCGTTGCCGAGGGCGTGGGCCGCCTTCCGCACGGCCTTTCCGACAACCTGCTCGCCCTTGGCCTTGGCCTTCTCTCCGGCACTCATGTCGGTTTCCTTTCCTGAAAGCTCTGTGATTCACCTGCCCCTGCGCCCGGGGCCAAAACCGCCGTCCCCCGAGCCCCTGGCCGGCGGTCGGTCCCCGGCGGCGCCCAGGCCGGTGTCGGCGAGATCGCCCCAGGTGAGCGCCGGCGCGCGCCGCGCCGCCCGGAACGGCGTGACAAGCCGCCGAATGAGGCCAACTGCCCTGTTAGCGTGGGCCCTTGAGCGAGGAGGCGGAGACACTGAAGACATCGGACACGTTCCCCATCGGTGGGGACCTGCGCGTGGGGCGGCTCGGGTTCGGAGCCATGCAGCTGCCGACCGAACCGGGGCCCGCCCGCGAGGCCTCGCTCGCCGTCGCACGGAGGGCCGTCGACCTCGGCGTCACCTTGATCGACACCGCCCACCTGTACGGCGGTGGTGCCAATGAGGAGCTCCTCGCCGAGGCCCTGTACCCGTATCCGGACGGGCTGCTCGTCACGACCAAGGTCGGCGTCGCGCGCACGGGCCCTGCGGGCGAGTGGCGGCTCGACGGGCGGCCCGACGTCCTGCGTGATCAGGTCGAACACGCCCTGCGCCGACTCCGCGTCGATCGGCTCGAGCTGCTTCAGCTGCACCGCATCGACCCGGAGGTGTCTCTCGCCGACCAACTCGGTGCGCTGCGGGATCTCCAGGTGGCCGGCAAGGTCGGCCGGATCGGGCTGTCCGAGATCACTGTCACCGAACTCGACGAGGCACGGGCGATCATCGACGTCGCGAGCGTGCAGAACCGGTACAGCCTGGTCGACCGGGAGCACGAGCCGGTGCTCGCGGCCTGCGAGGCGGCGGGGATCGCGTTCCTTCCGTGGCGGCCTGTCGCCGGAGCGGCGTCGGGCGTGAGGGCCGAGATCGCCGCTGTGGCTGCCGAGCTCGACGCCACCCCCGCGCAGGTCGCGCTCGCCTGGCTCCTCGACCACTCGCCGGTCGTCCTCCCGATCCCGGGCACCGCCCGGATCGACCACCTGGAGGAGAATCTCGCCGCGGCACAGCTCCGGCTCGGCCCGGAGCACCGCGCGCGCCTCGACCGGCCGGCCGCGCCGGCCTGAGGCCTCCGCCGAGGTGAGGTCACGGACGCTTGCGGACGCGGAGGACGGTGTCGCACAGGGTGACCTCGTGGCCGCCGTGGCCGGTGGCGGGCTCAGCGCCCACCTCGTCGTCCTGGAAGGGTGACGCCACCGCGAACGCCCCCGAACAGCAGCAGGCAGCAGACGCACCCTCACGGCCTTCCTCGTGGTCAGGTGCATCCTTGGTCGGAGCGCATGATCAGACACAGGCCGCTCCGGCGTCCGGCGAACGCCGAGGTGAGCGGCCTGGTGCGAGGAGTATTTCGACTCATCGATAGCCTGCGTCCTCATGACGCGCGCGTGGATTCTGCCGATGCTGTTCGTCCTCGGCGGCTCAGTCGTTACGACGGGGCTGATCTTCAGAGGGAACCCCGGCGCAGCCGCAGCACTCCTTCTGGTGTTCGTGCTGCTCGCAGGTGTGAACTCGCCGCTGATGTTCCCGAGGTCGATCGGTGCGCTGGAGGCGCAACGCCGCAGCGCGGTCGACGGCCGGCCGGTGGTCTTCTGGCGGTCGGGCTGCACGTACTGCCTGCGACTGCGCATCCGGTTGGGCCGTAGCGCCCGCCGGTTGCATTGGGTCGACATCTGGCGTGACCCGGCTGGAGCGGCTGCGGTGAGGGCGGCCAACGAGGGCAATGAGACCGTGCCGACAGTCGTCGTGGCGGGCCGGCCGCATGTCAACCCCGATCCTGAATGGGTGCGCGAACAGCTCGGCCCTTCCGCTTGATCGGGAGGTGCCATGGCGGACCGGCGTCCGCAGGTCCTGAAGGATCGTCAGCCGGTTCGACATCGTCCGAACCTTCTGTCTGCGCCGTATGAGGCAGACGGAGTTCGGGAGGCACGCCGAGACCCCGTGCTGCTTCGGCGGGAGCGTTCGACGACCTACGTCATTGGTGGTGGTCCCGGCTCCGTCCTCAGCCGGATCCGTCCCGGGGCGGACGCGGTTAGCGTCGCACCATGCGTATAGGAATTCTTGGTACGGGCAACGTCGCCCGAGCACTGGCAGCCGGCTGGAGCACCGCGGGGCACGACGTCGTGCTCGGGTCGCGACAGCCGAAGGACCGAGCAGGTACGGGCTTCGCCGTCGCAGCACTCGGCGACGCGGCAGCACATGGGGAGGTGGTGGTCAACGCGACCCCGGGCACCGTGTCCCTGGAGGTGCTGCACGCGATCGACGCCCCGGCGCTGGCGGGGAAGACGCTCGTCGACATCGGCGTCGGCCTCTCCGACGACTTCACGGAGCTCTCCCACCCCAACAGCAGTCTGGGCGAGCAGATCCAGGCGGCGTTCCCCGACATCTCCGTCGTCAAGACACTGTGCACCATGGACGCCTCCGTGATGACGGATCCGGGTGGCCTGGACGGCGGCCCCGGTACCGTCTTCCTGTCCGGCGACAGCAGGGCCGCCAAGGAGACCACGGCCCGGCTGCTCGACGACCTCGGCTGGCCCCGGTCCTCCCAGCTGGACATCGGCGGCATCACCAGCGCCCGTGGGCAGGAGCATTTCGCCCTGCTCTTCACCGGCATCGCCAACGGCCTGGGGAGCCACACCTTCAACATCGGCGTCGTGACCCTCCCGCCCTCGAAGTGACGTGCTCCGCCACGCCTCGACCTCAACGGCACGCCAGGAAAGCGAGCGTCCGCATGACCGTCACCCCCCTGTCCCGCCGCCTGCGCATCGGAATCGGCGGCATTGGGATCGAGTGCTCCACCTTCTGCCCGCACCGCTCGACCGTCGACGACTTCCGCCTGGCCCGCGGACAGGAGCTCCTCGACCGCTACACCTGGACCCGGCCCGGATCCGGCATCGCCGAGCGGGTCGACTGGGTGCCCCTGCTTCACGCGTCCGCGCTGCCCGGCGGCCCGGTGGAGGCCGAGTCGTACCTCGTTCTCAAGGAGGAGCTCGTCACCCGCTTACGGGAGGCCGGCCCGCTCGACGGCCTCGTGTACGACATCCACGGCGCCATGAGCGTCTTCGGCCTCACTGACGCCGAGGCCGACCTGACGGAGGCAGTCCGGGCGGCTCTCGACCACGTGGGAACCCCCGACGGGGGCAGGCCCATGATCTCGGCCGCCATGGATCTGCACGGCAATGTGTCCCGTCGCTTCGCCGAACCCGTCGACCTTCTCACGGCCCATCGCCTCGCCCCGCACGAGGACGCCTGGGACACCCGCGAGCGTGCCGCACGCAATCTCGTGCGCTGTCTGCGCGACGGCAGACGCCCGCACCGCGCCTGGGTCCCGGTCCCCGTACTCCTGCCCGGTGAGAAGACCAGCACCCGTCTGGAGCCGGCCAGGTCCCTGTACGCCTCCCTCGCGGAGATCGAGCAACTGCCGGGCATCCTCGACGCCGCGATGTGGGTCGGCTACGCCTGGGCCGACGAACCACGCTGCCGGGCCGCCGTCGTCGTCATCGGCGACGACGCGGCACTCGCCGCCGACGAGGCCGGAAAGCTTGCCCGCCGCTACTGGGACGCCCGCCGTGACTTTGCCTTCGTCGGCCCGACAGGAAGTGCCGAGGACTGCATCGAACGGGCCGTGGCCTCGCCCGAGCGGCCCTTCTTCATCAGCGACTGTGGCGACAACCCGACCGCGGGCGGTGCCGGTGACCTCGCCTTCATGCTGAGCCTGCTGCTGAAGGCCGACGCGATACGCGAGGGCCGGGTCACCGCCGTCCATCCGGGCATCACCGACCCGGTCGCCGTTGCCCACTGCTTCGAGGCCGGGGTGGGCGCCGAAGTGAGCCTCTCCGTCGGCGGCAAGGTGGACGCGAACCACGGCGGCCCCTGCGAACTCACCGGCACCGTCACTGCGTTGCAGCGCGCCGAGGACCGCCGGGACCGGGCGGAGGGAGGGGCCTATGACCGGGGTGCGGACATGGCCGCAGTGACCACCGGCGGCCTCACCGTGATCCTCGTGGACCGCCGCAAACCGTTCCACACGCTCGCCGACTTCATGGGACCGGCCGGTACCGGCCTCGGTATCGATCCCCGCACCTTCGACCTTGTGGTCGTCAAGATCGGTTACCTGGAGCCCGAGCTCCACGACATGGCCGCCGACTGGCTCCTCGCGCTCACGCCCGGTGGGGTGGACCAGGACCTCCTGCGGCTCGGTCACCACCACGTCGAGCGCCCGCTGTACCCGTTCGACGAGGACGCCTACGGCGACGGAGAGGGCCCCGACCTCACGCCAGTGCTGCTGTAACCGTCCGTCGTCGGACAGAGTCGGCTCACCCGCGCTCCACCAGCCGGGCGGCCGCGGACCGTGCCATGCCCAGCGCACCGGCGCGGTCCGCGCCGCGCTGGCCGAGCACGACGCGGATGCTCAACCCGTCGAGCAGGGCCAGGAGTTCGGACGCCCGTGCCGTCGGGTCGAGGCCGTCGGCGAAGCGGCCCTGCCGCACTCCCTTGGCGAGGAGCGACGCGAGGTCCTCCTGCCAGCCCTGGTCGATCTCCGCCTGCGCCTCGCGCAGCGGCTCGTTCGATGCCGTACGCGCCCACAGTTCGATCCACAGCGTCCAGCGCGGATCGCGTGGCCCGCGGGGGAGGTACAGCTCGAGGAACAGGCCGAGTTTGCGTTCGGCGGTGACCCGGCGGGCGAGCAGCGCGCGGCGCTCGTCGGCGAGCGTGCTCTCGCTCCAGCGCAGCGCCTCCAGGAGCAGCAGGTCCTTGCTGCCGAAGTAGTAGAGGATGTGGCCGCCGCTGGTGCCGAGGCGCTTGGCGAGGGCCGACATCGTCAGCGTGGCCAGGCCGTCCTCGGCGATGGCTGCCATCGCCTCCTCCAGCATCCGTTCCCGGGCGAGGTGCCCGTCCCGCCTCCGAGCCGTCGCTGTCACGCCGCGTCTCCTCCTCCACGTGCCTGGTGACGACCTTAGCGGCCCGATTTCCGCCGGGGTCTTGACGGCCGCGCCGCCGAGGCGCATCTTGAATGCCGTTCTAACTTCTAGAACGGCATTCAAAGTATCAGGGTTCCCGGAACAGGCACGGGCACGCACGCACATCGATGAGGGGCGGGTCGCATGACTCAACAGGAGACGACCGCGGGGGCACCCGGCGGGACGGCCGCAGCGGACCGTGTCTTCCAGGTCGAGACGCACGGCATCGACCCCATCCCCGACGAGGAACGCCATGGCAGCGCGAAGGATCTGTTCTGGCTCTGGTTCGGCTCCAACCTCACCTTCACCTACGTCATCAACGGTGCCCTGGCCGTGGCCTTCGGCCTGTCCTTCTGGCAGGCGACCGGCGTCGTGGTCCTCGGCGGCCTGTCGTTCTTCGCCATCAGCGCCGCCGGACTCGGTGGCGTCCGCACCGGCACCGCCACCCTGGTGATCTCCCGCGCCCCCTTCGGAACGCGCGGAAACTGGCCCGCCGGGATGCTCAACTGGGTGGTCAGCATCGGCTACACCATCGTCAACACGGTCGTCGGCACGCTCGCCCTCGAAGCCTTCTTCGCCGACCTGGGATGGTTGTCGGGCGACAGCGGACGGGCCCTCGCGCTGCTCGTCACACTGGCCCTGACCTTTGCCGTCGCACTGTGGGGCCATGCCACCGTCCAGTTCGCCGAACGCTGGATCGCGTACGTCCTCGCCGTCGGGTTCGCCGCGCTCCTCGCGTTCCTGCTGCCGGGCGCCGACACGGGCGGCGCGGCCGCCGCCCCCGGCGCGTCCGGCTGGAGCCTGGCGTTCGTCGTGATGCTGGCCGGGCCGTTCAGCTACGTCCCGATGCCCGCCGACTACACGCGCTACCTCCCGAGGACGACCTCGATGCGTTCGCTCACCTGGTACGGCGCGCTGGGCGGCTTCCTCTCGTCGGTCGCCCTGGGCGTGGCGGGCGTGGCCGCGGCGACACAGACCGACATGACCGACGCCGTCGCGGGGGCGGAGCAGCTGCTGCCGGGCTGGTTCCAGCCGGTCTTCCTCGCCCTCGTCCTCGGCGGCTCGGTCACCAACTCGATCATCACGCTCTACTCGTCGAGCCTGAACCTCCAGGTGCTCGGCGTCCCATGGAACCGCTCCAAGGCCATCGTGATCAGCGCGGCCGTCACTGCGGCGGGATCGCTCTGCGCGCTGTTCCTGACGGACTTCACCACCTCGCTGCTGTCGTTCCTCTCCCTGCTGATCATCGTGTTCGCACCGTGGGGCGGAGTCTTCCTCACCGACATGCTGATGCGCCGGTGCCGCTACGACGCGCCGGCCCTGCACGCCGGACGGGACGGCGGCTACTGGTACCGCTCCGGCCACCACCCCGCCGGCATGGCCGCTCTGCTCGCCGGAATGGCCTTCGCCGCGCTCACCTGCGACTCCGAGCTGTGGACAGGTCCACTGGTGGCCCCGCTCGGCGGGGCAGACCTGACCCTGCTCGGCTCACTCGTCTCGGGCCTCGTCTACTTCACGCTCGCCCGGCGCACCGTCGCACCCCACATCCGGCCCTCGTGACGACTCCCGCGCGGGCACAGCAGCACCGCGCGGGAGCCGCACGGCACCGACCGATCCGAACCACCCGCACCGCCACAGGAGTTCCCTCATATGGCACTCGCCGCCCGCCCTGCCGACCTCGTCCTGCGCAACGCCCGCATCCACACCGTCGACCCCGCGTTTCCCGAGGCGCAGGCCATGGCAGTGATCGACGGCCGCATCGCCCGGCTCGGTTCCGACGACGATGCGGCATCGTGGACGGGGCCCGACACCCGAGTGATCGACGCCGCCGGGAAACTGGTCCTCCCCGGATTCATCGACGCCCACAACCACGTCCGGCTCGGCTCCGACGGCGCCTGCGTACAGCTGGCGGGCGCCCGCACGCTCGACGACGTCCACGCCCGCATCCGCGCCTGGCACACGGCCCACCCCGACGCCGAATGGATCGAGGCGGAAGCCTTCGACTACTCGGCGATCCCGGGCGGACGCATGCCCACCGCCGCCGACCTCGACCCGGTCACGGGCGGCGTGCCCGCCTTCGTCCTGAGCTACGACGTGCACACCGCCTGGGTGAACACCGCGGCCATGCGCCGCCTCGGCATCGACCGCGATCACATCCGCCTGCCCTTCGGCGAGGCCGCCACCGACCCCGCCACCGGCGAACCCACCGGATTCATCCGGGACTTCGCCGTCAAAGGACTCTCCCGTGACGGTCACCGGGCCCTGCAGCGGCTGGGTGTGCCGTGGGCCTCGCCGGACCGGCAGTACGGCCGGCTCGCCACCTCCCTGGACGATGCCATCCGCTTCGGCATCACGACGGTGGTCGAACCGCAGAACTCCCTCGACGACCTCGCCCTGCTCGCACGCGCCCGCGCCGAGGGCCGGCTCAGGTCCCGGATCGTCGCGGCCCTCTTCCACCCGCGCGGCACCACCGACGCCGACCTCGACGACTTCGCCGACGCATCCCGCCGGTACGCCGACGACAGGCTGCGGGTGGGACCGCTCAAGCTCTACATCGACGACGTCGTCGAGCCCCGTACGGCGGCACTCCTCGAGCCGTATGCCGGCTGCGGCCACCACCGCGGCGACACCTTCTACCCGCCCGAGGAGTTCGCGGACCTGCTCGCCAAGCTGGACGCCCGAGGCTTCCAGTGCTTCGTCCACGCGACCGGCGACCGTGGCATTCGTACCGTACTCGATGCCGTCGAGCACGCCCGCGCGGTCAACGGTCCGCGCGACGCCCGCCACCAGGTCGTCCATGTCGAGTGCCTCGACCACGACGACACCCCACGCTTCGCCGCGCTGGGCGTGGTCGCCTGCATGCAGCCGCGCCACTGCGCCCCGGAGGTCGCCGGCCCCGGCAAGGACTGGGCCGAGAACGTCGGCACCGAGCGCTGGCACAAGGCCTGGCCGATGCGCAGTCTGCACAGGGCAGGGGCCGTGCTCGCGTTCTCCAGTGACTGGAACGTGGCCGAGATGGACCCCATGATCGGCATCTACACCGCCGTCACCCGGCGTCCACTCGGCGGCGGCGAGCCCTGGATGCCGCAGGAGACCATCGACGTCGAAGCCGCGGTCCACGGCTACACGATGGGTTCCGCGTACGCCAACTTCCTCGACCACGATCGCGGCTCGCTGACGGTCGGCAAGGCCGCCGACTTCGTGGTCCTCTCCCGGGACATCCTGTCCGCGGCACCCGAGGACATCCCCGGCACCGTCACCGAGACGGTCGTGGTCGGAGGCCGCGTCGAACACGGAGGGTGATCCCCGGGCGCCGGTGCGCCCGAGAAGGCCGCCGGCCGTGGCGCCCGGCCTACGAAGTCGCCCGGGTATCTGCACAATGGTGATGAAGAGGGCCTATCGGGCGTTCCATGTCCTGCGTCGGCATTCGGCAGGCGTCGCCGGGTGGGGCGAGACGATGTGTGCCACGGATGGAAGGCGATGGTCGTGCCGTCAGACCGGCCGGGGGACGAGAAGGATCCCGGCTCGCTCCGGTCCGAGCCCGGGACGCTGCTGGAGCACGTGCCCGTCGCCGTCCTGGGCATCGATGACGACAACCGGATCTGCTACTGGGGGCCCGGCGCGCAGGACCTCTTCGGATACGACCCGGCAGCAGCGCTGGGCAGACCTTCCGGCCTCCTGTTCGCGGAACCGCCCCGGGGTGACCCCGGGGCGTCGGTCCGGCTGGCGGAGCGGGGCCGCACCCTCGGGTACTGGCGCGGCAGACTGCCGGCCCGTCATCAGGACGGCGCAGTCTTCGACTGCGGATTCCGGGTCTTCCCCGTCACCGGCGCCGAGGGCCACTCCGTCGTGATGGCCCTGGCGAGCCGCAGCGACGAGCTCGATCGCGTGAAGACCAACCTGGCCTTCCTCGACGCCCTCTTCGAGACCTGCCCGATCGGCCTGGTCATGCTCGACGACGAGCTGCGCTACGTCCACCTCAACCAGGCGCTCGCCGACATGGACGGCCTCCCTGTCGAGGAGCACCTCGGACGGCCCATGCCAGAGGTGATGATCACTTCCGACAGTGGTGAGTACGAACGGATGCTGCGCGCCGTCGCCGCACTCGGACGGCCCGTCGTGGGCGCCCTGATCGGTGTGCGTACACCGGGCAGGCCGGACCGGGAGCAGGTGCGCTCGGTGAGCTTCTTCCCCCTCAGCGGCGCGGTCGGCTCCCGCTCAGGGGTGGGCGGACTGGTGGTGGACGTGACCGACCGGGAGGAGGCGATCACGGAGGCGACCGCCGGCCGCATGCGGCTGGCTCTGCTGGACCGGGCCACGGCTTCCATCGGGACCACCCTGGACGTGGACGTCACCGCCCAGGAGCTCGTCGACGCCGCGGTACCCGAGTTCTCGGACGCCTCCGTCGTGGAGATCGTGCAGTGGATCGACGAAACCGAGGCGTTCGATCCGGAGCTTCCGCTGTTCACCCGCCGCATCGCCTCCGGGACGATCCTTCCCCCACCCGCCACCGAACTCGTGAGCGGACTGGAGCGCGTGACCTACCCGCCGGGCTCCGCCATCCATCGCATGCTGCAGACGGGCCGCCCCGTCTTCGTCCTCGTGAACGACGACTTCATGACCCGCACCGTCATGCACCAGGCCCGCGTCAAGATCCTGAGGGACAGCGGCCTGACCGGTATCGTCATCGCCCCGCTCATCGCCCGGGGCACGGTCCAGGGCCTCGCCATGTTCGGACGATCGGCGGCCAGGCCCGCCTTCACGGAGGAGGACCTCAGCCTCGCGGGCGAGCTGGCCTCCCGCGCCGCGCTCTGCCTGGACAACGCACGCCTGTACAGCCGCGTGCAGGACATCGCCCTCACCCTCCAGCGCGCGCTGCTCCCCACCGCTCTGGCGACCAGCCCCTACGTACAGGTCGCCCACCGCTACCTGCCCGGCAGCCGCATCACCGAGGTCGGCGGCGACTGGTACGACGTGATCAACCTGCCCGGGGACCGGGTCGCACTGGTCGTCGGCGACGTCATGGGACACGGGGTGCCGGCGGCAGCGGCCATGGGAAGACTGCGCATCACCGCCAAGGCGCTCGCCAGGCACAACCAGGAACCGGACGAGCTGCTCGTCGAACTCGACGCCTGTGCCCAGGAGGCGGGGATCGAGCTGGCCACCTGCCTCTACATCCTCTACGACCCCGCGACGGGGCGCGCCCGCATCGCCAGCGCCGGCCACCCGCCACCCCTCGTACGCCACCCGGACGGCACGGTCGAGACCATCGACGACGTCCTCGGAGTACCACTCGGCGTGGGCGGGCACGCGTTCGAGACCATCGACATCACCCTCCCGGAAGGCGCCGTTCTCGCCCTCTGCACCGACGGTCTGATCGAAAAACGCGGCCATGACGTCGAAGCGGGCCTGGCCGCCTTGCGCGCCGAACTCGGCCTGGTGTCAGGCGGGTTGGACGATGCGGTGGAGCGAATCATCTCGAACCTGCTGCCCGACCCGCCCCCCGACGACACGGTTCTGGTCCTCGCTCGCGTCCGCCGCTCGAGGTGATGACCCGGGCGGCGCCGACCCGCAGCCGGTCGAGGCCGAAGGGCGGTTCATCCCAGGAACGCCGCAGTGGTCGCGGTGAACCGATCGGCGTCGTGGAGCCAGGGGAAGTGTCCGGATCCGGGCTGAACGACAAGTTCGGCCTTCGGGAACAGTCCGGCGTACTCGGCCATCGCGGAGGGAGGGGAGTTCAGATCACCCTCCCCTGCGAGCACGAGAACCGGTGCGGCGAACTGCGCGAGCGCCGCACGGGTGGCGTCCGGGTCGAAAGCGCCCTCGGCGCCGAAGGTGGTCGCGGCCTCGTCGTTCCTCTGCCCCTCCTCCGCCGCGTGATGTGCTCGAGCCGTCTCGTCCCACCGGCCGTAGGAGAACGGCACGATGGCCTCCCATTCGGCGTCCGTCGCCCTTCCGGCCACGATGTTCCCCAGCGCCGCGAACGCTTCGGCGAACCACGGCTCGTCCCGGCGGACCTGCGCAGCCTCGCGCCGGGTTTCTCCGCCGATCGTGAGTCCGACGGCCGCGACGCCCGGCGTGATCAGGGCGAGCCTGCCGACGCGTTCCGGATGGCGGCCCGCATACAGCGCCGCGAGGTTCGCGCCGCCGGAATGCGCGAGCAGGTCCATCCGGTCCAGGCCGAGGTGCTCACGCAGGGCTTCCACGTCGCCGACCAGACGGTCGCAGCGGTACGAGGAGGTGTCCTCCGGGACTGCGGACCCACCGGTGCCCCGAAGGTCCAACATGATCAACTGCCGGTGCTCGGACAACCCGCCGAGGTCACCGAGGTAGGCCGAGGCCTGCATCGGCCCCCCGGGCAGGCAGACCACCGGGGGGCCCTCGCCGAACACGTGGTAGGCGAGCGTGGTTTTGTCATGAGCGGAGAAGGCAGGCATGGCCGAGACCATGTCAGGGGCGCCGGGGCGGAGCAACCGACTTCTGGGTCGCTCGACGCGTGGGGGAGAAGCCGCCGCGCGTCCTTCGGCGGGCGGGCGGGCGGGCGGCGCGTCGGCGGCCTGATCAGGGCGATCGCAGTGCGGATCAGCGTGATTGGAGTACGGAGAGGACGTTCCCGGCAGGATCCTTGAACCAGGCGATGTACGGGCCACCCTCCCGCATGATGCCCTTGTCGTCCGTCTTGAACTCCGGGTACTGCTCGAACGTCACGCCGCGCTGTCCGAGTTGGTCGACGGCGGCATCGATGTCGTCGACCTCGAAGTTGAGGACCGTGAAGGTGGCCGGGATGTGGTCGTCCTTGGGGTAGACCAGCACACGTGCTCCGCCGCCGAGGGTGAGGAAGAGCAGGCTCATGTCCTCGCCGCCGGTCTCCTCGACCTTCAGGCCGAGGGTCTCCCCGTAGAACTGCCTCGCCTTGCCGAGGTCGTTCACCGAGAAGCCGCTGAACGCCGTGGTGTTTCTGAACATGATCGTTTCTCTTTCGCCGGGCTGGTGTCCTGTCCCGTGCCAGGTCATCCCACCCCCGCCCTTGCTCCGCCGGTGCGCCACGCGGAAGCGTCTGGATGGACGCCAGGGATCACCCTCCCGGGACCACTGGCGGCGCGCGGCGCACGGCGCGGGCCCGGTCCGGAGCTCCACACGGTCGCCAAGGTCGAGTCGTGCGCCAACTGCACTGTCATTGCCATGAGTTGACGGCTCAACCACAATCGCTTCATGTCGCAGCAGATGCCTGAAACCGCAGGAAGCGCGAACGACAACGACAACACCGGCAGCACCGCCCCCGGAAACCGCCCACCGTACGCCGCAGGGGTCGCCCGGCGAGCCGTCCTGGCGGCTGCCGGCACTGCGGTCGTCGGCGGCAGCGCTCTCGGCGCGGCGCCGGCCGCGGCCGGGGCCCCGGGGCCGGGTGGCGCGGGCAGTGACCTGCCCGCCACGGCGCAGCCGCCGTCCCGCGAACTCCGCCGACTCCTGCGGGAGATCGACCGCGACCGCATCGAGGCGACCGTACGCAAGCTCGCCTCCTTCGGCACCCGCCACACGCTCTCCAGCCAGGACGACCCGCAGCGCGGTATCGGCGCCGCCCGGGACTGGATCCTCGCCGAGCTGCGCACGTACGCCGCGCGGAGCGGCGGTCGCATGAGTGTCGAGCTGCAGTCGTACGTCCAGGAACCCGGCCCCCGCATCCCGGTCGCCACCCGCATCACCAACGTGGTGGCGACCCTCCGCGGCACCGTCGCACCCGAGCGCGTCCACGTCGTCTCCGGCCACTACGACTCGCGCGCCACCGACGTGATGGACGCCGCCGCCGACGCGCCCGGGGCCGATGACGACGCGTCCGGCGTCGCGGTGGCCATGGAGCTGGCCCGCGTGATGGCGACGCGGCGCCCGGCTGCGTCGATCGTGTTCGCGGCCGTCGCGGGGGAGGAGCAGGGCCTGTTCGGCGCCGCTCACATGGCCGGCCGGTTCAAGGCGGCGGACGCCGACGTCCAGGCCATGTTCACCAACGACATCGTCGGCAGCCCCACGGCCGACGACGGCACGGTCGACCCGTACACGATCCGCCTCTTCGCAGAGGGCGTGCCCACCTCCGAAACCCCGGAGCAGGCAGCGACCCGTCGCTCGGTGGGCGGCGAGAACGACTCCCCGTCCCGCCAGCTGGCCCGCTTCGTACGCGACACCGCCGAGAACGACGCCACCGGCATGCGGGTCCGCGTGGTCTACCGCCGCGACCGCTACCTGCGCGGCGGCGACCACATCCCCTTCCTCGAACGCGGTTATCCGGCCGCCCGGTTCACCGAGCCCGCAGAGGACTTCGCACACCAGCACCAGGACGTGCGGGTGGAGGACGGCAAGCAGTACGGCGACCTGCCCGAGTTCTGCGACTTCGCCTACATCGCGCGCGTGGCGCGGGTGAACGGCGCCGCGCTGTGGACGCTCGCACAGGCCCCCGGCGCGCCGCGGAACGCGAAGATCCTCACCAGTGCCCTGACCAACTCCACCGAGATCGTGTGGGACCGCGGCGCGGAACCGGACCTCGCCGGTTACGAGGTCGTCCGGCGCGAGACGACAGCCCCTGAATGGACCCATGTTCTCGACGTCGGCGACGTGACACGGCACACGGTGGACCTGTCCAAGGACAACGTCTTCTTCGGTGTCCGCGCGGTGAATCGCTCCGGACACCGCAGCCCGGTGGCGTTCCCGGCTCCGCAGCGCTAGGGCGTGGCCGGCGGATCAGGGCCGGACACGCCCTGGCCTCCGCCGGCCCGGCTGCCGCGGCGCAGCCGGGCCGGCGGCTGCCGGGCTGAGTGGCCTTCGGACCGGCCGCTGCCGGGCTCAGTGGGCGTCGGGCTCGGCGGCCTTCGGGCCGGCCGGGAGCGGGGGCACGAGACCGTCGGCGACCAGGCCCGCGAGGACCGCCTCGCCCAGCGCGTGCACCGCCGACTGCGGGCGGACCATCACGGTGAACTCCTTGACCCTGCCCGTCTCGTCGAACTGGAGCAGGTCGATGCCGTGGATCTGCTTGCCCTGCACGGTGGCCCGGAAGGGGAGGATCGTCGACGGAGCCTCCACCCCGTCGGCGGTGGTCTCGACCGAGCCGTCGAGGTGCCCGATGTAGCGGAGGTCCTCGAAGACCCGCAGCAGGACGTTGAAGAGTCCCAGCACCATCGGCCTGCCCTCGAAGGGGACGAACTTCACCGGGCTGTAGAGGCGGATGTCCTCGGCGAACAGGTCTTCCAGCGCGGCCTGGTCGCGGGCCTCGACGGCGGCGCGGAAGCGTGCGGCAGTCTTCTCCATGACTCTCCTCATGCTCAAGAATATGACTACTCTTGTTTTTGAGTATGCTGCACGGGCGGATCGGAAAAAGGAAGGGGTTGCCGATGGCCTTGAGACATGCGGTGCTGGCGGCACTGCTCGACGGCGAGTACAGCGGATACCAGCTGGCCAAGGCGTTCGACGTCGGCGTGGCGAACTTCTGGCACGCACTGCCCCAGCAGCTGTACGCCGAGCTTGCCAAGCTGGAGGCGGAAGGGATGGTCGCCGGCCGGCAAGTGGTGCAGGAGACCCGTCCCAACAAGCGCCTCTTCCACGTCACGGACGCGGGCCTCGCCGAGCTCGAACAGTTCGCGGCGGCGGTGCCGAAGCCCTCGTTCATCCGTGACGACCTGCTCGTCAAGGTCCAGGCCGTCGACGGCATCGACACCGGACCGGTGATCGAACAACTCGAGGAGCGGGCGTCCGCGGCCGAAGCCAGGATCGAACTCTTCGGCGGCCTGCTGCGTCGGATGCGGGGCGATACGGACGAGGAGGAGTTCCTGCGCCGGGGCGAACGGATCGGTCCGTACCTGACCTGCCTGCGCGGGCTGGCGCTGGAAGAGGACCACCGTGACTGGTGCCGACGGGTCGCGGGTGTTCTGCGGGAGAGGCAGGCGTCCCGTGCCCGGAAGTGAATACCTGCGCTACGTCGCACTCGGCGACAGCCAGACCGAAGGAGTCGGCGACGGCGACGACGCATCCGGCCTGCGTGGCTGGGCCGATCGGCTCGCCGAGCACCTCACGGTCCTCAATCCCTCGCTGCAGTACGCCAATCTGGCCGTACGAGGACGCGTCGCCGGCCAGGTCCGCGCCGAACAGCTGGAGCCCGCGCTGGCCCTCCGCCCCGACCTGGTCACCGTCGTCGCCGGAGTGAACGACCTGCTCCGGCCGCGGTACGACGCGGCAGAGGTGGCCGGACACCTCGAGGAGATGTTCGCCGCGTTCACGGCCACCGGCGCCCGCACGGTCACCTTCACCTTCCCCGACGTCGGGAGGATCGCCCCCCTCGCCCGGCCGCTGAGGTCCCGTGTGTGGGACCTCAACGCACGTATCCGCGCGGCGGCCGCCCGTCACCAGGTCACGGTCGTCGATGCGGCCCGGCACGACGTCACCACCGACCCGCGGCTGTGGAGCGCGGACCGGCTCCACGCCGGCCCCCTCGGACACGAGCGGATCGCCGCGGCCGTGGCCCACGCACTGCAGTTGCCCGGCAGCAGCGACGCCTGGACGCTCCCGCTGCCGGCCGGGCCGGTCGCGGTCGGCGCGAAAGCCGCGGCAGCCGAACTGCGCTGGGCGGCCGCGTTCCTCGGCCCCTGGCTGGTACGCCGCCTGCGCGGCCGGTCCTCCGGCGACGGCCGCGCCGCCAAACGCCCCCGGCTTCTTCCTCTCGGCGCCGCACCCGGCTCCCCCGCGGAAACAGGTGACGGGGAGACGGCGTAGCAAGGCTCTTCGGCGCGGGCGGGTGGCTGTGCCGCACGGGCAGTGCCCGCCTGGGCATGCCTGATGATCGCAAGGAGAGCCGCTGATCACGGGGCGCGAAGTTCGTGGCGCGGGCTTCGTGGCGCTGGGCCGGCGGCGAATATTCGGGTGCCTGGGTCGGGTGCGGCTCCATAGACTCGCGGAGCACGCTGCCAACACACCACACCGCAGCGGGCGTTGCTGACCTACGAGACGTGTGGGACGAATGAGGGGAGCCCGGCCGTGTGTGACTTCACCGCTGTGGCGATCCCCCGGTCGCGGTACGACGTGATCCTGGTGTCCTCGTGCGCCCGGTGCCGGCTGCGCGGCCGTCACCGGATGTCCGGGTCGACGAACTCCTGACCCCTGCTCTGCTCCGGACCCCTCTTCGCCCGTCCTGCCTGCCTGGTTCTGCCTGGTGCGGCGGCCGGCACGGCGTGCGCCGATACAGCGTGCGCCGCATCCAGGAGCACCGTCCACGGGTCTGCCGACAGGAGCCTTCGTCGTCCGGTGATCGCGCTGCTCTGCTTCGGATCACTCGATCACACGAAAGGCCTCGGGCCGTGCGTACCACCTTGCAACACCACGCGAGCAACCCCCTGACCAGCGTCCGGAATCTGGGCATCCTTGCCCACGTCGACGCCGGGAAGACCACCGTCACAGAACGGATGCTGTACCTCACCGGCGCGACCCACAAACGGGGCGAGGTGCATGACGGAAACACCGTCACCGACTTCGACCCGCAGGAACGCGATCGTGGCATCACGATCTTCGCCGCCGCAGTCAGCTGCGTCTGGGACGGTCACCGGATCAACCTCATCGACACACCGGGACACGTCGACTTCTCCGACGAGGTGGAGCGCTCGCTACGAGTGCTCGACGGCGCGGTCGCGGTGTTCGACGCGGTCGCCGGGGTCGAACCGCAGAGCGAGTCGGTGTGGCGGCAGGCCGACCGGTACGCGGTGCCGCGGATCGCTTTCGTGAACAAACTGGACCGCGCGGGCGCCGATCTCGACACCGCGGTCCGCTCCCTTCGCGAACGGCTGCATCCGGTACCGCTCGTGGTACAGCTGCCGATCGGCTGCGAGAGTACGTTCAGCGGTGTTGTCGACCTCGTCCGGATGCGCGCCCTGGAGTGGGCCGCAGGCCGTGACGGCTTCCAGGAGGGGCCGGTTCCCACCGCACTGCGCGAGGAGGCGCTGCGTCGCCGCCGGCGGCTGGAAGAGACGGTTGCCGAGCTCCATCCGGCCGCGCTGGAGGAGTTCTGCGCCGACGCGGCACTCTCCGACGGGACTCTTCGTGCCGCACTGCGGGACCTGACTCTCAGCGGGGAGGGACTGGTGGTGCTGTGCGGATCGGCCTACCGCAACTGCGGGATCGAGCCACTGCTGGAGGCAGCGGTGGCATACCTTCCCTCGCCTGCGGACGTGCCTGCGGTGCGTGGCTTCGACGGCGACACCGTCCAGGAGCGGGCAGCCGACCCGGCCGCACCGTTCGCCGGTCTGGTCTTCAAGGTGAACGCGACCGCCACAGGCCGTCTGACCTGTCTGCGGGTGTATGCGGGGACGATCCGGAAGGGGGACACCGTGCTCGACACAGGCGCCGGCCGCGGCGAGCGGATCGGCCGTATCCTGCGGGTGCAGGCCGACCGGCACGCTGAAGTGGAGCAAGCGGTGGCCGGGGACATCGTCGCCGTGGTCGGGCTGAAACACGCCCGAGCCGGGGCCACCCTGTGCGCCCCCACGGCGCCGCTGGTCCTCGAACCACCGGCGGTGGCCGACCCGGTCGTCACGGTGGCGGTCGAGGCGCGCCGCAGTCTGGACAGCGGCCGACTTGCGTCGGCGCTGGCTCAGCTGGTCGAGGAGGACCCGTCCCTGGCGGTGCGGGTGGATGCCGAGACCGGCCAGCGGGTGCTGTCCGGAAGAGGAGAGCTGCATCTGGAGGTTGCGGTGGAGAAGATCCGTCGCGCCCACGGGCTGGACGTCGGCGTGGGCCGACCGCAGGTGGCCTACCGGGAGACGGTCGCCCGCGGCGTGTCCGGTCTTGTGTACCGGCACGTCAAACAGGACGGCGGCGCCGGCCAGTTCGCGCACATCGTGCTCGACGTGGACGCACTGGAGTCGCCGTCGGACGACGCCGCGGCGGAGTTCGTGTTCCGGTCGACGGTCACCGGCGGGCGGGTGCCGCAGGAGTACATCCGCGCGGTGGAGGCCGGCTGTCGGGACGCCCTGGCCGGCGGCCCGCTCGGCGGTCATCCGGTGACCGGTCTGCGGGTCACCCTGACCGACGGGGCGACGCACACCAACGACTCGTCGGAAACGGCGTTCCGGACCGCGGGCCGGCTGGGGCTGCGGGAGGCACTGCGCGCGAGCATGATGACTCTTCTGGAGCCGGTGGTCGAGGTCACGGCCACGGTGCCGGCAGATGCCGTGGGCGGTGTGCTCGGCGACCTGGCGGCACGACGCGGCCGCGTCACAGGCCAGACCGCTCGGGCCGGCACGGCCGTGCTCACCGCGACGGTGCCGCTCGCCGAACTGTTCGGCTACGCGTCCCGCCTGCGCAGCCGCACCCAGGGCCGCGGGACGTTCACCACCCGCACCACGGGCTACGCCGCCGTGCCGACAGCGGTGTCCGCGCAGGTGCTGTCCGGCTAGGTCCTGTCCGGACAGGCCCAGGTCGGTGGGGTCCCTCGCCTGCCTGAGTCCGCCGGGCGGACGGAGTCCAGGTCCTCGGCAGCAACTCGAGGACCTGGACTTCGCCGGTCGGCGCCGCGTTCGGGCGCAGAACGTCGCGTCGGAATCCAGCCAGCGTTTGACGTGCACAGTCGTTTGACTGGCGACGCAAGGCCTCGGAAACGCGGAGGAGCGTCATGGGTAGCGGCAGGCATCCCGTCGGCAGGGTCATCATCCAGTTCGGCCTCCTGGCCTTGGCATGGGGAGCCAGCTTCCTGTTCATCAAGGTCGGTCTGGACGGTCTGTCACCGGTGCAGATCGTGACGGCACGGATGGTGTTCGGTTGGGCGACCTTGGGATTGATCATGCTGGTGACCCGGAAGTCGATTCCGCGGAATCCGTCTCTGTGGGGTCATCTCACCGTTGTTGCGCTCGTGCTGTGCGTCCTGCCCTTCACCTTGTTCGCATGGGCAGAGCAAGGGATGTCGTCCGGACTCGCGAGCATCTACAACGCGGTTACTCCCTTGACCACGATGGCATTCGCCGTGGTGCTGCTGAGGGCCGAGCGCCTGACCCGTGAGCGGTCGATCGGACTGGGGTTCGGGTTCGGGGGCGTGTTGGTGATCGTCGGACCGTGGGCCGTCAGCTCCGGTAGCGGCCTGTTGCCACAACTGGCCTGCCTTGCCGCGACGATCAGCTACGGCCTGGCATTCATCCATCTGCGCAGGTACGTGGCCGGTAGCGGCGTCCCGGCCGTGACGGTGGCGTTCATCCAGGTCACCGCCGGCGCCGGCATCATGGTGATCCTCACGCCAGTGATGGCCATCACCCCCGTACGACTCACGACCCCCGTGGTCCTGAGCATGGTGGCGCTCGGCGCACATATGGAACACGAACGTCGTAGCAGCCTGGGGAGCCACCAACGCCGCCGCGGTCACCTATCTGACCGTTCCTAAAGACTGAGCATGAGTTGCACAGGCTCAGCCGGACGCTCCGAACGGTGTTGAGCGTCCTGGTCCCCCGCGTTCGCACCGCATCCAGAGCCGGCGGATCGTGTCCGTGGTCCGGGAATGCGGGGGCGGGCTCCCTCACGCCTCTGGGTGCCTCGTCCGGCCTGGGCGGTCCGATGCCCCATACGATCGCTCTGGTCGTGTGGGGGCGGTGCCGTGCGTCGCCGAATCCGGCGCCCGAGGGCGCGTCGTCCGATGGCCACCGAGGCGGCGTCATGCCGCGTAGTGGCCCTCTTCTTGCTGGTGAGGGGCTTCTGCCAGTGCTCGGCGCCCCACTTGGAGGTGTAGGCGGGGTCGACCGCGACGATCGTGATGCCCAACTCAGCGGCCATGCTGACCAGCCGGGCCCTCAGCTTGCTCACGGGCATACCGCTGATGAGCTTGCGGAACCGCTTGCGGCGGCCGTGCTTCTCGCGGGTCTTCTCCGCTGCGAAGTCGAGGTCTTCGATCGCGATGGACAGGCCGTGCCGGTTGGCCCAGTGTAGGAGGCGGGTGAGGGCGTGCCGTACCTGGGCGTCGCGGTGTTGGGCGTTGCCGGACAGGTCGTAGAAGAACCGGCGCGGTTCGCCGCACGGGTTTCCGTGCTCGTCCAGCATCCAGGCCGCGAGGTGGTCGGCGTTGGTGTCCACGCCGATCAGGCCGCTCCTGCGGGCTTCGGCGAGGGGAACGGTCCTGACCGGCGGGATCGTCCAGGAGGCAGTGAGATACCAGCGGCCCCGGCCCACGTCCAGGTGGATGCGGTAGGCCACGGCCCGGTTCGCCGTGACGCGGTCGGTCCACTCGGCGCCCCGGTGAGGGAACATCACGGTGCAGCCGAGGACGTACCGGCCATGCGCCGTGTTCGCTAAGTGGGTGAGTGAGGCGGGGAGCTTGAGTGACACTTCGCCGTCCGGTGTGACGCGGATGGTCTCGTTGCCGAACCTCTTCCCCGACTCCCCGTCAGCAGCGAGGAACCAGCGCTCCGCCTCCCAGCGCTCCCGCCACTGCTCTTCGGTGAGCTGAGCGACCGCAAGGTGGTGACGGTTGCGAGCCAGCTTTTTGCCGCCGCGCACGACGCGGACGCGTCCGGCCTCGCGGTCGGCCCGCTCGCAGGCCAGCCGCTCCTCCAACAGGTGCAGGCGACGTGTCTTGGTGAACCACTCCTGCCGAGTCCGGTAACCGCCCGGAGCACGCTTGGTGCCCTTCTCACCGACCGGCAGGGACAGCCGGTGCGCGATCGTCCGGATACTGTCCTCAAGCCCCTGCATGTGGGCGAGCTGGGCACGCCGGGACAGCGCCCACTGGTCGTGGGTGGCCTTGGTGATCGATCCGGCCCAGCGGGAGGAGGACTCCTCGGTCAGGGCGCGCTTGCGCTCGGCCCACCTGTCCGCGCAGTGCGCCAGACCGTCAGCGCAGCGCCGCTTGAGGTCCTTCGAGGCGAGCGTGTCGAGGTGAGCCCCCACGGCCCGCAGCACCCTGTCGTCCTCTGGCGTGAGGTCCTTGAGGCGGGTGCGGATGGCGACGCCGGATGGACCCAGGGCGACGAACGGCGGATCAATCGGCCGCAGTTTGGTGTCAGCCATGCCGGGCGGCCTCCAGCGCCTTGCGGGCACGGTTCTTCGCGGAGCGGCGTCCGTACAGGCGGGCGCAGAAGGAGGCCAGTACCTCGACGACATTGCGCACCAGATCATCCTCGACCTCTCCATCATCCAAGACGACGAGGCGTCGGCCATGCGCGGACGGGGCCGCCTCAACCAGCTCGACGTTCATATGGCCGAGCCGGTCTTTGTGCGCCACCAGCACTGTGGTCACCTGAGGTCGGCCAGCAGGCGCTTCGCCTTCGACCGGCAGCCGTTCATCCCGGAGCAGATCTCCGTCTCCATGCGCACCACGCGGTGACCGGCTTTGGCCGCCCACTCCGACAGGCGTGCGACCTGGCGCTCCAGGTTGGCCTTCTGGTCGTGGGAGGAGACACGGGCATACCGGCCCAAGCCACCGATGGCATTGGGAATGGCGGCCGCGTCGATGTTCACCAGGATCGTGCACGGCCCGAACACGCTGAGCGGGCACGGGAAGCGACCCGTCACAAAACCAGCGATACGCCGTATGAGGACTGAATCCCCTGCGCTCCCGCCCACTCAGTCAGCTTCACCCGAAGATCGTAGCGCAACTAGAGTCATGTCATACGCACTTGATCGACAGCAGTTCTGCACCCCTGTTGTCGGAGTGGTCATGGGCATCCTCGTCATCACGAGCCTCTGACGTGGAACCAGCCCGTCGGCGCCGGCCTGGTGATCGTCGGGATCCTGGCTGCGCACGGCAGACTCAGCAGGGCTGCTCCTCGGCGGAAGCCGGGCGCCGACGCCGCGGGCGCGGTCTCCTGATCCACCATCATCCGATCGTGCTGCGCGCCGCAGCGCTCTGTGTGCGCGGAGCAGCCGGGGGTAACCGCGTTTCATGACAGTGGAGAAGACCAGCGTTCTCGTCCTCGACGCCGCGCAGCCCATGGAACTGGCCGAGTTCTACGCCGGGTTGCTCGGCGCGGACATACGTGTCGGCAGCGACCCCGACTTCGTGGAGGTTGTCCGTGAAGGCGGTGTGCATCTGGCCATGCGGCGCGACCACGGCTATGCGCCGCCCAGCTGGCCGCGCCCGGAGGACTCCCAGCAGTCGCATCTGCGCATCCTGGTGGCCCGTGACGACCTCGACGAGGCGGAGCGCGAGGCGATCGGGCTCGGCGCCCGGCCGGTGGACACCAGCAACCGGCGCGGTCCCCACGAGGAGCGGGTCTTCTCCGACCCGGCCGGCCACTCCTTCTCGATGGCGGTGGCTCCCGCCCCTGCCCAACTCGAGAAGCCTGCCCAGGGTCTGCTGTGAGGGCAACCGCTGCATGATCTCGCTCGAGTTGGCCCGGCCGTCGAGGGTGACGGCGCCGGCCATGGGGCATCCATACGCCGGGTGGGCCACCGGTCCGGACGTATCTTTCCGCTTGTGACGGAGATATACGTGCTGGACGGCATCAGAATCAGGACGCTGACGGACTTCTGGCAGGTCGTCGGCGACAGCATCGGTTGCGGCGGTTACTTCGGCCGGAGTCTCGATGCCTTCGCAGACTGCCTCCGGGGCGGTTTCGGGACACCGGAAGACGGTGACTTCGTGATCGAGTGGCGTGACCATGAATCGTCCCGCCGGAATCTCGGGCACGCAGAGGCTGCGCGTCAGCTCGAGCTGTGGAGTGTGAACTGCCACCCGACGAACAGAGCAGACATGAACGCCCGCCTCGCGGACGCACGTGCGGGACGCGGCCCGACCGCCTTCGACTGGCTGGTCGAAATCATCGAGGATGAACTGCCGGGGGCCTGCGCCTCCGATAGCGCCCACATCCACGCCGAGCGCGGTGCGCAAACGCGTTGTTGGGACGTACGGACTCCGGGGCCCGCGCGTTGGCCGGCACGCCGGGGTCACAGGCGGAGGATCACCAGGGCGGTGTCGTCGGTGACGCCGGCGGGCGGCAGCAGGTCCGTCAGGAGGGCGTCGGCGAGGGTGTCGGGGTCGGCGGTGCGGTGACGGGCGAGGGAATCGGCGAGGCGGGCCAGGCCGGTGTCGATGTCCTCGCGGCGGCGCTCGACGAGTCCGTCCGTGTAGAGGACGAGGGTGGCACCATCGATGAAGGTGCACTCGGCCTGAGGACGGGGCAAGTGTTCGGGCAGGGCGCCGAGCGGGGGGTCGGTGGCCTGGTCGAGGAAGGTGACGGTGCCGTCGGGGTGGAGCAGGGCGGGTGGAGGGTGCCCGGCACTGCTGTACGAGAGGGTGTGGCCGACCCAGTCGATGAAGGCTGCCACAGCAGTGGCGGATTCCGCGCCGTCGACGGAGCGGGCGTAGAGGTCGAGGACCTCCAGGGCCTGGGCGGGACCGTCGGCGACGAGGGAAGCGGCGCTGAGGGCGCTGCGCAGCTGTCCCATGACGCCGGCCGCCCGTAGTCCATGGCCCACGACGTCGCCGACGGCGACGACGGTGCCGTCGCCCCGGGGCCGGTCGGCCAGGTCGTACCAGTCCCCGCATACGTTCAGGGCGCCGGTGGCGGGCTGGTAGCGCACCGAGGCTCGGTGGTGGTCGAGCCGGCGTGCGGGCAGCATCGCCGCCTGGAGGTGGAGGGCGACCTCTCGTTCCCGGGCGTGGGCACGGCGCAGTCGTTCGTTGACGTCCTGGAGTTCGCGGGCACGTGTGTAGAGCTCGGCCTCCAGGATCTGCGCCTGCTCCCCGCCGTCTGTGCCGTGCCGGCCGCGGGAGCGGATGAGCTCGGTGACTTCCTCCACCCGGTGCAGCAGCAGCACCAGCGTGCCGTCGGCGTCGAACACGGGGACGTTGACCGGGCTCCAGTACCGCTCCTCCCACATCCCCGGTCGGTCCCGATGTTCCACGTCGTAGCGCTGCAGGGCCATGGTGTCCGGCTCCCCGGTGGCCGCTACCCGCAGCAAGGACGCCCGGAGGTTGCGCGTGCCGGTGGCGGACGAGTCGGCCGGATTGTCGGGGAAGACATCGAACAGGTAGTGGCCCACCACCTGCTCGCGCCTTCGCCCCGACGTGGACAGGTACGACGCGTTGGCATCCGCGTACACCAGGTCCGTGGTCAGCAGCGCCACGGCGCCCGGCAGGGCGTGGAAGACCGCCTGGTAGTCGATTTCGGGTCCGTTCACGATCCACCTGCCAGCCGACACCGCTTCGACCTCGTGGTCCTCCCACGATAGGCAGGTTCAGCGGCACGGGCCCGGTCGCAGGTACGACCGGGCGCGGGGAGGGCGCCTGCCGGAGCATGGCTCATACGTCTGCCCTCTCGGCACCGACGGTGCCGGCGCGGAGCACGAACGGCCGGGAAACCACGGTGACGGCGAGGGAAACCGCGGCGACGGCCGTGATCGCGAAGCCGGGGGTGAGGTACTGGGCGACGCCGCCGGCCATCGCGGCACCGATGCCCTGCCAGGTCATCCGGCCCGCGGAGTCGACGCCCTGGACCTGGCCGCGGACAGGATCGGGTGCGAGCGCGAGAAGCAGCTCCTGCAGGGGCAGGGTTGCGGCGAATCCGGCACTCGCAAGGAGTACAGCGGCAGCCGTGACCAGGACCGGCGGATGGGACGCGAACATCAGGAAGGGGGCGGCCAGCAGCAGCCGCAGGGCGAACGCGCAGCGGCGCCGCTGGTCGGCGGTGAGCAGTCGGCCGACGGTCAGGTCCCCGAGCAGCATCCCCGCCGATCCGGCGGCCAGGAGTACGCCGGCGTTGCCCGGGTCGTAGGAGATGAACAGGGCTTCGCAGCCGACAATGAGCCCGTTGGGGACCCACAGGTTCAGAAGGAGCGCCCGCCGCCCCGAATGGGAGAACAGCTCGACGTTCGTCGTCCAGGTCCGGCGCAGTCCGGGGCGACGGGTGAGCCGGATCGAGCGTTCCCGAACGGTCGTCGCCACCACGGCCAGGCCGAGTGCGGTGAGTACGGCCGCGACGACGAAGACCCCGTGCGCTGTCAGGTGCCGCAGCAGTACGGCGCCGACGGCGAAGCCGAGGATGGCCGTGCTGCCCGCGGTGATGTTCATCAGCGAACGTGCCGTCGCATAGGCAGAAGAGGTCACGATCTCGGCGAGCAGTCCCATCCGCGTGCCGGTCCCCAAGGACTGGAAGAACCCCAGCACGAGCAGCAACCCGAACCGGGCGGCCAACGGCAGCCCCGGGATGGCCTGCGCGGCCACACCCAGCAGCGAGACGAACTGGAGCGCGACGATCGTCCGGCGAGGACGTTTTCCGTCGGCGACCGACATCAGCGTGAGTGCTCCGAGCACCGTCGCGAAGGTGGCACCGTACATGCTCACGGCCGTCAGGAACGGTGAGTTGGTCTGGCGGCTGACCATGGTGCCGAGCGCGAAGCCCGACAAGGTGCTCGCGCCGGTCGCCAGTGTGAAGCCTGCGTACAGGCCGGCGAACTCGCTGTTGCGGAGCAGATCGCGATAGCCGGTGGTGGTGGGCGCCGAGGGCGCGGAGGTGTCGGAAGGCATGAAAAAAGCCTCCGGACGCATGCACAGGGCGCGCCGAAGGCCGACGTGCACATTCTAGCAACGGGCCCTGAACGGCCACCTGTCGGCCCCCGGACGTATCGTTTCATCTCATATGTGACCAGATGCCATAGGGGACATTCAGGTGGCATTCCCTGCGTACTGGAACTGCCCTTGGCGCCCGTGCACTCCTTCTGCCCAGTTGCACGACAACAAGGAGGCACTCATGACTGGTTGGCAGGCTTCCACCATCGACTCGGCTGAGCTGACGACGTTCGACCCCTATCGCTTCCCCGGCGCCTTCGTCGACGACTGCCCGGCGGCGCCGCACGACGCCGACGGCATCGCAGAGTCCGGCGACTACCACCTGCCGGCGCCCGACCCGACCCACCGCGTGCCCATGCCGCTGGATCCGACGGACCGCCGTCGCCTGGATCTGCACGCCGCTCTCACCACCGCCGGCATCGCGCCGCTGCCCGGTGACCTCGCCGCCATCGAAGAGCTGTGCAGGCTGGACGACGCCACCCACAGCGCACTCCAGCGGTGGATCACCGGCACCCCTTGACCCGTTCGGTCCGGCAGTCATGTACGCCGGTCTCGCAGTCGTCGCCCCCCTGGTCGCCCGTCGGCCGTGGCCGGTTACTCTCGCCCGGTACGAGACGCACAGGCAAGGAGAACGGGCATCATGGGGGCACGGGTCACGGCTGTCAGCAGCAACGGGACGTACTCCTTCACCAAACCGAACCGTACGAGCATCACTCTGCTCGCCGGCCTTGGTGTCGAGGGCGACGTCCATGCGGGGGAGACCGTCAAGCACCGGTTCCGCATGCGGCAGGATCCGAGCCGGCCCAATCTGCGCCAGGTGCACCTCATGCACGAGGAACTCTTCGACGAGCTCGCCATGAAGGGCTTCGCCGTTGCCGCGGGCGAGCTCGGCGAGAACATCTCCACGCGCGGGATCGACCTGCTCGGCCTGCCCACCGGTGCGCTCCTGCACCTCGGTGCCGACGCGATCGTGGAGGTCACCGGCCTGCGTAATCCATGCGCGCAGATCGACTCCTTCCGCAAGGGGCTCCTGAAGGAGGTCCTCGAACTGGACGCGGACACCGGGGACTTCACGTTCAAGTCGGGAATCATGAGCGTGGTCCGGCAGGGCGGCGAGGTCCGCCCCGACGACACCATTCGCGTCGAACTTCCCGTCGGCCCGCACCGTCCGCTGGAACGCGTCTGAGCCCGGCCTCGTCGACCCAGTGGCCGGTGCGGTGGACGCCGTCGCTCTCCGCCTCGGTGGTCGCCTCCAGCACGGCGACCAGAGCCCAGCGCGCCCGCAGCAGTTCGGCGGGTGGCAGGTCCTCGGGCACGCCCGGGCGGTGCATGGACATGGCGGGATCCTCTTGGTGGTGCAGGCTGTTCACCGTCAGAGCCCAGGTCGCGTCCTGCCGATCGCGACGGCGAGCGTCCGCCGGACGCCACTTCATGGCTCGGTGCGCACGAGAGGGGCCTCGCGTCGCTGTCCTCCGGGGTATCCGAGCCTGCCGGCTCGGGCTTACGAGAATGTGATGCCTCTGAGTCTCGTGGTGCGGACCGACCGTTGTGTTGCCAGGCGTGACCGACCAACGGGGCCCAGCGTGCGGGAGTTGACGCGGATCGCCGCTGCGGCTGATTCGCTCGCTCCCTACAGGCCGGGCAGCGCACGGCTTCTGCAGGGCCGCCGGTTGCCGGGAGCACCTCGGCCTGCACCTCCGGCCACCCGGCGCAGGCACCGACGCGCGCACGGGCAGGCGTTGCTCTCGGCTCGGTGGCGGTCGCCGTACCGGCGGCCGTTGTCGCCTGGGCACGGTGGGTGCCCGGGCCATCGTGGACCAGGCATTGTCGTTCAAGGTCCGGCCGGGCCCGGCGGGCCGCTGCAGCCCCATGCGTCCGACCTGGTCGGGTCCTATGGTGAAAGGGAGCCCGACGCCCGCGGATCCCCGTTGCTTCCGCCTCCAGCCCCAGTGCGGCGTGGGTCACAGACCAGGAGGGCATGTCATGTCCACTGCATCGGAAACACCAGTCCTGGACACTCTCGCCGCCATGACGGTCGATTCCGTCGAGCGGTGCGGGCTGCCCCCGGACATGCTCATGCTCACGCGTATCGCGGCTCTCGCAGCCTCGGACGCTCCGCCGATCTCGTACGCCGCCCACATCGGGCCCGCGCTCGAGTCCGGTGTGACGGCCGCCCAGGTGCAGGACGTCCTGGTCGCTGTCGCCCCCATCGTGGGCACGGCGCGCGTCATGACGGCGGCCGGGAACATCACCGCAGCGCTCGGCATCGCCATCGCTGTCGCCGAGTCCGACGACGAGTTCCAGGGCTGAGCCGGGGGCGACACCGTACGCAACGCGGTGCCTTGAACGTCGAATACGGGATACGTGAAGGGCACTGCGCTGGGCCTCGGCGTACCGCCGAGCAGGAAACGGCCCCGCTCCGTCGTGCGCGCCGCACCGGGTGCACGTGGCCGCCGGGCCAGGCAGGAGGCCTACCGATGTCCGAGAATCCCACCGCGGCGATGCGCATGGCGCCGCACTACACCCCCGAGGAACGTGCCGCCCGGGGGAAGGCCGCCCGGCGCCAGTCGCCCCGGTCGGGACACGCTGTCTACAAGCCCTCTCCGGACAGGCCTGACCCGTTGGCGATCCTGGAGGCGCAGTCCGCGACCCGGGTGCCGGAGCTGGTGCCGATCCGCTACGGCCGGATGACGGAGTCCCCGTTCCGCTTCTACCGGGGCGCCGCAGCGATCATGGCGTCCGACCTCGCCGGCAGTCCGGACTCGGGTATTACGGCCCAGCTCTGCGGGGATGCGCACCTGCTGAACTTCCGTCTGCTTGCCTCCCCCGAGCGGCAGCTGATGTTCGACATCAACGACTTCGACGAGACACTGCCGGGCCCGTGGGAGTGGGACGTGAAGCGGCTGTCGGCAAGTTTCGCCATCGCAGGCCGGGCAAACGGCTTCGACGAGGCCGAGCGCGCCCGCATCGTGAGCCGCACCGTGTGCTCGTACCGCGAGGCGATGATCCGCTTCGCAGGGATGCGCAACCTCGACGTCTGGTACGCGAAGGTCGACGCGGACCGTCTCGAGGAGCTGACCACGGGCCGGCTCCACAAGCGCGGACAGAAGAAGCTGGCCCGCGCCATGGCGAAGGCCCGCACCCGCGACAGCCTGCAGGTCTTCGAAAAGCTCACGGAGCTGGTCGACGGCCGACCGAGGATCGCGGCTGATCCCCCGCTTCTGATGCCGATGAGCGACCTGCTGCCGGACGTCGAGCGCAGTGCGCTCGAGCGCCAGTTCCGAGGCCTGATCGAGCGGTACGGCCGCACTCTGGTTTCCGACCGGCGCACGCTCCTGGAGGACTACCGGCTGGCGGATGTCGCCCGCAAGGTGGTCGGTGTCGGCAGTGTCGGCACCCGCTGCTGGATCTTCCTGCTGCTGGGCCGGGACGGCGGGGACCCGCTGTTCCTCCAGGCCAAGGAGGCCGACACCTCCGTGCTGGCCGATCATGTCGGCGCGAGCAAGTACCGCAACCAGGGCGAGCGGGTGGTCTCGGGCCAGCGGTTGATGCAGGCCACGAGCGACATCTTCCTCGGCTGGGAACGGGTGGAGGGGATCGACGGCAAGCGGCGCGACTTCTACGTCCGCCAGCTGCGCGACTGGAAGGGCATCGCGATGCCGGAGACGATGTCGACCAGGCAGCTGGCGGCGTTCGGCGAACTGTGCGGATTCACCCTGGCCCGCGCGCACGCACGGTCCGGCGACCGGATCGCGATCGCCGCCTACCTGGGCAACGGCGACTCCTTCGACCGCGCCCTCGCGACGTTCGCGGAGGCATACGCCGACCAGAACGAGCGCGACCACCAGGCCCTGGTCGACGCGGTGCGCGCGGGCCGGCTGCCCGCGGAGGAGCTGCCCACCGGCTGACCGTGGGCGCTTGCCTTGCGCACACGAGGCACACGAGCCCTACGGTCTCACGACCCGGACACGGCATCGCCCGTGGGCGTGGGTGTGTCCTCCCTGGCGCCGGCCAGGAACTCCACGAGAGCCATGGCGAAGAGCCAGACCAGCGTGATGGTGAGGACGACCAACGCCGTCGGGAAGCTCCACAGGATGTACGTCAGGACCGCCAGGCCTACCAGGACCCAGGTGATCCACGTGCGGTGGCGCCGGAGGAACGGTCCGACCGGGCCCGTGCGCATGCCCATGCGGTCGGCGGTGGAGCGGACCGCCCCGATGCCGGAGTGCCACGACTGCCGTACGAAGTTCGCCGATCGGCCCGGGCCGCTCAGCCAGGCGGCCAGGGCGACCACCACGCCGAGCGTTGCCGCCATGCGGACCGTGCTGCGCAGGTAGCGCGTGAGCGTGTCGTAGACGGACTCGGCGGCGCCCTGCGAGACGCTGTCGGGCAGCGCGTTCAGGTAGACCACGCGGAAGACGGTCAGGCCCAGACCGAGCACCAGTACGGCGAATGCGAAGCCGAGCGCTGCGGCCACAAGAACGCGCCTGCGGTGCCTGGACAGCAGGACTCCGGCCGCGATGAGCACCACCGAGAGCACGGGCAGCCAGAACCCGGCGATCTGCAGGAGCCGGAAGTACGTCTTGACCTTGCCGATGTTGTCGGCGCGCAGCACCGTGAAGTCGGTGTGCACTTCGGGGATCTTCGAAGCCGCCGTCATGCCTTCGTCGACGAGGCGTTGTTTGACCTGGTCGACGACCGGTCCGAGGTCGACGGTGACCGAGTCGTTGTTGATTTTCACCGCGCCGTCGCCGGAGCCGGTCAGGGCCTTCTCGACGGACGCGTGGATCCGTCGGTTGGCCTGGATCCAGATGTTCTCGAAGGTGTCGGAGGCGATGACCTCCTCCGACTTGTCGTGGACGAAGCTGCGGACGGCGTTCTCCAGCGAGTCGCCGAGTTTACCGAGCGCCTTCTGGGCCAGCGGCCGGTCCGCTGGCGCCACGCCTTCGAGCAGGGTCGGCAGGTCGATGTGCTCCATCACCGCATTGGTGACCCTGTTCGCCGCGGCATTCTGGATGTCGGGGTCCGAAGCAAGTGGCGTGACCGTGTCGACGTAGCGGTCCGTGTCGCCCACCACGTCCGCCGTCCAGGAGGCAACGGCGGCAAGCGGAGCGAGAATGCAACCGATGACGATGAGCAGCGCGGAGAAGAACGACCGCCACCGGTGATGGGGCGCCCGGGCTGCGCTGCCGGTCTCGAGCGCGGAGACGCGATTCCGCAGTCGTTCCAGCTCGGAGCTTTCGCCGCTGCCGCTCGTGGCATCGCGGTGTGGCTCACTGCCTGTCGGTCCGACATCCGGCATGGCTCGACCTTCCGTATGCGCGTCCGTTGGGTGCCAGCAGACCTTGGAGCGCAGTGACGGGCGAGCGTTGGGCGACCGTTGGAGTGAAGGAGTGAGTGATCCGATGCAGGGTGTACCGACCCGACGCCGGCACTGTCACCCACGTCTGCTGTTGCGCGGCGATGTCTCGCGCGTGAAGGATCACGGGATGGTGCACTGATCGGCTGTGTCACGGGCCGGCGGCGGGTTTCACGTCATGTCTGATAACCCCGTTCACCCTGCGCATCTCGGGATGTGTGCACCACTTTTCCGGCGTTGCCTCGACCTTGTTGCGGCCCCAGGCCCCTGCGTGTGGCCTCGGGCCGCAAGGCCGGAAGGAGACGACCACCAGCCCGCGTTCGTGATCCGAAAGTGCGGGGCGTTCGGTCCAATGATGCAATGGCGCTGGAGGGCTGCCCGTCGCCGTATGTCGCGGCGAGCGCCGCCGACACGAGCGGCAGGGCAAGGCCCGGACTGCGATCCGCTCGCGAGTGAGTGGCCATGAGCGGTGGCAGACGGGCCGCTGGGCGCAGCCGGACGAACGGCAACTGGCGTATCAGCAGCAGCCCGTGGCGCCGATGCCGCCTCGCCACCGCCCCCGGATCCCCGACGACGACATGAGCAGCAAGATCGACCAGCTCAGGCAACTGGGCGACGACCCGAAAGCCCAAAGGCCCAAGGGGGCTGACGGAAGAGGAATTCGCGGAACAGAAGGCCAGGATCGTCAGCTCAGGGCTTCGCGGAACCCGGGAAGGGACGGCCCCATGAAGGAACCGGATCCGCAGCCCGCCGCATCCGGCGGCAGGACGCAGCCCGAGGAGGCGGACCGGCTGCGTGAACTGCTGCGCAGTCCCGGCTACCTCAAGGCGCTCGTGTTCTGCGCCCTCATCGGGATTCCGGTGTCGTTGGTGGCGTTCTTCTTCCTGGTCGTGCTCCACGAGCTGGAGCATCTGATGTGGTCCGATCTGCCGGACGCTCTGGGGTGGGACGCCCCGCCGTGGTGGTGGCCGCTGCCGCTGCTGCTCGCGGCCGGCATCGCCGTCGGCCTCGTGGTCGCCCACCTGCCCGGTGCCGGCGGCCACATCCCCGCCGCGGGACTGCATGCGGGCGGTGGCTCGGCAAGAGCCCTTCCCGGTGCGATGCTCGCCGCGCTGGCCAGTCTCCCCCTCGGCGCCACCCTCGGACCTGAGGCCCCGCTGATCGCCCTCGGCGGTGGCTTGGCACTGGTCTTCAGAGATCTGGCCCGCGTGCCCGCAACCACCCAAGGCACGATTCTGTTGGGCACGGCCGGAGCCGCCGCGGCCATCTCGGTGATCTTCGGGAACCCGCTGATCGCCGCGGTGATGTTGATCGAGGTCGCCGGAGTGGGGGGCCCGCAGCTCTTCGCCGTGATGCTGCCCGCACTGTTGTCCAGCGGAGTGGGCTCGCTCGTGTTCACCGGCTTCGGCCGCTGGACCGGCCTCGAGACGGACAGCCTCACCATGAAGCTGGGCGTGCCCTTCCCGCGTCTCGACGCGGGGGACGTGTTCTGGTCGGTCCTCATGGCAGTGGCGATCGGTGTCGCCGTGCACGCCATCATTCAGGGCGGCCGATTGACCGTGGCGTTCGTGGCGAAGCGCCCGCTCATCCATACGGTCCTCTGCGCGGTGGCCGCCGGCGCCTGCGCCGCCGTGTACGCGCTCGCCACCGGCCGGTCACCCGGGGACGTTGCCTCGTCGGGCGAGGCCACGCTGAGCCGCCTGGCCGCCGATCCGCATGCCTGGGGGGTCGGCGCCCTGATCGCCGTTCTGCTCTGCACGGGTGTCGCCTACACCCTGTGCCTGGGCAGTCTGAGAGGCGGCCCCATCTTTCCGTCGCTGCTCCTGGGCGGTGCCGTGGGCGTGCTGCTCGCGCCGCTGCCGGGCCTGGGGGTCGTACCCGGTATGGCAGCGGGCATGGCTGCCGCCGTGACCAGTGCCCTGCGACTGCCGGTCAGCAGCGTGGTGCTCGTCGTCCTGCTGCTCGGCAGTACAGCGATGATCCCCGTGGTCATTCTGGCGGCCGTAGTGGCCTTCGTGACCACGCAGCTGCTTCCGGCCGGACGCACCGTGCCGGAGTTGGGTATACCCGCAGAAGCGCCGGCCGCCCGGTCTCCGGACGATGACACGACCGGTTCCGGCTCCGCCTGAGAGCTGCCGTAACTCCCTTGCCCGGTCGCCGAGGAGTGGCGACGCGGCGTCCGTGCTGTCGCCAGGCAGGCATCGCGCGCCACGCTGAGAAGACTGCCTCGTCCCGTGAGCGCGCCCCCGGTGACAGGCCGAGGACCTCAACGCCTTTCGTGACTCGACCACGACACGGTCCTCTACCGAGGGGGCAGGGACCGGCCGCCGATGCCCTGACGGTCGGCCGTCTGTGCCATCGCCCGGCGAGCCGGGTCGGTGAACGCCCGCTCCACGGACTCGCGCAGCAGGTCCAACTCGGCTCGCACCGCCGGAAGATGCGCCGGCGGCAGGCTGTCGAGAAGGCTGTCGAGCACGGCGCGCAGCCGCCGGCAGATCTGCAGGGACGTTGCCCCGTAGTCGCGGATCTCGGAAACGGCGAGTTGGAGGTAGTCCTCCCAGTCACGTCCCTGCAGCACGAGCCGTGGCCGGCCCTGGTCGTCGGCCATCACGTAGCGGCCCGGCAGCTGCTTGCTGCCGACCTTGGTGAGGAACGACTCGATGTGGTTGAGCACCTGAACCGCGGTCGTGGGGTCGTTGACCGCGGGGGAGAGGGCACGGATGGCGATGTCGACGAGAATCCGCAGGGCGAAAGCGGGGTCCTGCTCAATGGTTCGTTCGGCGCCCAGGGCGACGAGACCGGCCACATGCTCGGCATCGGGCGCGGACGCACCGCCGTGGACCTCGACGAGGACGGCACCGGGGGGCACGAAATCCCCGATGAGGTGAGGCACGACGAAGGTGCAGTCGTGGCGCGCCGCGGCGGCCACCAATCCAGCTGTGTGGAATGCCTGGATGGCCCCGCCGCGAGGCGAGCGGACGGGGGTCATCGGGCCGCGCGTCGGTACGGTTTCACTGTTGTGCGGCGCGGAATCGTGGACCTTCGTGGTCGCGCGGACAAAGATGTTCTCTCCCATGCGCCCGACGAGATCGGCGATGGCCACCGGTCTGAGGTTGTGCGTGAAACGGTTGAGGTAGATGAGCAGGAGCAGAAGGCTCACGGCAACGGCCCCGCCGGCGAGGGAGACCCCGAGGTCCGGCACCGAGTTCGATTCGATGCTGCGCAACAGGGAGAAGGCGAACGCGAACGTTCCGGTGAAGGTGGCCAGTACGGATTTCTGCAGCCGGTCCCTGTACCACAGGCGCATATACCTCGGGGACAGCGTCCCGGTTGCCTGCTGAATGACGAGGACGCCGATCGTCACGACAAATCCCAGCAGTGCCACCATCGCCCCGACAATGGAACTGAGCACGCTGCTTGCTGTGGTCGCGGAGTAACGCCAGCCGCTCGGCGGCCAGTCCGCCGCATCGGCGGTGATGGCGCATTCGGCAAGAATGACGCCCAGCACGATCCCGAAGAGCGGCATGATCCACAAACTTGCTTTTACGTACTGCCGCAGTCGGAACACTGAGGACCAGGACACCGTCATTCGCACGCCTTGCCCCTTCCCTCGCGGCATCCGGAGCTCCGGGGTGCGCGCAGTTCCGCTGCCGGCTCGGGACGGTCTTCATTCCACGGTAAGGCCACGGGGGGGACGCCTGCATTGGCACGCCGTAGTCCCTCTTCCGTCGAATTCTCTCAGCAGGACCGACAAGGGTCGTCCACGTAAGCTGATCGGGTGAGGTCGACTCTGCCGCGGCGTCACTCGTGATGCACTTCGGCTGTCCGTCCGAGGCATCCGAGACGTCCGGGACACGACGTCCGTTGGATCGGCCATGGGTGAAAGGGGCGCTTTATGGACGCGTACCCGCTGATCGAGAATCACGGTCTGATCGGTGATCTGCAGACGGCTGCCCTGATTACGACAGACGGGACCATCGACTGGTTCTGTTGTCCGCGCTTCGATTCGCCCAGTGTGTTCGGTGCTCTGTTGGACAGGGAAAAGGGCGGGCACTTCAGTGTCAGGCCGGCCGACGAGACGTACGCGACCAAACAGTTGTACTTTCCCGACACTGCCATTTTGGTGACGCGCTTCATGACCGAGTCCGGCACGGGCGAAGTGGTCGACTTCATGCCGGTGACCGGGACGGAGGCAACCGACCGCCACCGCTTGGTCCGCATGCTCCGCTGTGTACGAGGCAGCATGACGTTCGAGGGGGAAATCGCCCCCCGGTTCGACTACGGCCGCAAGCCTCACGAGCTGCACATCACCGAGCACGGAGCGGTGTTCACCTCGGAGGGACTGCAACTGGCCGTGCACGCCGTTCGTGAGCCGGAGGACGAGCGGTTGATGAACCTGCTGTCGGGGGACAGCGACCTGCATGTCTCCCTGACTCTGCGGGCCGGCCAGCAGCGCGGTGTGATCCTGGAGTCGTCGCCCGACGGGCCACCCCATGAAATCCGTGTCGAGGAGTTCCAGCAGCTCTTCGAGGAAACCATCCACTTCTGGCGGTCATGGCTGGGCCAGTCCCATTACTCGGGGCGCTGGCGTGAGGCGGTGGAACGCTCGGCCGTGACACTGAAGCTGATGACGTACGCCCCCAGCGGGGCGCTCGTCGCTGCTCCTACGGCCGGCCTGCCGGAGCAGCTGGGCGGCGAGCGCAACTGGGACTACCGGTTCACGTGGATCCGCGATGCCTCGTTCTCGGTGTACGCCCTCTTGGGGCTGGGCTTCAAGGAAGAGGCGACGGCGTTCATCGGCTGGCTGCGCGACCGCGTGAAGGAAGAGGCGGCCGCCGGCGACACTGACACGGGACCACTGAACATCATGTACCGGGTCGACGGCTCGTCCGACTTGGTCGAGGAGATTCTGGAGCACTGGGAAGGCTACGAAGGATCCGCCCCCGTGCGCATCGGCAACGGAGCTGCGAGCCAGCTGCAGTTGGACATCTACGGCGAGGCGCTGGACAGCATCTACTTCGCGCACCAGCGCGGTATCCAGCTCGACACCAGGGGCTGGTCGTCACTGCACACACTCCTCAACTGGCTGGTCGACCACTGGGATCAGCCCGGTGAGGGACTGTGGGAGACCCGCGGCGGCCGGAAGGACTTCACATACGGAAGGGTGATGTCCTGGGCGCCTTCGACCGCGCCCTGCGGCTTTCGTCCGCGAGCGGCCGTCCAGCAGCCCGCGGACGCTGGGCGGCCGAGCGCGACAGCATTTACGAACAGGTTCTGACCCGGGGATGGGACCCGGAGCGCGGGGCCTTCGTGCAGCACTACGGCAGCAATGTGCTGGACTCGTCGTTGTTGCGGTTGCCGACGGTGGGTTTCATCACCCCGGACGACCCGATGTGGAAGTCCAGCCTGGAGGCGATGGACCGCGAGCTCGTCAGCGACAGCCTTGTCTACCGCTACAACCCCGAGGCATCGCCCGACGGACTATGCGGCTCCGAAGGGACCTTCTCCCTGTGCACGTTCATGTACGTCGACGCCCTGGCACGGGCCGGGCGTACCGATCAGGCCAGGCTTGTGCTGGAAAAGATGCTCACCTACGCCAACCACCTGGGCCTGTACTCCGAGGAGATCGACCTGACGGGGCGACAGCTGGGGAACTTCCCCCAGGCCTTCACCCACCTTGCGTTGATCGATGCGGCCATCACCTTGGACGCACACCTCAACGGGTCACGCGAAGGCGGGAGGTAGCCCGGGCGGTGGGCGTGCAAGGCTCACTGCGCGGAGCCGGCAGGGCCGAGCAGCACGACGCTGTCGCCTTCCTGCGGCGTGACCTGCTGCTTCTCGGTCACCGGATCCAACGTGTGGTCGGCCCGCACCACGAACAGGGTGTCGTGCCCCGGCGGCACGGGGGACGAGGCGGGCTGCACCAGGAATCGGGCGCCCTGCTCGTAGCGGGCCGCCAGGATGTGACGGACCAGGGAACGGCCGAAGAGGATGTCCCCGCCGGTGTAGGGAGCGACCACACCGTGGCTCTCGTGCGGGGGCCCGACCCGGTAGACGGGGCCCTCGACGTTGTCCTGCATCACGACTGAGGCGAGCGCGTTGAAATCGTCGTCATCGGTGGCAAGGAACACGGCTGTCACTCCCTCCAGCCGCGCCCCGGGGTTGGTGGCGGTGGCCAGCAGATCGCCAGTGGCCAGTGCGATTCCCCCGTCCTTGATCCGCTGCCGCTCCTCGTCGAGGCCGGCCCACATCAGCACGTCCAGGCCGGCGGACCGCAGGGTCCTCCCCAGCTCGACGACCCACGGTTCGCCGCCCACCAGAAGGATTCGCGTACCTGCCGGTTTGACGATGCCCAGCCGTCGGGCGACCGGCGCCGCGGTCAGGGCGTACAGCAGGACGGTGCCCACGATCACCAGGAACGTGACCGGAAGGATCCTGGACGCTCCGTCCACCCCCCGGTCGACGAGGCTGGATGCGAATGCCGATGCCGTGGCAGCCGCGACGATGCCGCGGGGGGCCATCCAGCCGATGAAGGCCCGTTCCCCTCTGGACATGCCCGCGCCCGTTGTCGAGGCGAAGGCCACCAGCGGACGCACCACAAGGACGAGGATCGCGATGAGAACCAGTCCGGGAAGCAGTACGGGCACCAGCGACGCCGGGGTCACGGTGGAGGAGATGGAGACGAACAGCAGACCGATGATCAGCTGGGCCAGGGTCTCGAAGAAGGGGCGCCGGGCGGGCATGTCGAAGCCGCGGATGTTGGTGACGGCGAGTCCGGTGACGATGGCGGCGATGAGTCCGGTGTCGTCCCGAACGATGTCGCAGCCCGCGGAGACGGTGATCACCGTGGCCAGTTGCGCCAGCGTGCCGAGCGTCTCGCCGAGCCGCAGGGTGCGCAGCGTCAGCCACAGCAGCGCGGTTCCCACCGCCCCGCCGACCAGCCCCACGGCCATGCTGATGGCGAACTGGCCCAGCTGGTAGCCACGTCCGATGTCGACCTGCTGCGTGGTCGCGATGGCGTGGAACACGAGCGCGCCGAGGATGCCGCCGATCGGGTCGGTCAGCGTCCCCTCCCAGATGAGGATGCGGCGCACCCTGTCGGTCGGCCGGACGAAATCGAGCAGCGGGCCCACCACGGTGGGCCCGGAGACCACGAGGATCACGCCGAGCATCGCGGCCACTCTGAGGGGCATGTCGAACATCGCAGGCGCCACCCCGGCGGTGACGAAGAACGTGATCAGGACGCCGAGCAGCAGCAGCCTCCCCACGATCCACCGCGTATGACCCCTGAGTTTGCGCAGGTTGAGGCCCAGGCCGGCGTCGTAGAGGATCACCGCGACGGACAGCGACACAATGACGGAGAAGTTCTGACCCATCAGCTTGTCCGGGTGGATGACGTCCGTCATCGCACCCGCGGCGAACCCGGCGGGAAGCAGCAGGATGAGGGCGGGCACACGGAGCTTGCTCGCCAGGATCTGCGACCCGGTCGCGAGGATCACCGTCAAGGCGATCCCGAGAAGAATCTCGTCGTCGGTCACAGCGGCTCCCTTCGTCGGAGTCCTGGCGCGATGGGCGGGGATTCAGCCAAAGCCGAGGGCCGGGGGTCAGTCGCTCCCGGACGCACCGTCCCCCTCCGCGCCGCTCCTTCTCAGATCGGCGTCGCTGAGTTCGTCCAGCTCGCCATGGGTGTCCAGCCAGTACAGCAAGCCGACGGCCGGGAAGACGATCACCACGGCCACAAGCGTGACGACCGCCAGCCAGGTCAACGTGGCGGGCGCGCCCGCGCCGTCGGCCACGGTCAGCGAGGTGGGGATGAGGTAGGGCCGCTGGGCCATGCCCCAGGCGATCACGGCCGAGGCGACGACGGTGACGGCTGTGACGCGGGCCCAGTTGCCGGGCGTCCGCAGGAGCAGCCACGCGGTGGCGAGCGCGGCCACCGCCGCAACGATGACGAAGAACAGCCCCACCCCGTGGGTGAGCCCGTGCCACACATGGGGGGCGTCGCCGTGGGTGATGACGAGCGTGATGACGGCGAGCACGGCGAGCACGGCAAGACTGGCCAGCGCCCGCCACCGGAAGTAGGCGACCAGGTCGGGTGCGTCGAAGCGACGCGCGTCCCCGGCGAGGAACACCGCTCCGAGGAGGGCCGTGGTCGCGATGGCGAGGAACCCGAACAGGAGGGACGTGGGGTTGGACCAGGCGTCCGCCGACGCCTCCGTTCCGGGCGCCACCCGGCCCGATGCGACCCCGCCGACGGCGGCCCCGAGGAAGAACGGTGTCACGAGCGAGGCGACGGCGAAGACGGCTCCGTAGAGGCGCCGGCCGACGAGCCGCCGGGCGGCCTTGCGGAAGGCGAAGCCGGCACCGCGCAGAACCATGCCCACGGCGGCAAGCGCCAAGGGGAGCCACATCGCGGAGAACACCGTCTGGAAGAGCGTCGGGAAGCCGGTCCACATGATGACGAAGATGAAGATCAGCCAGACGTTGTTGACCTCCCAGACGGGGGCCATGGCGTGGTCGATGAGCCACCTGGGACGCTTGCCGCGTTCCGCGCCTCCGGCCGTCAGGTCCCAGAAGCCGGCTCCGTAGTCGGTTCCGCCCGCGCAGGCGTACGCGGTCATGGCGAGCAGCAGCACCACGGCGATGAGGTCGGCGGTCATGGTCGGCCGTCCCCGGACGGAGCGGCTCCGTTGCCGCCGGCGGCACCGTCGCCGACAGGTACAGGTGTCCGCGGCCCGTACGGGCTGTCCGCCTCCGGCGCTTCGGCGGGGTGCCCGGCTGCCTCCTGTTCGTCGGCGAGCCGCCAGCGGGTACGCATCTTGAGCAGGACGGCGAGGAGCGAGCCGAAGACGCAGACGTACACCACGATCACGATGCCGAGCATGATCCACAGGGTGGTGGAGCGGGTCGAGGTCACTGCCTCGGCGACCCTCATGTTCTGGTAGACGATCCAGGGCTGGCGTCCCACCTCGGTGGCGATCCAGCCGCATTCGACGGCCACCACGGAGGCGACGCCCGCGCAGGCCGCGCTGCGGTAGAACCACTTGGAGGCGGGAAGCCGGCGGCGTCGCAGCCAGATCAGGCCGTACCAGAGCGCGAGCAGCACCAGTACGGACCCGATCACGACCATGAGGTCGAAGGCCCAGTGGGCGATGGTCGCCTGAGTGGCCGTCGGGCGTTGGTCCGCCGGGACCGACGTCAGTCCCACCACCTTCGTGTTCGGGCTGAAGCCGGCCAGGATGGAGTCGAGCAGCGGGACCTTGATGCCGCCCGACACGGATCCGTCCGAGTTCAGGCGTCCGAACAGGTACTCGGGGACCCGGGTGTCGGTCTTCCACACGATTTCCAGCGCGGCGAACTTCACCGGCTGTTTGTGGAACACGGATCGGGCGATGGAGTCGCCCAGAATGAACTGCACCGGCGTGGCCACCGCCGCGATGGTGAAGGGAACGGCGAATCCGAGCCGGTGGTAGTGGTCGCGGCGCCCGCGCAACAGGCCCACGGCGTAGACGCCGGCCACCATGTAGCCCGCGGTCAGCAGCATCGCGACGACGAAGTGCCAGTACTGCGGCCCGAACATCGGGGTGAAGATCGCCTTCCAGACGTTCACGTCCACCGGGTTGCCCTCGGAGTCGAGAGAGAACCCGTGCGGGGTGTTCATCCAGGAGTTGGCGGCCAGGATGCCGAACGCGCCGAGCAGTGCGGTGGCCGGGAGCGGCAGCCCGAGCAGGAAGTGCGTGCGGGGCTTCAGCTGCCGCCATCCGTACAGATAGATGGCGATGAGCACCGCTTCGAGGAAGAACGCCCATGCCTCGACACCGAATCCGATCCCGAAGACATCACCCCACCTGCCCATCAGTCCCGGCCAGAGCAGGCCGAACTCGAAGGAGAGCACTGTGCCGGTGACCACGCCGACCGCGAACTGCACTGCCATGACTGCCGACCAGCGCCGGGCCAGCAGAAGGGCGGTGGCGTCGTTCCGTCGCAGCCCGATGTAGTGCATCGCCAGGGTGATGAGGGGGAGCGCCACGCCGAGGGGAACCAGGATGATGTGGGAGGCCAGGGTGAACGCCATGAGCTCCCGGGCCGGCAGCAGTTGGGCCGGGGTTTCCGCCAGCAGATGGACCGAGGTGTGCATAGCCGCCTTCGCTGTTCGGTACGTACAGGAGAAGGTCAGCCGCCGGTGGCGAAGCCGGGGAACAGTGTCATCCCGCCGTCGACATAGAGAGTCGTCCCCACCACGTAGTCCATGAGGTCGGAGGCGAGCGCGACAACGGCGTGCGCGATGTCCTGGGGGTCTCCGATCCGGTTGTAGGGGATCAGCTTCAGCAGCTCCTCGCGGGCCTCGGGAGTTTCCCAGGCGTCGCGGTTGATCGGCGTCTGGATGGCTCCGGGGGCGACAGCGTTGACCCGGATCTTGTGCGGCGCCAGCTCCTGGGCGAGCGTCGCCATCATCATCTGGATGCCGCCCTTGGACGAGGCGTAGTTGACGTGGCCCGCCCAGGGGATGAGCTGGTGCACCGAACTCATGCAGATGATCTTCCCGGCGGAGCGGGACACCTCCGGGACGATCCCGCGGCGCTGGAACTCCTTGGTCGCCTCCCGGGCGCACAGGAACTGGCCGGTGAGGTTGACGTCGATCACCTTCTGCCACTGCCCGAGAGTCATCTCGGTGAACCGGGCGTCACGCTGCAGGCCCGCGTTGGCGACCAGGATGTCGATCGTCCCGAACTCCTGGATCATCCGGTCCGTCATGGCCGTGACCTGGTCCTCCTGGGACACGTCCGCCTCGTACGCCGCCGCGCGCACCCCGAAGGAGGCGATCTCCTCCACCACTTCCTCGGCGGCGCCACGGTCGGCCACGTAGTTCACGACCACGTCGGCGCCGGCCCGGCCCAGCCCGATGGCGGTGGCCTTGCCGATGCCCGAATTGGCTCCGGTGACCAGTGCCTTCTGGCCCTTCAGCAGATGTTGCGGAATGACACCCTGCGGTGTGCCCACGGTGGAATTCATGATGCCCTGCCTCCTCGCTGCGCGGCTCCGGTCCGCCTGGCCGCAGCCGGCCTGGCACGGGCGTCACGCAATCACCGGCCGCAGGGCGGCGGCGAGTCCGGCGAGCTGCCGTTGGGCTGTTGGGCGGAGCAGCTTCACCTGGTCGGCCCAGTGGTGCCGGCCGCCGGTTCAGCCGGTCAACGAGGTGGTCACCGACCCGCACGCACCATGGACGGAAAGCCGTCCACCCGGTAGCACCGGATGCAGACGCCGGGGTGCGTCGCCGTCCTGTCCGAGATGTGACGCCGATCATGACGGAAGGGGTGCAGGCCACGCTTTGCGGGTCGTCGCTCAACTGCTGCATGAGTGACGCGTGTTCCACGGGACCTGCGTTCCCAACCGTTCGAACGTATCCGCCGTCCCTGTGCACCGGAGGCGTGGCCGCGGCCGCCCCGCGGTCACAGCACAGCGATCGGGTTCACGGGAGAGCCCGTGGCGCCGGGCAGCCGCAGCGGTGCGATCACACACAGGAAGTTCCAGCGGCCCGTCTGTGCACAGACCGGGGCCAGTTCCTCGAACTGCAGATAGTCCATCAGGTGCACGCCCATGGCGTGCATGGCCAGCACGTGTACGGGGAAGGCGACGTCCGCCACCGCGCTGGGTGCGGTGTCGTTGTTGCCGTCGCCACCCAGGACAGAGACCTTTCGTTCCGCCAGGAACCCCAGGGCGGTCGGGTGGAGACCGGCCCGTGCCTTCGCCGCGTTCCACGCGCCGAGCTCTCCGCGGCGGCGGCGATGCCCCACCCGGACCAACAGCATGTCCCCGGGGCCGACCCGGACCCCTTGCGCGGTTTCGGCGGCCGTCAGGTCGCCCGCTGTCACATGGTCGCCGGGTTCCAGCCAGGGCACGCCACGCAGCCGAGGAATGTCCAGCAGTACGCCACGACCGACGATGCCGTCCCGGACCAGGTCCACGGAGAGCGCACGGGCGCCTTCGGCCGTCACGCTGCTCGCGGGCACCCCGTTGTACAGCTCGCCGTTGTACAACACGTGGCAGAGCGCGTCGAGATGGCTGTCCGCGTCCCCGTGCACGTTCATGGCGATGTGGTCCACGGCGAAGTGCAGCCCGTCCGCCCCGATGTCGCCGGTGGCGGGTCCCGTCATCCGGTGAACCGCGGGCTCGGGGTTGTCCGGGCCCGGCCGGGTCTCCACCGGCGAGGCCAGGGAAACCGTCCGCCCGGACCGCACCTCCGCGGCGGCTGCCACGACGCGCTCGGGCGTCAGGTGACGGAGCGCTCCGCGCGGATCGTCGGTGTGCGTCGTGTCGCGCAGTCGTCGGTAGAGCGCCCGGAACTCGTCCGAGGTCACCTGCTCCGAAGCCTCCGGCGGTGTCATGCGGAACCCCATGGGGTCAGACCCCACCGGAGCACATGGCTGCCGCCCGGCTCCAGGAGGGTGAGATCGGTGCCGCTGCGAAACGCGTCCGCCGGACAGGACATGGCCTCCACCGCGACACCGCGGCGCCGACGTTCGGGCTCGGCCAGCGTGTCGCCGGTGTACACCTGCACGTACCGAGCGCCGTCGCCCAGCCACAGGTCGACACCCCGCCGCCCCGAGGGGTGCGCCAGTCGTACGAGGGCGCGGCCTTCGGCGTCGCGGTCGAGCCCGGTGAACGCGGTGTCCAGTTGCAGATCACCGATGGGACGCGGGGTGCGGAAGTCGTACACCGTGCCGTCGACGGGCTCCTGGCCGACAGGCAGGTCCCGGTCGTCGGTTCGCAGCCGGTAGTGGGCGGCAACGGTCAACAGCGCGGTGTCGACGAGGTCGGTGCCGACCGTCAGATAGGGATGCTGCCCGACACCGTAGGGAGCGGCTGTGTCGCCCACGTTGGTGGTGGCGATGACGGCTTCGAGCCCGTCGGGCCCCAGCCGGTACTCGGCGACCACCTCCAGCAGGAAGGGATAGCCCGGTTGCGGATGGACTGTGGTGCCGATCCTCACCGCGTCGTCACTGCGGGCGATCAGCCGCCACGGGACCCAGCGGAGCAGTCCGTGGATCGCGTTGTGCTTCTCCGGTTCGGTCAGCGGAAGTTGCAGATCGCTGCCGTCGAAGCGGTAACGGCCACCGTCGACCCGGTTGGGCCACGGGACGAGAAGTTGCCCCCGCCCACCGGTGATGGGGGAGTCGGAGGTGAACCCGTCCAGCAGCGGTCGGCCGTCCGCCTCGTAGTGACGCAGGGCTGCACCCAGCTGGACCACGACGGCCTGCTGCCCGCCGAACCGCAGCTCCCATTGCTCGCCTGTCGGGCTGGGGGACGTTCGTCGCACCTCCGCCGGGACGGCGCGGTCCGTGGCACCTCCGGCCGGCGGACTGTCCTCGGCGGGTTCCTTGCGCATCAACGACAGCACGGCATCGACGACGGCCTCCGGCGGCTGGTCGATCTCCACCACCAACGGATGCTCATCCGGCTCCGGTTCCTCAAGGTCTGCGAACTGGCTGTCCAGCAGGCCCGACGGGAAGAAGTGGCCGCGCCGGGCGGCCAGTCGGGAGCGAACCAGCTCGCGCGAACCGTGCAGGTACACCAGACGGACGCCGGGGCGTCCGGCGAGGAGCTGGTCACGGTAGGCGCGCTTGAGTGCGGAACAACCGATGACGGCCGGTCGCCGTGCCGCGATCTCGCGGTCCATCCAGGCGCCGATGGCCTCCAGCCATGGCTCCCGATCCGTATCCGTGAGTGCGTGACCGGCCTCCATCTTGGCGCGGTTGGCCTCGGAGTGGAACTCGTCCGCGTCCCGGTACGGCCGGCCGAGCCGCTCTGCGAGGAGCCGCCCCACCGTTGTCTTGCCCGACCCTGATATGCCGACGACGAGCACCAACTCTGTCGGGGCGCCGGCGGCCGACTCGCGCGTCACCGCCTCGGGTGCAGCCGGCCGCTGCCGCAGTCGCCCCTGGCCGCACCGTGTGACGCCCTGCCCGTGCCTGCCACCTGAATCGTCATGGCGCATGCCTCCGTGTCGCGCGGTCGGTCCGCCGGGTGGTCCCGTGAGGCAGATCGATACCTCCAATCTCGGCCACCTCGGCACGGGGCGCACCTCGGCTGCCGGGAGGGATCGCGACGGCGTGCCTGACGATGCCGAGCAGGTCGCTGCCGCCCCACGGAACGCTCGCAGATCTTGGCTCCGACAGTAGGGCGAATCTGCTCCGTATGGACCTGCCGTACTGCGCATGCAGTGCGCTCTGCGCGAGGCTGGAGGCCGAGCCCATGGGCGACCGGGCCGGGAACCGGCGCGGTCGCGTCACCCTTCGAGCCGAGGACGACCATGGCGGAGCAGCGGTCGGGCGACAGGGCCCCTCGTTGCCGGCTCGACGGCTCGGACCCGTGCGAGCACGTCACTCGCCGAGCCGTGCGACAGCGGAGCTCACGGTGTGGTGGAGGCGGTGACCGATTGGGGTTTCCGGCAGTACGGCGGCGCGCTCGGCGCTGGTTGCCGTCGGCGAACGGCGCTGAAGCGGCCGGCCGTGCGATCCGCGCACACCGGCTGACTCATCGCCGGACTCTCGCGCCGCTTCACCGCTGTCCGGCGCCTGCCGTACCGGAGACCGCTCTGGGACGCCAGGACGGGCGACGGCTTCCCATGTCCCATCCTCCAGAAGGAGCGTGATCAGCGTGGCCCGGAACTGCCGTCTGATCCTCAGCTCGCCGTCCGAGGTCTGGCGTCTGCTGTGCGACGGCCACCGCTACGGGGAGTGGGTGACGGGAACCCAGCAGGTCCTCGCCGCGGACCCGCACTGGCCGGACGTAGGCGCCCGCCTGACAGTCCGAGTCGGCACCGGCCCTCTGACCCTCGACGACACCTGCGTCGTCCGCATCTGCGAACCGCAGCACCGCCTGGAACTGGAAGCGAAGGCAGATCCATTCGGTGCTGCCCGCATCGCGATGCGCTTGATCCCCTGGGGCGAGAACACCCTCTTCGTCCTCGACTGGCACCCGCTCCGGGGCCCCGGCACCCGGATGCACGGGCTCCCCGTGGACTACATCGTCGCGGTCCGCAACGGCATGATGCTGACGAAGCTGGCCCGGATCGCAGTGCGTGAGCATGGCCGCAGTGTTTGAGGTCTTGCAGAGCACCTGAGGCAGACCAGTGCTCGGCCACGCTCACCGTCGGGGCCAGGGAACGCCGCGGGGCGGCCGCGCGTTGCCCGGGCCGGGGTGGGTCCGCTCGCCTGTCAGTGGCCTCTGCGTACCCGGGCGGCTTTGCGGGCCTCCGCGGTCTTGCGGGCTTCGGCGGTCTTACGGGACTCCTTCGGGGAGCGGCCCGGTCGAGTGCCCAGGCCGCGGAAAGGCGCGTTGCTGCTGGTGGCCTTGTCTCCGGCGGGCGGGCGCTTCGCTCCCGTGATGCTGGTCAACTTTTCCTCGCCGGAGCGCACCTGCGTGACCGTCGGCCGGATTCCGGCATCGGACATCATCCGGTTCACGTCACGCCGCTGGTTCGGGGTGACGAGGGTGACCACGCTGCCCGACTCGCCCGCGCGTGCCGTGCGGCCGCCGCGGTGGAGGTAGTCCTTCGGGTCGGCCGGCGGGTCGACGTTGACGACGAGGTCGAGCGCGTCGACATGGATACCGCGTGCGGCGACATTGGTGGCCACCAACACGTTGATGGCACCGTCCTTGAACTGGGCGAGCGTGTGCGTGCGCTGTGGCTGCGACTTCCCGCTGTGCAGGGCGGAGGCGCGGATACCGCTGCTGCGCAGATGGCGGGTGAACTGGTCGACGCCCAGCTTGGTGTCCAGGAACATGAGCACCCGGCCGTCCCGGGCGGCGATCTCCGTGGCCGTCGCGTACTTGTCCGCGGGATGGATGTGCAGCACGTGGTGCTCCATCGTGGTGACCGCGCCCGTCGCCCGGTCGACCGTCGCGAGTACCGGGTCGTGGAGGTAGCGCTGGACCAGTTGGTCGACGTTGCGGTCGAGTGTGGCCGAGAACAGCATCCGCTGCCCCTCGGGGCGCACCTGGTCCAGCAGGTCCGACACCTGCGCCAGGAACCCCATGTCGCACATCTGGTCGGCCTCGTCCAGCACTGTGATCCGCACCTGGTCCAGGTGGCAGCCCCGGCGCGACACCAGGTCGGTCAGCCGTCCCGGAGTCGCGATGACCACGTCGGTGCCTGCCCGCAGCAAGGCCGCCTGCCGCCCGATCGACAATCCGCCGACCACGGTCGCCAGCCGCAGCTTCAGCGCCAGCGCGTACGGTGTCAGCGCGTCGCTCACCTGCTGCGCGAGTTCGCGGGTGGGCACCAGGACCAGCCCGAGCGGCCTCTTCGACTCGGCGCGCCGGCCCGCCGTACGGACGAGCAGGGCGAGCCCGAAGGCGAGGGTCTTGCCCGAGCCCGTCCGCGCGCGGCCGAGGATGTCCCTGCCGGCCAGGGCGTCGGGCAGGGTGGCCGCCTGGATCGGGAACGGCTCCTGCACGGCCCGGTCGGCCATCACCTCTACGACTTCCTGCGGCAGCCCCAGCTCGGCGAAGGACTCGGCGAGCGGCAATCCGGGAGTCAGCGTTCTCGCGGAGAGTTCGCCCTGCGGCGCGGTTGCCCGCTGGGGCTTGGCGGCACCGGAGTGCCCAGGAGCTGACGGCTTCGCGTTCATGCGGGCCCTTCCGTGGTCTGGCGCCCGGAACGAGCCGGGGCCCGTACCCCTTGGTACGGGCCCCGGCGACGTCGAAGCGTGTCCCGCCATTTTACCAGCGCTCCAGCCGCTCCAGCCGACTCGTCCGCCGGTCGGGCTCTGCCCGGGCACGCCCCCACCCTGGCCCTCATCGAAACCTTGAACGGCGTGGGCTGCGGTGAGGCCCGGACGGCCCGCCGTCGCCATGGGCGACTGCCGGCCGGCTGCCGATGCCTACGCCATGGAAGACATTCGCTCTTCGTCATCCGCTGGTCAGGGTGGTGTGGGTGAGGTGCGGCGCAGCCGGTCGAGGTGGTGGATGACCGGTGTGGTGGCCGCGCTGACCGGTGGTGGCCGGTCACCGAACGAGACATGACCCTCACCGCGGCCGCTGCGTCATGCCCCGACGCGCCGCCTCAAGCCGCACGGACGGCCGCGCCACCCGCGGCCCGCTCAGGTGGAGGGCGGCCTGTGGTCTGCCGGCACCTCCTCCTCGAGCGAGACCGGACCGGGCGGCGTACCGTCGCCGAACGGCCGGCCGCCGAGGTCCGTGCGGCCGTGCGGCTCGAGCCAGTTGGACAGGTCCGGGCCGTCCGGCACGATGCCGGTCGGATTGATGTCGCGGTGCACCTTGTAGTAGTGCTGCTTGATGTGGTCGAAGTCGACCGTGTCGCCGAAGCCGGGTGTCTGGAACAGGTCCCGCGCGTAAGCCCACAGCACCGGCATCTCGGAGAGCTTCTGCCGATTGCACTTGAAGTGGTTGTGGTAGACGGCGTCGAAGCGGACGAGCGTGGTGAACAGTCGCACATCCGCCTCGGTGATCGTGTCGCCGACGAGGTACCGCGTCCCTTCGAGCCGCTCCGAGAGCCGGTCGAGCCGGGCGAACAGGCGCTCGTATGCTGCGGCGTACGATTCCTGCCCCCCTGCGAACCCGGCACGGTAGACGCCGTTGTTGACGTCCTTGTAGACCGCCTCGTTCACCGCGTCGATCTCCGGCCGCAGCGCGGGCGGGTAGAGCACCGGGGCTCCCTCACGATGGTAGGGCGCCCACTCCAGCGACATGTCGATCGTGATCTGCGAGAAGTCGTTGGTCACGACCTTGCCGGTCGGCACGTCGACGATCACCGGCACCGTGATGCCCCGGTCGTAGTCGGGGTCACGTGCGAGGTACGCCTCCTGGATCCGCTCGATGCCGAGCACCGGATCCCTGCCGCCCGGGTCGAGGTCGAACGTCCAGCTGCGTTCGTCGTGCGTGGGCCCGGCGACAGCCATCGGTATCGCCCTCTCCAGCCCGAGGAGCCGCCGTACGACTACCGCCCTGCTTGCCCAAGGGCACGCGCGGCTGACCACCAGGCGATAGCGGCCGGGCTCGACCGGGAAGCCGTCGCGTCCGTCGCGGGTGATCCGGGTGGTGATGTACCGACTGTCGCGCGAGTACTCCCCGCCGGGGGTCACATGGCTCACATGGTCGCGCCTACCCACGAACAACGGCTGCGAACGCCGTGCGGCCCAGCGTCGTGGCGGGTAGGTCAGGGCCGAATGATCGATCGCCCGGCCCGGCCGGTGTGGATCACCGCGGGTTTCGGCTAGCGGACTGTGGCCGAGGCGTCGACAGCGGACGCACCGGCCGACGGCATCGACGCTCCGACCGGGTTCGCCGCGCACGATGGTGCCCGACCCGAGGGGCTGCGCCAGGGGCTGCCCGCACGGAGAGGCGTCATCCGCCGGGCACGGGGTAATCGCCCCACCGTGCCCGTCCGTGCGGCAGAACTCCTGCTCGCGCGGTGGTCATGAAAGGAGGCACAGGTATGAGCATGGTGAAGGAAGCGGTGGAGGTCGACGTCCCCGTGAGCACCGCCTACAACCAATGGACGCAATTCGAGGAGTTCCCGAACTTCATGGAGGGCGTCCAGGAGGTGAGGCAGCTGGACGATCGCCACAACCACTGGACCACCCAGTTCGACGGCGTCCGCCGCGAGTTCGACACCGAGATCGTCGACCAGCTTCCTGACGAGCGCATCGCGTGGCGCAGCACCAACGGCGACACGAAGCAGAAGGGCATGGTCAGCTTCCAGCGCCTGGACGACACCCGTACCCGCGTGGAGCTCGTGATGGATGTCGAAGCGAGCGGGGCCGTGGAGAAGACCGCAGCAGTCACCGGAATGATCGACCGCCGGGTGAAGGGCGACATGCGCCGCTTCAAGGAGTTCATCGAGCACCGCGGCGAAGAGTCCGGAGGATGGCGCGGCCGCATCAGCCCGATGTGAGGCCCAGGGGGCACAAGCACCGAAGGCCCTGACATCTGTGCGGCCGCTTCGATCTCCGCCACTCGTGCGTGATCGGAGCGGCCGTCAGCGGCAGCGCAACGCGCCCAGCAATCGTGGTCTCGCCGACCGCGTGGGTCACAGTGCCAAGGGTTTCGGGCCGGCGAACCCTTCGCCGATGGCTACCGGCGCAGCCGGGACAGTGCCGTCTCCGCCGCGTTGGCGCCGCACATACCGTGGGCGCCGGCTCCCGGTGGCGTGGCGGATGAGCAGAGGTAGACGCCGGGAACGCCGAGCCAGTACGGGTTGAGCGCGGGTCGGGGCCGCAGAGCGATCTGCTGCGCGGTATTGGCTCCGGCGCTGATGTCGCCGCCGACGTAGTTCGGGTTGTAGAGCGCCATCTGTGGGGGCGTCCGGGAATGGGTGGCAGCGATCCGGTCGCGGAACCCGGGCGCGAACCGCTCGATCTGTTCAACGACCGCCGTGGTGGCATCGCCGGTGTATCCGTGCGGGACGTGGGCGTAGGCCCACAGCGGGTTCTTCGAGCCGGCGGAGCGTGACGGGTCGGCGAGGTACTGCTGGCCGACGAGGACGAAGGGCCGGTCCGGCATGATGCCGCGGGCGATCGCAGCCTCGGCGGCCACGATTTCTTCCGCGGTGCCGCCGAGGTGGAGGGTGCCGGCGCGGCGGCAGTCCTCGTTCCTCCAGGGGACGTCTCCCTCGATGGCGAAGTCGACCTTGTGGGCAGCGGGCCCGTACCGATAACGCGTCAGGGCACGGCGTACGCGTGGGGGCATCCGGTCGCCGACGATGCGTACAGCGGCGTCGGGTGCGGTGTCGAGCATCACGATGTCGGGCGCTGTCCCGCTGAGATCGCGTACCTGGTCGAGGCTCGTGATGGTGACGTCCGTATGGACGGTCCCTCCGAGGCTTTCCAGCAGGTGGATCAGCGCGGTGGTGATCGACTGTGTTCCTTCGGCCGCGACCGGCCAGCCGACGGCGTGGCCGGCGGCACCGAGCATGAGGCCGATGGATCCGCTGAGTGGGGTGTCGAGGCGTCCGAAGGCGTGGGCGGCGACACCCATGAACAGGGCCCTCGCCGGGGTGTCTTTCCATCGGCGTGCTGTCCAGGTCGCGGGGAGCAACGCGTTGACGCCGAACCGGGTCAGGGCGAACGGATGACGGGGGAGATGCGGGAGGGGCTGAAGGATCTCGTGGACCAGCTTGTCGAAGTCCGCGGCGAGCGGCTCGAAGAGCCGCCGCCACGCGTTCGCATCCACCCCGATCGAGGCCATGGTGCGCCCCAGGTCGCGAGTGAGGAGGCCCGCCCGTCCGTCGTCGAGCGGGTGCGCGAGGTCGACCTCGGGCCACCGCCACTCCAGGCCGAAGCGGTCCAGGCCGAGGGATGCCAGGAAGGGTGAGACGACGCCGGTGGGGTGGAAGGCCGCGCAGTCGTCGTGGAGCAGACCCGGGAAGGTCAGCTGCGATGTGCGCGCGCCCCCTCCCGGCCGGCCGCTGCCTTCCAGCACGGTGACACGGACACCCTCCTGGGCAAGCCGCACCGCCGCCGCGAGTCCGTTGGGTCCACTGCCGACAACCACTGCGGTGACCATGTGATCAGCCTTGCGTCTTCATGGAAGGGCGGACGCAGCAGAGGTCGCCCCATGCCATGTCCGGCGGAATCGGGCCGTTGGGCAGCAAGGGCTGCTGCTCGACACGGTTGGTGCCGGTAGCCATCTCGTTCTCCTTCGCGCAGTGGTAGAAGCGATCCTCACGACTGCCGGACTTCCCGGGTCGAGGACGCGCCCGCACAAGGCAAGGTTTTGCAGACGGTTGAGGGCTGCGGTCGGCGGCCGGGACAGCAATGGGCCCGTTTCAAGGCGTCCATCCCGCCCCGGCCGAATGCCTGGTGCGGCTGCTCCTTGACGCTCAGCCGGCACGACACGGAGCAAGTCCGTGCATTGGGGCGGGCAGGACCTGAACAAAGCTCGCGCGCTGCAAGCACGTTGGACGGTTGCAGGTCAGCCCCGTGCCCGGGGCCGTGGGGCGAGGGAGGTCGTCACGATGGCGACGTGCTCCTCCCCTAAGGTGATCCCCATGTCTGTCACGTTGAGTTCCAGGAAAACCCGCACCGCGCTCCGGACATCGGCGCGCGTATCCGTCGAGTTGCTGCTGGTTCTCCTGATGGCTGCGGTGGCCCTGTGGGTTCTGGGCCGGATGTGGTCGGTTGTCTGGCCGCTCATCGTGGCCCTGTTCCTCACCACGTTGACCTGGCCCCTGACTCGTATCCTGCGCCGACGCGGGTGGCCCCCCGCCCTGGCGGCGTCGGTGGTGACCGTGATGTTCCTCGTGGCCGCGACGGGCGTTGCGGCACTGATCGCTGTGCCGGTGGCGTCCCAGTCCGGGGAGCTGGCCGACGGTGTGGTCGAAGGCATCCAGAAGCTGCGCGAGTGGGCCGCCGGGCCGCCACTGAACATCAGCGACGACCAGATCACGGGTGCCTTCGATTCCGGGATCGCCCGTATCCAGAACAGCGTCGGCAGCATGGTCACCACGGTCGTCACGGGAGTGAGCACCGTGTTCAGCGGTGTGATCACCGCCGTGCTGGCGCTCTTCCTGATGTTCTTCTTCCTCAAGGACGGCCCGCGGTTCCTGCCGTGGCTCAGCCGTCAGCTCCCCGGTCGGCTCGCCACCGACATCCCGACCGTGGCCGCGCGCGGTTGGGACACCCTGGGCGCGTTCGTGCGGTCCCAGGCATTCATCGGCCTGCTCGACGCCGTGTTCATCGGACTCGGCCTGTGGATCCTGGGGGTGCCACTGGTGCTCCCGCTGGCGGTGCTGACGTTTGTCTCGGCGTTCGTGCCCATCGTGGGTGCCCTGTTCGCCGGTCTGGTCGCGGTGCTCATTGCGTTGGTGTCGAACGGCCTGACGGACGCGCTGATAGTGCTGGCGATCATCGTCGTAGTGCAGCAACTCGAGGGCAACGTGCTGCAGCCCATGATCCAAAGTCGCGGGCTCGGACTGCACGCGGCCGTGGTCCTGCTGGCCGTGACGTTGGGCGGCAGTCTGGCCGGCGTCGTGGGCAGCCTGCTCGCGGTACCTGCGGCCGCGCTGCTGGCGGTGGTCTGGAACTATCTGCGCGAGCAGCTCATCGACCCCCCGCTGGAGCCGGAGACCGACGAGCCGCACGCCGGTGCCGCCCTCGCGTCGTAGCAACTCGCCGCATTCGTGCACGAGCCCTCACTCGTACACGACGGTCACCTGCTGGAATCCGAGGGAGTGCAGCAGGCCTTCCAGCATGGATGTGGTGTTCTTCTCCGCCCGCGCGGTGAGTTCGCTGTCCTCGGCCGCTTCGCCGATGCGCTGTGCCGCGAGGCGGTTCACCGCGCGTTCGTCGGCGGGGTTGTCGGAGAACAGGTCTCCGAGGCGGTCGAGGAGCCCGCGCTCCTTGGACACCGCGTACGACCGGTCGGGGTTCAGGGCAGGGGAACCGAGACGCGCGTGCGGCAGGCGGAGCGTGGCCGCGGTGCGGTCCTTGTCGACGGTGACGCTGTCGGGGCCGATGGCGCCGAGATCCACGTACGCACTGACGCTGCCCGCCCCCACGTACAGGGTGCGGGTGCCGCGGATCGCGTCGGGGAGGAACTTCGCGTCCTTCTCCAAGTCCACGACGATCTGGAAGTTGCCCGCCGCTCCCTCGTAACGGTTCATGTCCTTGATGGACTTGAGCAGGGCAGGTCCCGACCGGTCCTTCGTCTCCTCGCCGAAGACATCGTCGAATCCGGGCAGCAGACTGAGGCGTCCGGCAAGGACCACCAGAACGAGGACCACCAGCGCGGCGACCGGCACGGACAGCCACCACGGCAGCGGCAGCCGGTGGGCGGCCCGCGGGCGCTCGGTATCGGAGGCAGGTTTCGTCACCCTCTTCGTGTGCCCCAGCCGCGCGCGGGCACGCACCGCGGACGTCCGATGCGATACGCGTCGTATCCCTCCTCATCCTCAAGGGATTCAGCGAGCCGCGCTGCGGACAACGAACCGAGCTGGACGACCGGGCCTACCGGAGCGAGGTCGCGCAGGGCGCGGCGAGCCGCCAACAGCCCGCCGGCGCCCACGGCTCGGCTGACACAGAGGCCCGGCACCACACCGGCAAGAACCGCTCAGCCGTGGCCGACGCGGACACGATGGAGCGACCGGAGGTCCAACTGCGGCCAACGCGCGAGGAGTCCGGGTTCTGGCTGCTCTGCTGCTGGTGCCCGCAGCTCTTGGCAGCCTCGTCCAGGTATGTGTGCGGGCGCTGTCCGGCTACTGCGGGAGCTTGTTGCCGACGTGCTGCTGCTCGAGGGCTGGCGATGCCGTAGGAGGCCAGGTCGGGGTCCGGTCTTCCCCGATCGGCTTGTCACGCTGCCGGTGGTGCTCGTCGTCCACGACCTCTTCATGGCCCGCCGCACCCCGACCGACGACGACCTGGAGGAAATCGTGGACCGGTTGTTCCTCCCCCTGGTCATGCGCCGACGAGGACAACCCACCTGATTCGAGGCTCGACCGGAGCCCACGCGTGCCCTGCGCAAGACCGCGACCCACAATGCCGGACCCCAGCTGTACGGGAGCTCCGGGCGGATCAGTGAGGGGTCGAGGGTGCAGGCGGTCCGGATCAGGTGCTGCCCGGCGTGGTCGAGGATGCCGGGTCGGCCGAGGGGCGGCCGACCCGGACAGCCGGGCTCAGGCGAGGTCGAACCGGTCGAGGTTCATCACCTTGTCCCACGCGGCCACGAAGTCATGCACGAGCTTCTCGCTCCCGTCCTCGCACGCGTAGACCTCCGAGACGGCTCGGAGCTGGGAGTGGGAACCGAAGATGAGGTCGACGGCGGTGGCGGTCCACTTGACCTCGCCCGTGGCGCGATCCCGGCCTTCGAACACGTTCTCGTCCGATGCGGACGCCTTCCACTCCGTGCCCATGTCGAGCAGGTTGACGAAGTAGTCGTTGGTCAGCGTCTCGGGCCGATCGGTGAACACACCATGCGGGGACTGCCCGACGTTGGCGTTCAGCGCCCGCATACCGCCGATGAGAACCGTCATCTCGGGAGCGGTCAGCGTCAGCAGGTTGGCCCGGTCCAGCAGGAGAGTCTCCGGCGCCAGTTTCTCTCCTGCTCGGAGGTAGTTGCGGAACCCGTCGGCGCTCGGTTCGAGCACGGCGAACGACTCCACGTCGGTCTGCTCCTGCGAGGCGTCCGTGCGTCCCGGCGCGAACGGGACCGTGATGTCGTGCCCGGCGTTCTTCGCCGCCTGCTCGACGGCCGCGCACCCGCCCAGGACGATCAGGTCGGCGAGCGAAACCTTCTTCCCGCCGGACTGTGAGCCGTCGAAGTCCTGCCGGATCTGCTCGAAGGTCTGCAACACGTCGCCCAGTCCGGGCAGGTCGTTGACCTCCCAGCCCCTTTGCGGTGCGAGTCGGATCCGTGCCCCGTTGGCCCCGCCACGCATGTCGGTGCCGCGGAAGCTTGCCGCCGACGCCCAAGCGGTGGCGACCAGCTGGGAGATGGACAGCCCCGATGCGAGGATCTGGCCCTTGAGGGCAGCGATGTCCTCGTCCGTGACCAGTTGGTGATCGGCCGCGGGGACGGGGTCCTGCCACAGCTGCGGCTCGGGAACCCACGGGCCGAGGTAGCGCGAGGCGGGTCCCATGTCGCGGTGCAACAGCTTGTACCACGCCTTGGCGAACGCTTCCGCGAGCTTGTCCGGATTCTCGTGGAAGTGCTTCACGATCGGCCCGTAGATCGGATCCACCTTCAGCGCAAGGTCCGTCGTCAGCATCATGGGGGCGTGCCTCTTCGACGGATCATGAGCATCAGGCACAGTGCCCTGGGCCGAGGGATCCTTGGGAGTCCACTGATTCGCACCGGCGGGGCTCGTCGTCAGTTCCCAGTCGTACTTGAACAGGTTGTCCAGGTACCCGTTGTCCCACCTCGTGGGGTCGGTGGTCCATGCGCCCTCCAGCCCGCTGGTGACCGCGTCGGAGCCCTTGCCGCTGCCGAAGGTGTTTCTCCAGCCGAGGCCCTGCTGGTCGACGGGGCAGCCCTCGGGTTCCGGGCCGATGTACTCGGCATCGGCTGCACCGTGGCACTTCCCGAACGTGTGGCCGCCGATGATGAGCGCAGCCGTCTCCTCGTCATTCATGGCCATGCGTCGGAATGTCTCGCGAATGTCCCTGGCCGCGGCCAGCGGATCCGGGTTGCCGTTGGGCCCCTCCGGATTCACGTAGATCAGGCCCATCTGCACGGCGCCGAAAGGACCGGTGAGTTCCCTGTCGCCGCTGTAGCGCTCATCTCCGAGCCATGTGTCCTCAGGCCCCCAGAAGATTTCCTCGGGTTCCCAGATGTCCTCCCGCCCGAAGCCGAACCCGAATGTCTTGAATCCCATCGATTCCATGGCGCAGTTGCCGGCGAAGACCAGAAGGTCGGCCCAGGAGATTTTCCGTCCGAATTTCTGCTTGACCGGCCAGAGCAAGCGGCGCGCCTTGTCGAGGCTCGCGTTGTCCGGCCAACTGTTGAGGGGGGCAAAGCGCTGAGCGCCGGAGCCGCCACCACCCCGGCCGTCGGCGATGCGATACGTCCCCGCGGCATGCCAACTCATGCGGATGAAGAGCGGCCCGTAGTGCCCGTAGTCGGCAGGCCACCAGTCCTGCGACGTCGTCATCACCTCGAAGACGGCCTGCTTCAGCGCGTCTACGTCGAGGGTCGCGAACTCTTCCGCGTAGTTGAAGTCCTCACCCATCGGATTGGACCGGGGCGAGTGCTGGTGGAGAACCTGAAGGTCCAGCTGATTCGGCCACCAGTCCCGGTTCGTCCTGGGGCGGGTCGACGCCGGGGCCGGGGAGGGGATTACTGGGTTCTCGCTTTCGCTGCCGGACACGTCCGTCCTTCTTCCTGTCTCGGTGCTTCTTGGTGCTGTCTGCTTGCTCTTGACGTTGGTTGCTCTGCTGGTGTCGAGCACTGCGACCCGCGCTCGTGGCGCGCCGTGGAGCCCGCCGGTCGGAAATGCCTGACCGGACCCGCGGCAATCAATGCGGGGCCGGCGGCCGGCGACTGTCTGTCCTCACGCACGACGCCGATGACGGAGCCTGTGTCGGCGTCCGTATGGTCGCGCACCGCGGACCGCACAGCTACGAGAACACGCAGAACAACCCCGCGTAACAAGCACGCGAAGTCCGGAGTCGTTTGTGGACTCTGCACGAAAGGGTGACTTGTTTCCGATCATTATGATCACCCGCTGACATGAAAAGCGGAAACGGACAATTATATGCTGGTCCGGCGCGCAATGGAGCTGTGAACCTGTGGCCAGGATTCCTGTTTGCCGCCTTCGCACAGCGCGGGTACCCCACCGAGGTGCCCCGGGTGCGGGGGCATCCTCGAGGCCGTCGGCGCCGTCGGTTTCTGCCGGTCGGGCCCCGCCGTCTTCGAAGCAATGGACGGGGTCCAGGCCTGGAAGCTCGCCTGATCCGCTTCCCGTCGGAACCCGGAAGCTACCGGTAAGCTCCGGGCATCCCACCGAGCCTGAACAGGTGAACCGATGTGAGTGACCTGCTGGAGCGACTGCGAGGGCGTGGTTGGCGGGTGACCTCCCAGCGGCGTGTCGTTGCGGAGGTCCTCGACGGTGACCACGTGCATCTCACGGCCGACGAGGTGCACGCGCGCGCGGCGCAGCGGCTGCCCGAGATCTCCCGGGCGACGGTCTACAACGCCCTGGGCGAGCTGGTCTCCCTCGGTGAGGTCATCGAGGTCTCCACGGACGGCCGTGCCAAGCGGTACGACCCCAACGCGCACCGCCCGCACCACCACCTGGTGTGCGCGGGCTGCGGCACCATCCGGGACGTCCACCCGACCGGGAATCCGCTGACCGACCTCCCGGCGGAGGAAAGATTCGGCTTCACGGTGTCCGAGGTCGAGGTCATCTACCGCGGGCTGTGCCCGTCCTGCGCCCCTGGTCCGTCGTCAGTCTGATCGGCTCTTGGCACCAGCCGGTGACGTGCATCAGGCGCGGATTCTCGGGCAGACGCAAGACACGAGCGAGGCCGGGCCGCCGTCGCGGGCGCCGTGCCGGTCCGGCTCGGAGGCTGTCACCGCAGCCGGTCACGCCAGGAGGGGTTCGTGCGCAGTGTGGGTGTGGAAGAGGAACTCCTCCTCGTGGACGCCACGTCGGGCGAACCCCGTGCGCTGTCCCACGCGGTGCTGGCGGCCGCGACCCGGGAGACCGACGCCTTCGAGTCGGAGCTCCAGAGCCAGCAGCTGGAATTCGCCACCCGGCCCCAGAAGAACATGTGCGACCTCGCGAAGGAGATCACCCGGTGGCGGGCCGAGGCCATGCGTCGAGCCGCGGATCTGGGGGCGGGCGTCGCCGCGCTCGCCACGTCCCCGCTCCCGGTCAGTCCGGCCATCGCAGCGGGGGAGCGGTACCGGTGGATGGAGGAGGAGTACAGCCTGACCGCACAGGAGCAGCTCACCTGCGGCTGCCATGTGCATGTGTCGGTCGACTCCGACGAGGAGGGCGTCGCCGTCCTGGACCGGATCCGGCCCTGGCTCGCGGTACTGCTCGCCCTGAGCGCCAACTCCCCGTTCTGGCAGGGACAGGACACCCGTTACAGCAGCTACCGGAGCCGCATGTGGGGGCGGTGGCCCTCAGCCGGTCCGGTGGAGGTCTTCGGCTCCGCCGACCGGTACCACGAGCAGGTCCGGGACATGGTCGGCACGGGCGTGCTGCGCGACGAGGGGATGATCTACTTCGACGCGAGGCTCTCGCACACCTACCCCACGGTCGAGATCCGGGTCGCGGACGTCTGCCTCGATCCTGCGGCAACAGTGCTCCTGGCGACCCTGGTGCGTGGACTGGTGGAGACGGCCGCCCGCGAGTGGCAGGCCGGGATGCCGCCGCCCCGGCACAGCGTGGGCCTGCTGAGACTGGCCGCCTGGCGTGCCGGCCGGTCGGGCCTCGAAGGGCAGCTGATCCACCCCGTCGGCATGACCCCCGCGCCCGCGGAAGCAGTCGTCCGGGCCCTGTTCGACCACGTACGGGACGCACTGGAGGAGAGCGGCGACCTGCTCCACGCGCAGGACGCACTGGCCGCCGTGCTGAAGGACGGCAACGGCGCGCGGATCCAGCGGCAGCTGCTCGAGCGGACGGGGAGCCTGCGGGAGACCGTCGCGGCGTGCGTACGCAGGACGGGCGGATGAACCGAGCGGACAGGGCCTAGGCGCGTGGTTGCGGCACGCCGTCCTCGGTGAGCGGGACGAACGGCCGGAGGAAGTCCCCCCGCGCTCGTACGAGGCCGTAGGTGGACTCGGGGACCTCGAACCAGGCGCCGGGCAGTCCGCTGAGCGGCTCGGACACCACGAGACGTGTCTCGTCGGACAGGCCCTCCAGGAATGACAGATCGGGGTGCAGGCTCCGCAGGGTCTCCACCTCGGCGCTGTAGAACAGGGAGCGGGACCGGCGCTCGCTGGAGTGGCGAAAGACCCACAGCCGTTCCCCGTCGGTCACGGCGACGGTCATCTGGAGTGGGAACTCGACGCCGTGTTCCCTGCCCAGTTGCTCCACGTGACCGGCCATCCGGGCCACCGCGGCGGGCGGATCCTGGTCCAGGCCGTAGGTCAGGGCCAGGAAGAACATGACTTCGGAGTCCGTCGATCCCTCGATGTCGGCGAACAAGGACGGGTCGATGACCAGGCAGAGATCCCGTCGGAGGCGGTGGAAGTCGGTGATCGCACCGTTGTGCATCCACAGCCAGCGCCCGTGGCGGAACGGATGGCAGTTGGTCTGCTGGATCGCCGAACCCGTCGACGCCCGGATGTGCGCGAAGAACAGGTGCGACCGGACATGCGCCGAGATCTCGCGGAGGTTGCGGTCGCTCCACGCGGGCCCGATGTCGCGAACCACGGCCGGCGTATCCATGCCGGGGGTGTACCAGCCGATCCCGAAGCCGTCCCCGTTCGTCGTCTCGACGCCCATACGGGAGTGCAGACTCTGATCGATCAGTGAGTGTGCCGGGCGGTACAGCAGGGAGTCGAGAAGCACCGGGGTCCCTGCGTAGGCGAGCCATCGGCACATGGTGACCTTCCTTCTCCCCCTCCCCGGAGACCTGGGTACTTCCATCATCACGTGCCGTCATCGGTGATCGCCAACGTCGGGTCCCCCACCACCCTGTGGGGGAACCCTCGATGCGGTCGTCAGGTCGCGGCCCGGTCGCCGAGCGGGCGCCGACGGCGCGCGGGGTCGCTCAAGGACGGCGGTGACCAGGCGCTGTCCGCCCGGTAGACATCGGTACCGGGCGGCACGATCTCGTCGATGCGGTCCAGAACCGCGTCGTCCAGTGTCAGTGAGGCCCCCTTGAGCAGGCCTTCCAGCTGTTCGCTCGTGCGCGGGCCGATGATCACCGAGGTGACGGCGGGGTGTGTGGCCGCGAAGGCGACCGCAAGTTCGGGGAGGGAACAGCCCACCTCCGAGGCGAGCTCACCGAACTCCTCCACCGCGCGGTACTTCGCGGCATTGCCGGGCAGTGCGGGATCGAAGCGGGCCGGCTGCAGTGCGGCCCTGCCGGTGGTCAGGTCGGCGGGCCGCTCGTTGCGGTACCTGCCGGAGAGGAACCCCGCGGCGAGCGGGCTCCAGGTCAGTACGCCCATGTCGTAGCGGCGACAGACCGGCAGCACGGAGGCCTCGATTCCGCGGGCCAGCAGCGAGTAGGGCGGCTGCTCGCTCCTGAAGCGCAGGAGACCCCGGCGCTCCGCGGCATGGTGTGCCTCGACGATCGCCTCGGCGGGGAAGGAGGAGCAGCCGAACGTGCGGATCTTTCCTTGGTGCACGAGGTCGCTCAGCGCGGACAGCGTTTCCTCGATGTCGGTGGTCTCGTCGGGGCGGTGCACTTGGTAGAGGTCGATCCAGTCGGTCTGCAGACGCCGCAGGCTCTCTTCCACCGCCTTGATGATCCAGCGCCGCGAGTTGCCGCTCCGGTTGCGGCCCTCTCCCATCTGGAAGTGGAACTTGCTGGCGAGCACGACGTCGTCACGACGCCCCTTGAGCGCCTTGCCGACGATCTCCTCGCTCTCGCCCGCGGAGTACATGTCGGCGGTGTCGACGAAGTTGATGCCCTGATCGAGGGCCGCATGGATTATGCGAATGCTCTCGTCGTGATCGGAGTTGCCGACCGCGCCGAACATCATGGTTCCGAGGCAGTGGACGCTGACCTCGATGCCGGTCCGGCCGAGTGTGCGGTACCGCATGGTTGTGCTCCCTGTGCTGGTCGTCGGCAGTGGCAGTTCCCCCCGTGACGCGCGGACGGCACGGGGCGGTCACCCGGCCCCGTCGATCGCATCGGGAGCTGACATGTCGCCAGACCCTACGACTTGAAGAGAACTCGAAGTCAAGGCGCGATGGGACGGCGAGCGGGGACGCAAGCGTCGCAGCAGTCCGGCGGCGCGGGTCGGCCGCCACCGGGTCAGGTACGCCACGGGCGGGCCGGCCGGCCAGGACCGTGAACCTGACCACGGCGTTGGAGCGTCAGGAGCTGTTTGCCGAAACCGCAAGAAGACTCGCTGCGGCCCCGCCGCTCGCCACATGATCGATGGGGAAGCGCCGAACGGCGGGCCGGCCCAGGTCGGGCGCCCGGCAGACCGAGTGCCTGGAGGATTCATGCAGCAGCAAGCCGTGGACGTCACCCACCGGTTGGTCTCCTCGCCCGCAGGGCGGATTCACCTGGTGGAACAGGGCAGCGGGCCGCTGGTGCTGGTCGTGCACGGCTTTCCCGAGTCCTGGTACTCCTGGCGCCACCAGCTGCCGGTGCTGGCCGCAGCCGGGTACCGCGCGGTCGCCGTCGATGTCCGCGGCTACGGCCGCTCCTCGAAACCCGGCTGCACGGACGCGTACCGAATGCTGGAGCTCGTCGAGGACAACGCCGCGGTGGTGCACGCCCTGGGCGAGCGGTCCGCGGTGATCATCGGCCATGACTGGGGGGCGACCATCGCCGCGAACTCCGCCCTGGTCAGGCCGGACGTCTTCCGCGCAGTGGGACTCCTCGGCGTTCCCTACGCCCCGCCCGGCGGACCGAGGCCCAGCGAGGTCTTCGCGCGGATCGGCGGTGGGGAGGAGGAGTTCTACGTCTCCTACTTCCAGGAGCCCGGCCGGGCCGAGGCCGAGATCGAGCCCGACGTGCGCGGCTGGCTCGCCGGTTTCTACGCCGCCCTGTCCGCCGACACGATGCCCGCCCCCGGCGTCCCCGGCCCGCACTTCGTCAGCCGCGGCGGGACGCTGCGTGACCGGTTCCCCGTGGGCCGGCTGCCCGCCTGGCTGAGCGAGGGCGATCTCGACGTCTACGCCGGGGAGTTCGAGCGAACCGGTATGGGCGGGGCACTGGCCCGTTACCGGAACATGGACCGGGACTGGGAGGACCTCGCCGGCTTCGACGGTGCGCCTCTCACCCAGCCGTCCCTGTTCATCGGCGGCGGCCTGGACGCCTCCACGACCTGGCTGGCCGACGCGATCCAGGCGCACTCCGTCACCCTTCCCGGCCTGACCTCCTCCCACATCCTCGACGGGTGCGGCCACTGGATCCAGCAGGAGCGCCCCACCGAGACGAACCGACTCCTGACCGACTGGCTCACGTCTCTGGCGGCCTGACGGGATCAGTCCGTTCGTCTCCCGGATCCGCGCCCGCAGTACGGCCCGAGTCCTGCCGGAGAGGCGGGACTTGACAGGACCCTATCGATATTCGATGCTATCGAAAAACGATAAGGGGGATGGTTGTGGGTACGAAAACATGGTGGAGCCGGACCGACGGTCGGCTGCTCGAACTGGGCCTGGGGCTGGCGTTGGTACTTGTAGGAGTGTTCGGGGTTCTCATTCCCGCCCTCGGAGTGACCGGGCCCCTCGGCCCGATGAACAGCCGGGAGGTCGCGATCGAGAGCACAACACGCGTACCCGGAACCGGCACGGGCGAGGCGGTCGGGCTCGTCGGCAGTCGGCAGGCCGAGGTCACCATCACGGACCCCGACCTTCAGCAACGTCTCCTGCTGGCCCTGCCGGAGATCGTCGGCAGCCTCCTGCTCGTACTGATCCTCGCCCTGCTGCTTCCCATGGCCCGAAGGCTGCGCGACGGCGATGTCTTCGTGCCGGAGAACGCCCGGCGGCTGGTCGTCATCGCGTTTACGGTCCTGGTGATCGGCGTGTGTGGGCCGCTGGTGGAGGCGATCACCACCGCCATGCTGGTGCGCGGCACGCCCGTCGCCGACGTCGTGCCCTTCTCGTACACCTTCTCCCCCTCCTACCTCCTGCTCACCTTGCTCATCGCCGGCCTGGCCGAGGTGTTCCGGCGGGGTGCCGGGCTCCGGGCCGACACCGAAGGGCTCGTCTGATGGCCGCAGGGGAGGACCACCGGATCCAGGCGCACCTGGACCGGTTGCTGGCGGAACGGGGAATGACCCTGGCCGAGTTGGCGGCCAGGGTCGGGGTCACGGTCGTCAACCTGTCCGTGCTGAAGAATGATCGGGCCAAGGCGATTCGCTTCAGTACGCTGAGCGCGATCTGCCGCGAACTGAACTGTCAGCCCGGTGACCTGCTCAGCTACCGCAGTGATGGGGAGCCGTGACCCGAGCCGCGAGCCTCGGCCGCCGGGGGCCGCGTCCCTACGACTGCCGGTGCACCCGCAGGTGCTCCACGGTGTACGACATCGCCGTGACGTCCGGGCCCGGAGCCGGGTGGTACCTGCCGGCGCACACCGACAGATTCACGATCAGGTACGCGTGCCAGCGGCGGCCGACCCCGCGGCCGTCGGCGAACACCCGGTCTCCGTTCACCCACCAGACGACCGAGTCCTGCCCGAACTCCACCCGCAGGTCCACCTGTGCGCCAGGCCGGATCCGGGGATCGGCGAAGTACCGCTGACCCCCTCGGACATGATTGGTGAGCTCCAGCAGATCGGGGTTGTCCGGGTGGTACTCGAACACGTCGACCTCGTTGCCGCCGTCGCGCCATGTCCACACCGCCGGCCACGCGCCGGTCTCGACGGGCAGCCGCACCCGCGTCTCCAGGACGTCACCGGCGCGCACGGAGAACCCCTCCGTGCTCCCTTCCGTCGTCAGCAGCCCGGCATTCCAGTAGCCGTCGTCCCTGCGGGTGGCACGGAACTCTCCCTCGCGGCAGTAGGTGGGATCGTCGACAAGATGGTCCAGCTTGTTGTCCGAGCGGTTGCGCGGGCCGCCGTCCGGATATGCCCAGGAGCGGCCCGCGACCCATTGGGCGGGTGAGGTGAAGTCGGCGGTGAAGAACGCTGCGTCGCTGCTCACGCGGATCCCCCTGCGAAAAGCGCTGACCACGGACGCCCGGTCCAACTCCCGTACCCGCCACCAGGACACGGTCGTACGGCAACGGGCCGTTCCCGCGCGTCCGGCGCGGGGGATCCGCGCCCGGCGGTGGTGCTGTGGCTACGAGCGGATTCCGAACTTTCGGCTCCTGCGTCGGTGTGGTGCGCTCCTGGTGTTTCGAGCGCCTGCTGACGGGCTGAACAGTGACGCCGTTCGCCGCGCGAGCCGCCCACAGGGCCGCCGTGCCCGGTGGGTACCTGGTGGCGTGCTCTGCCTATGGTCCGATGCCGATCAGCGCGAGGGTGATGTTGTCGGGACCTCCCGCCTCGATGGCGGACTTCCACAGCTCGAACGCGGCCCTGCCGCCGTCGTGAGCCCTCAGGAGATCGTCGAGTACATCCTCCGGCACGGGGTCGGTCAGACCGTCGGTGCACACCAGGTAGCGATCGCCCGCGGAGTGCGGCGACGCCGTGATGTGCGGCGTGATGGCAGTGAACCGCGGAGCGCCGCCGAGTGCCTGCGTGACGAGTGACGTGGTGCGCTGCCCGGGCCTCAGCGGCGGGCTGTCGTCCGTGCTCACCTGCCGAAGTCCGTCCCGGGGCGCGGCGAGCACTCTGCTGTCGCCGACGTTGAACACGAGCAGCTCCTCAGCCATCACGACGGCACCGGCGACCGTGGTGCCCATGGTGATCAGGGCCGGATCACGGTCCGCTGCCGCGTACACCGCGTGATTGGTGACGTGCAGAGCGTCACGAATCGCTTCCTCGGTGTCCAGCGAAGGGCCGAAGGACGCCAGTTGCCGGACCGTGAGCGAGCTGGCCACCTCGCCGGCCGGGTGCCCGCCGATGCCGTCGGCGACCGCGACGACGAGCGGACTGCCGAGCGGGAACACCAACGTCTGCGGGTTCTCGGTCACGGTGCCGCACAGCGTCCAGGGACCGACCACGAGGCTGTCCTCGTTGTGGTCGCGCATCAGCCCGGGATGGCTCAGGGCAGTCACTGTGGCGTACCGCATCGAAGTGTCCCGCCTCTCCGCGACGGCAGACGCGTCCCACACCACCATTGTGCGCGTGGGCAGGCCGGTCAGCCGGTCCGTTGCCTCGGGGGCAACAGTGCAGCCCCGCAGCGGAACCTCGGCGGCGGCACGCGAGGCCGGTTCCCACCGGGACCCCGGCGCAGCCCGAGGACGGCGTTTGCGGGGAACTGTGATGCGGAGCAGCGTGGACATGGAGACCGCCGCGGACCCGCGGACCCGCGGCGCCACGGCGTACCGGCGTCCGAGGCGGCAGGCGGAGCGAGGAGGAGAGGCCGATGACCGCACCCACTGGGGGTCGGGAAGACGTGCCGGTGGTACGTCGTCGGCGGGAGGCGAACGACAGCGTGCTCTGGGAGCCCAGTGAGCGCTGGGTGCGCGCGACGAAGGGGGAGGTCACGGTCGTGGACAGCCGTCGCCCGCTTCTCGTGTGGGAGCCCCGTCGTCCCGTACCGCTGTACGCCATCCCGGCCGAGGACGTCCGGACGGATCTGCTGCGCAGGACCGAGCGGCCCGCCAACCCGCGGCGTCATGCGGGAGCGACGGTCTTCTACGATCTTGAGCTCGCGGACGAGACCGTCCCGGCGGCGGCATGGACCTATCCCGGCGAGGAACTGGCCGACCACATCAGCTTCGAATGGTTCGGGCGCGAGGTTCTCGATCACTGGTACGAAGAGGACGAGGAGATCTTCGTGCACCCCCGTGACCCGTACAGCCGGGTGGACGCCGTGCCCAGCACCCGGCACGTCCAGGTCGAGATCGAGGGCACCGTCGTCGCGGACACGGAAACTCCGGTTCTGCTGTTCGAGACTCGCCTGCCGGTCCGCTACTACTTTCCGCGGGAGGACGTGCGCCTCGATCTCTTCACCCCGACCGGTGGGAGAACCCGTTGCCCGTACAAGGGTGTGGCGACCGACTACTGGTCGTGGGCGGGCGGGGGAGACGTAAGGCCCGACATCGCCTGGAGCTACCCCGATCCGCTGCCCCCCGTGCGGATGATCAAGGACCGGGTGGCCTTCTACAACGAGTCCGTGGACATCGTCGTCGACGGAGAGCGGCAACAGCGTCCGGTCACGTACTTCAGCAAGCCGTCGCACGAGAAGTCCTGACAGCCAGCTCGACCGCGCGATGCCCCCACCCCACGGACCACCGGGTCGCCCCTTCGATCGCGGCGCGTCAACTCGTGCCGTCGTACGTCTCGTCGGGGACGGCACCGGGTGAGCGTCGGGGGCGGCACCGGGTGAGCGAGGCCCGCACTCCATGGCGACAGCGGTGCGTGGCCCTCACTGCGTGGACCGTGCCGCCGGGGCCGGTGGCGTCCGGCTCACCGTCCGGCCCGATGCCGTTGCCGCCACCGCGAACTTGGCGGCGTCCACCACGGCCGCACCTCCCACGTCGTTGTTGAAGTACACGTACACATCGTCCTCGTCCGGCCAGGCGTCTGCGATGCGCCGGGCCCAGGACGTCAACGCCTGGCGGCCGTAGCGAGGCGGGGGTTCGGCGATGCCGCCGTGGAACCGCAGGTACCCCCATGACGCGGTGCGCCACAGTGGCGTCACCGGGCGGGAACCCCGATCCGCCCAGCACAGGGCACTGCCGTGCCGCTCCAGCACTGCCCGGACGTCCCGTTCCGCCTGCCACCACGATGTGTGGCGGAGTTCGACGGCCACCCGGACCGACCGGGGAAAGCAGTTCAGGCAGGCGTCGAGAGCCGCGACGTCCTGACGGAAGTTGGGCGGCAGTTGCAGCAGTAAGGGCCCCAGTCGGTCGCCGAGTCCCTCTGTGCGATCCAGCAGCCGGCGCACCGGCTCCTCGGGGTCGTGCAGCCGCTTCAGATGGGTCAGGTAACGGCTGGCCTTGACCGCCATGACGAACCCCGACGGTGTCCGCTCCCGCCAGGAAGCGAAGATCTCCGTGGTGGGGAGCCTGTAGAAGGCGTTGTTGTTCTCCACAGTGGCGAAGTGCCGGGCGTACTCCTCCAGCCAAAGCCGCTGCGGTCGACCGGGCGGATAGAAGACGCCGCGCCAGTCCTTGTACTGCCACCCCGAGGTTCCGACGAGCACGGGCATGGGTCCGGTCCTGCCTCGCGGGATAGGGGTCGATCGCCATTCGGCGCCTTGCGGTGCATCCACTGCCCGGATCACCGCTCCCGTTCCACCAACTCCTCGGTCTGCTCGGGATCCGTCCGCACGAGCCGTTTCGTCGCGGCCACCTCGGCGTCCTCCGTACCGCCGAACGCCTCCTCACGGTGCGCGGGTCGCTTCCGATCCGGCCCGTGTATCCAGTGTGCCCCTGGGGGCCATGACGGCCGAACCGGGCTGAGCACCTCGGTCAGGCGGTTTCTCGGCAGGCCACGGAAAATCGCTCGCGCCGCATTTCCGGTGCGTCGTACGGTGGAGATCGCCGGGTGGAGCAGGTCGGCAGCTCGCTGGGCTCATAACCCAGAGGTCGCGGGTTCGAATCCCGCCTCGGCCACGAAGGTACGGGCCCGCCGCAGTACGCGGCGGGCCTGTCCACGTCTGCGCACCGCCGATCTGGAGCTCGACCTCACCTCCCAGGTCGCGCAATACCTGCCGCCCACGCCGGGGAGCCGACAGCCCGCCCTGACCTTGCATACGGTGATGGTCGCCCAGCCGGCGGGGAGCCCGACGGGTGGTCTGTCAGTGGCACCGGGGATGATCGCGCCCATGACACACGGATCCCGCGATGCTCTGCGCACGCTTGCTCTCCAACACCTGTCGCCCGACGTCGCCGAGCAATGGCTCGGTCTGCTGCGTCCTGGTCTGCGCCTCGAGGCAACGGCCGGTCCGGAGAACGTGGTCGGCCAGTTGGGCGGGCTGCCGAAGCTGCCTGCAGAAACGGACTGGCCGGTGTGGGAGGGACACGGGGCGCTCTCCTTCATCGCCTCGATCGACTGCGCGGCGCTGCCCACCGGTTCCGGGGGCATCGACGACCTGCCGAAGGCGGGGGAACTGCTGTTCTTCTACTTCGACGGTCAGCTCGACGACGGCGAAGCCATCGTTCTGGCCGAGGACCGCGAAAGCTGGGCGGCCGCCCGCGTGCTCTACGCAGCAGCCGGAGAGGAGGCGCTCGACCGCGAGACACCTGAGGGCCTCAAGCCGTACCCGGTGGTGCCGCTGACCGCGCGGGTGGAGATGACAGCGGCGGAGCCCTGGCATCCGGACATCCGCAACGTATTCGCCCCTGACGCTCCTCTTTCTCAGCGCTACGACCACCCGGTCTGCTCACAGGAGTTCCTGGACGCGCTGCGGAAGTTCGACGACGTGGTGGGTCATCAGATCGGCGGTCATGCCCACTCGGTGCAGGACCCTGTGGAAGTCGAGATTGCGGAAGCAGTCCTGGACGGAGAAGTTCGCTGGGGCGACCCACGTTTGTCCGACGAGGTCGGTGGCTGGGTGCTCCTCGCACAGTTCGACAGCGAGGACACCGCGGACATGATGTGGGGCGATGGCGGCGCCTTGTATTGGCTGATCCGCCCACAGGACCTGGCCGAGAGGCACTTCGACCGGGCGATGTTCACCTGGCAGTGCAGCTGAGGGAGGTTCGGGAATGGGTTCCAGCGGGGCCCCGCTGTATCCGATCGGCGTCTTAGGCTCCCTGCGTGACCGTTGAACTCGTCGCCGGATACGGTCTGTTGTCCGATGGCTGGCCCCAATCGGCCTGCGGGTCAGGCAGTTGGTCTGTGGTGATCTTGAAATTGCCTCCTGCAGGTGGCCCCTCACGGATAATGACGATCAGCCGCCCGCGCGGCTGACCAAATGCACAAGGCCACACGGGCCGGTAGCCGAAGAGGGCTCGTGTCGACTGGGGGACGAAGAATGCGTGTAGGCGTGTACCTTGCACATCCGCGGCCCGGGAGCTTCAACCATGCGGTGTTCGATGTCGTGGTGGAGGAGCTGCGCAGACAAGGGTGCGAGGTAATGGCGCATGACCTCTGTGCCGAAGGCTTCGTGCCGCTGCTGTCTGCCGAGGAGACCGACACGGTCCGATCGGCGCCCTGCACCCACGATCCGCAGGTGGCGATGCATCGGACAGAGGTGGCGACACTTGACGCCATGGTCTTCGTCCACCCGAACTGGTGGGGTATGCCACCCGCAGTCCTTGCGGGCTGGGTGCAGCGCGTACTTGCGCCCGGCGTCGCCTACAAACTGGGGACCGCTCAGGGGGAGCCCACAGGGCTCCTGAAGGCTCGCAGGGCGCTTGTCCTGAATACGTCCGACACACCCGCCGACCGTGAACAGAGCGAGTTCGGCGACCCATTGCAAAGGATCTGGTCGGCATGCGTCCTGCCGTTTGCAGGAGTTGTCGACGTGCGCCGGGTCGTCTTCCGCACGGTCACCGACTCGTCCGACGAATCACGCGCGGCGTGGCTGGACGAAGCGCGCCGGCAAGCCGCCGCGCTGCCGGCCTGAACCATGGCGCGGGAGCGCCCGTCGGCCTGGTCCGCAGGGCGACCCGGTAGACCTCGTCCGGGTCGAGCCCGTGCCTCTCCGCCCACACTCGCCGCACCCGGCGCGGTTGCTCACTGCGTCGATCAACGTGCCGTCGACATCGAACAGGACCTACCTTGCCCCGCCGGGCTGCACGGATGGACTGGTCACCCGTCGGTCATGTCAGGTACCGAGCAGTCGACTGCGGGACACGTCCCGCAGGCCGTGCGGAGGCGCTGCGCGGGGAACTGCGGCTCAGGGGGCAGTTGTCATGGCCGCATGGGTCGAGGCGGCGAGGCGGCGAGGCGGCGACCGACGAATCGCGCGGCCGGCGCTGGTTCGCTTCGCTCTCCGAAGGGCCGTTCCTCGCTTCGTTCACCCTGTTCACCGTGATCTGCTCGCGCTGACCCCGGGGGGCGCCGTCCGGCACTCGGCCGTTTCACGCATCGAACTCGGTGAGATCGATGCTGTGGACGTTCAGCGGAAAGCCGTACACCGGGTGTGCCGTCTCGCGCTCCGGCGCCATGCCGAGCTTACGGGCGACGTTCTCGGATGCGCTGTCCCCCACACGGTTGATGCTGATGACTCGGTCGAGTCCTCGATCCTGGAGCGCGAACTCCAGCGTGGCGTGGGCGGCTTCGGACGCGTACCCCTGGCCCCAGAACGGTGAGCCGAGTCGCCAGCTGATCGCCACGGCCGGCAGCACTTCCGGCAGGAACTCGGGCACGGACAGGCCTGTGAAACCTGCCAGCTCGCCGGAGGCCAGCAGTTCGACGGCGAAGAGGCCGAAACCCTCCTCGTCCCACTCCTCCTCCCACTGCTCGATCTCATCGGCCGTACGGTCGAGCCCGTGCACCGAGCCGTCGTCCACCCACTGCATGACCCGCGGGTCTGCGTTGATGTCCGCCATCGGTACGAGGTCGTCGTCGTGCCAGCGACGGAGGATGAGGCGGGGAGTACGGATCTCGGTCATGGTCAGCCATCCTGCCGGAGGCAGGGGACCCACCGGAAATCGGTGTTCGTGCCGGTGGTGTCGGACGGCAGGGCCGGGGGCCGCTGCAGCCCCCACCTCCGGCCGGTCAACGCAGAGGCCGGGCCAGGTGCTCGGCGATCCGGTCGCCCCATGTGCGGATGTCGGTGCGTGTCCCGGACACGTGAAGGTCGGCGTGCGGCAGCAGCCGCGCCAGACTTTCCGCAGTCGACACGGGGTGCCCCGGGTCGCCCGACCAGGCGAGGATCAGGCTCGGCTGACGCAGCGCGGCGATCGCAGTGGGCGAAGGCAGGTCAGACTCTGCCAGGCCGCGCAGGACGGCGGGCAGTACCCGCTCATGGGGCGTGGGCGGGATCTCCGGAACGTCGGCCACGACGGCCGGGCGAGGGTGCTGCGCCTTGGCGGCGAGCCAGGCGGCCACGCCCTCCCGTTCGACGGTGTCGGCGGATGCCCGGTTGGCCCGCGCGTGAGCCTCGCGCGTCGTCCACGCCGTCGGCGGGATGAGCAGGACCAGCCGGGAGAACCGGTCGGGCGCGTGCACAGCGGCGTGCAGCACCGTGCCGCAGCCCATCGACGCCCCCATCGCCGCGACAGGTTGCGAGGCGCCCAGGTGGTCGAGCAGGGCGAGCAGGTCGCCGGCGAGCGACTGATAGGTGTAGTCGGTGTCCACGGGCTCACCGGTCGACCGACCGTGCCCCCGTGCGTCGTAGCGGACCAGACGCCCGCCCCCGCTCACGACCGGCGCCCATGCGAACAGGCCCATCCGGTCCTCGGCGTCCTGACTCACGAAACCGCCGTGGGCGTACACGGCGAGAGGGCCCTGACCGGCATCGTCGTAGACCAACTCGGCCCGGCGATGGCTGAAGCGGCCCTCACTGATCATGTACCCGCCCACTGTCGTCACGGCGTCGCGCCCCGAACGATCGCGGGTCCCTCACCGTAGAACCCGACGTCGGGTTGAGGGCAAGGAGGCGCGGCCGGGACGGCAGGGGGCGGGCGCAGACGGGTGACGGGCCGGCTCCGCCCGCACCCGTCGGAGGGGACTCAGGCCTTCGGCTGAGTGAAGCGGATGCTGTTGCCGAACGGGTCCCGGAGGCCGCAGTCGATTCCGTACGGGCGTTCCGTGGGCTCCTCGGTGAACTCGACGCCCCGGCCGAGCAGTGTCTCGTACGTCTTGCGGCAGTCGTCCGTGCTGAGGATCAGGTGGCCACCCATGGCTCCCTTGGTCACCAGCTCGCGGACCTGCTGCGCCGTCTCCTCGGACATCGCCGGAGGACCCGGCCTCTCCAGCAGGATCTGGCGCTCGGGGTGACCGGGGATGCTGACGGTCAGCCAGCGCATGAAGCCGAGGTCGACGTCGGCGTTGACCTCCAGGCCGAGCTTGCCGACGTAGAAGTCGAGGGCCTCGTCCTGGTCGAGGACGTAGATCTGTGAGTGCGTGATGGCGTTGAACATGCGCATCACGCTACCGAGCAGGCCGAACGAAAACTTATCCAAAACTGCTCGGTCGACGGGCGATGCGGGCGATGCCGCGACGATGCGGGGAATGCGGGCGGCGCGGACGGTCAGGCGCTCGGCCGCGTCCACGCCATCGTGAAGCACGTCGGTACCGGCGTGGCTGCTGCTTCCTTGCGGTACGTCCTCGGCGAGCGACCCACGATGTCGCGGAATGTGCGGCTGAAGGTGCCCGGACTGCCGAAACCCACTTCGAAGCAGACGTCGGTCACGCTGTGGTCGGTCTCCCGCAGGAGGAACATCGCACGCTCGACGCGGCGTCGCTGCAGGTATCGGTGCGGCGTCTCGCCGAACGTGGCCCGGAAGGTGCGCGTGAAGTGCGCCGGCGACACATGGGCGATCCGGGCCAGGGCCGGGACATCCAGCGGATGCGCGTAGGCGCGGTCCATCGCATCCCTCGCACGAAGCATGCGGCGGTTGGTCTCTTCTGCGGCCCGGCTCACTGCGCCATCACACCACGATTCTCCGCCCGCCCCCTTGCCGGATCCGGTGACCGATCCGGAGGCGACGGGCGAGGCGCCGACGACCCACCGGACAGGCTCCTGGACGACACGAGCCCGGCCTCGTTCGGCCCGCCCTTACGGGCGCTTGGCCCGTGCGTAGTGCCGACGGGCACGGTCGCGATTGCCGCAGTCGGCCGAACTGCACCAGCGGCGGGTGTGGCTGCGGCTGCGGTCGATGAAGAACCAGCCGCAGCCGGGCCCGTCGCACAGCTTGACCTGGTGGACCGCGTCCCCGGCGAGCAGTTCCTCTGCGCGCAGCGTGAGAGAACGGGTGAGGTCGGCCGCCGTCCGCGGAACCAGCTTCCGGCGAAGCGGCAGCGCGGGTGCGTACGTGCTGTGGTGCCGGGCATCGAGTGACAGCGTGTGCAGGGCCGCCAGGTCGGCGGACGCAGGTTCGCGGCCGGCGGCCGCAGCAGCCAGGAGACCGTGCACGGATTCTCGCAGGCGGCGGGCCTCCCGAAGCGCCGAGGCGGCGCCGCGCGGGTCGGACTCGATGTCCGCGCGCAGTGTCTCGGCGACCGGTGGGTCGATGAATTGGACCGCCTCGGCCCAGGTCATCAGTGTCGGTGCGTCGCGCAAGCGGTCGACAGTCCGCTGCGGATCGAGCCGCCACGAGACCGTGTTCACGAAGTCGACGACGGGATCGCCGCCCACCAGGGGCTCTCCTCGCTCGTCACGGCCCGCCACGATGCCTCCCTCGGTCGGCTCCTGTCGCGGCGCCCCTTCGGACTACCGCGCTCACCTCGATTGTAACGGTCAAAATGAATTATGACTGTTAGGATGGCGTGCATGGAGCAGAACCAGGGAGGACACTTCGAACCGACTGGTTCCGCGGCCGCCGTATCCGGTCGACGCCGGACGGCGGAGGACCGCCGGAGCTTCGCGCCAGGCTTGCGTGTGGGCGCGGGCCTGGGGGCGGCAACCTTCGTTCTCGGTGCCACCTTCGGGACCGAAGCTGTCTCCCACGGTTGGGGAACGCTCGCTCCGATCCTCTGCTCGGTGCTCGTCTTCTCGGGCTCGGCGCAGTTCGCGCTGCTCACGGCGTTGTCGGGTGGCGCCGGCGTGGCCACTGCCGTGGCCGCGGCCGCACTCATCAACGCGCGATTCATCCCTATGGGAATCGCGATCGCCTCCGACCTGCGAGGCGGCAGGGTGCGCAGGGCGCTGGAGGGGCAGGCGGTGGTGGACGGATCCTGGGTTGCCGCGCACCTCGGCGGCGGCGACTTCGACCGGGCGAAACTCTTCGGGGCGACGGCCGTGCAGGCTCCCGCGTGGGTGGCAGGCACGGCACTGGGCGTAGCCCTGTCGCCGTCCCCCGGCCTGGTCGATGCCTTCGGCCTCGACGTCGTTTTCCCCGCCTTCTTCCTGCTCCTGCTCGTGGAGGAGCTGCGCTCCTCGAGGCGGGCGCGAGCCGCCGCCGCAGTGGGTGGAGCGCTGTCTGCCGGGCTGGTGCTCCTCGTGCCGGCGGGCGTCGCGCTGATCGCTTCGACGGCAGGCGCACTGCTCGGCCTGAGGCCCTCCGCACGCCCCAACAGGCGGCCAGGAAGGCCCCGATCACGAGAAAGCCCCCGGCGACGGTGATTCCGGCGGCCTGCGACCGCTGGGCCCGGTGGCGAACCCGAATTCCGAGGAGGACACAGTGAGCACCCTTTGGTGGGCCGTTCTCGCCACGGCGGTGGTGAGCTTCTCCTTCAAGGCGGTCGGCCCCGCAGCCCTGGGAGACCGGCCACTGCCCGGCCCCGCGCGTGCGGTGATCGCTCTGCTGGCGCCGGCGCTGCTCGCAGGTCTGGTGGCCGTGGCGGTTGTCGGACCCCGGTGGGAGTCCTTCGACTGGACCCTGGTCGTCGGTCTCGCCGCCGCGGTGGGAGCCCGACTCCGCCGTGCTCCCATGCTCGCCGCCGTTGTGGTCGGTGTGGCGGCGACCGCGCTGGTCCGTCTGATCCCGGTCTGAGCCGGACCACGGGTTCGCCGGCCGCGCGCGTTCCGAGGCCGTACGACGGCCGGTGCCGAACCCGGCCCCCGACGTGGCATGTTGGGCGATGAAGTACCAGGTCACAGGCCCTCTCAGGAGGGGCGAGGACCTGGACGCACGTGGGGCAACGTGATCGAATAGGGGATGACTTCCTTCTGGACCGGAACCCGGGTACGACTACGCGGTATCGAGCCCGACGACTGGACCGCGTTCATGGGCTTCGCCGCGGACGAGGAGCGGTTGGGGGACCTGCTGCACCCACCCCGTTCCGCGGAGGGCTACCGAGCGTGGGCGAAGGAGCAGGCCGCTGCCAAGCCCGACGGCGACTGCTTCCAACTGGCGATCGAAGCCGTCGACACGGGGCACATAGTCGGTGCCGTCGGCTCGCACCAAGCCGATCCGGGTGCGGGCTGGTTCGAGTACGGCGTGACGATCGGCGCCGATCACCGACGCAAGGGATACGCGGCAGAAGCCGCAGTGATGCTGCTGCGGTACATGTTCGCCGAACGGCGCTTCCACAAGTGCGGAGCGCGGATCTTCGCGCACAACGAGGCGTCGCTGGCACTTCAACGTCGGCTCGGTTTCCTTGAGGAGGGTCGCCTCCGCGATCACGTGTTCTTCGCCGGACGGCACCACGATCTCGTCATGATGGGCATGCTCGCCGACGAGTTCGCCGGTCGGCACTCGATGAGCGGGATGTGAGCTCGTCGGCCGGGGCCGGTGCCGAAGGCAATCCTTGATCAAAAGGTGTGGCCCACCTCCACGGAAGCGTGACCGTCACACCGCCGAGCAGCAGGTGCGGCGGGCGCGCCACGGGTGCAGCCGCTGGTGGTGCCGTCTCCGTAACCGGCGTGCCGGGGCGGACCGTTGGGACCGCCCCGGGCTGCCGAGCGATCCCCGGCGGCGGTCGGTCCGGCCAGGCAGTTTCGTTTGGATCAGTTCGACTCGGAGGATGATGATCCAAAACAGATTGCCCGATTGTCTCGTGCGGTGCCCGAGTCGGCACTGCGGCTGAACTCGGCCTCCAGGAGGTCGGTGAAGATGCCGATGGGGTCCTCCCAACGTCCTGCCGCCCAGTCGGCGTTGATGTTCACTGCGAGTATGTGTGTGCCCTCGCGTGTGCCGTAGGCGTACGACCAGGAGCCGAAGAGTGCGCCGCCCATGCCCCAGACCGCCGTGCCGGAGGGCAGGGTCAGGCAGGAAACGCCGAGACCGTAGGTGGCACCCGGAAGCCAGCTTTCCGTCGGGACCATGGTGAACATCTCGCGTTGTTGTTCCGGCCGGAGGAGGTGCCCTCCGAGCAGTGCTGCGAGGAACCGGTTGAGGTCGGCGACGGTGGAGATCATGCCGCCCGCCGCCCAGTAAGGACTCGTCTCCAGTTCCGTGACGTTGTAGACCGTGGCGTCCGGGTCGGGGGAGAACAGTTTGGTGTAGTGGCTCGAATGTGGTCCGGAGAGCACCGGGTCGGCGCCGAGCGGCAGGGAGGTTCCCGTCAGGTCGAGCGGGCGGACGAGACGGTCAGTGATCTCATCAAAAAGCATTCGGCCGGTCACGTGCTCAACGATCAACCCGGCGAGAATGTAGTTGGTATTGGAGTACGCCCAGCCCGTCCCCGCCGGGAAGTCGGCCGGATGCGACATGGCGATCTCCATGAGTTCTTCGGGCGTGTAGCTCTCCTGCCTGCTCAGTGCAGGCTGGTCGTGGGTGTGGCTGAAGACTCCGCTGGTGTGGTTGAGAAGCTGCCGGACAGTGATCGTGTTGCCGTCGTGCCCGTTCCCGGTGAGCACGCCCGGCAGCCATCGCTCCACCGTGTCCTCCAGGGCCAGTTGGCCCTCGGCCACGAGTTGCAGGACCACTGTGGCGGTGAAGGTCTTGGTGATGCTGCCGATCCGGAACCGGTCCTCGTGCCCGCGCGCCCGACGTGTCCGTGTGTCGGCGACCCCCGCCGTGCCGAACCAGTGCCCGCCGCCGTAACGGACTTGAGCAAGAATTCCTGGTACTTCCCCTTCCCGCACCGCTTGGTCGAGCACACGCTGGGCGGCGTCGTGGTCCCTGCGGGTGACGTGCGCTGCGGGCGTGCCGTCTTCCATCTGAACCCCTTGGTTTCATCTTTCGCGACACCTGAAAGCTACGTTGCACAGGTATCCACACAAGCGGTGCAAGCGTTGGAATCTCCGGGAACCGGGGAGTTTCCCGGATCTTGTAGCGTTGCCGGTGACGGCTAACGCAACGCACGGGGGCGTGCGGAGTCGGTCGCGTGCGGCCGGCTCGCGGTGCCCACGGTGGGAGGGCGGATATGGGCGGCAGGAGACTCACCGCGGAGGACCGCAGGGACGTTGAGGCGGGACTGGCCGAGAACTTGCCGTACGCCGCGATCGCCCGACGGCTGGGACGGCCGACTTCGACCGTCAGCAGGGAGGTTGCCCGCCACGGCGGGCCCGGCGGATACCGCGCGGAACACGCCGACCGGGCCAGCGCCTGGCAGCGACGCAACCGGCCGCCTCGGCCCACGCCGCCACCGGCGGCCGACGCCGAGGCCACGCACGGGCGGGACCCCGCCGCCGTTCGCGCCTTCGTGGACAGATTCGCGACGATGATGATCGGGACCGGACTGCCCCGCACGGCCGCCAGGGTACTGGCCTGTTTGGTCACTTCCCCCTCTGGTGCGCGGACTGCTGCGGAACTCGCCCAACGGCTGCGGGTCAGCCCGGCCTCGGTGTCCAAGGCCGTGGGGTACCTCGAAGGGCTCGACGTCCTCACACGCGAGCACGAGCCCGGCCGTCGCCGCGCACGCTACGTCATCGACGACGACGTCTGGCTCCGCGCCTGGCTGACCAGCGCCCAGAAGAACGGGGTGTGGGCCGAGACCGCCAAGGTGGGTGCTGACCTGTTCGGCCCCAGCACCCCGGCAGGAGCACGGCTTGAGGCAATGCGGCAATTCTTCGCCGGAATCCACCGGGACATGACCGGCCCGTCGGTCACCGCGCCGCTCGACGACGCGATCACCGTACTTGCCGCTCTCCTCCACGCGGCCCGACCTCTGACCACCAGTGAACTCGCCGCAGCCCTCGGCTGGCCACAGGTGCGCGCCGCCACTGCTGTGCAAGCCGCCGAGAACCAACCGGAGGTCTGCGGACCACTGACACTTCAGCGCACCCCCTCCGGCGCACACCTGGTCACAGCCCAGCACGGCAGGCTGACTCCGGCCCAGCGCACGGCTCTTGCCCGGCGTCCGGGGCGGTGCCCAAGCGGGAGCCCAGACGAATCCGTCGGTCAACGGCACACCCGGCCCAACGATCCGATGATCTGAACGAGAGGCCCTACTTCTCCGCCGCCAGGTTGTTCTCCCGGTCGCGGGCTGCCCGCGACCGGGAGTCCTTGCGTGTCGCCAGGATGATGAGTGCGCCGGAGATGACGCCCGCGAAGTACGGAGACGGCACCAGCAGGACGCCGCCGACGAAACACCACGCCGCGAGGCCCCACCCGATCCCGGCGGGCACGGCCACCCCGCGGCCGGCGAGGTGCCATGTCAGGCAGCCCAGAAGAATCAGGGGCACGGCGAAGCTTCCCGGACCGGCCCAGAAGGTGACCTGATTCTGAAGGGACTCCACCGTCCGGTCTGCTCCGCTGTCCGTCGGCGCGAGCGGGACGGCTGCCCAGATCCCCCGGTCCACCCAACCGGCGATGTCTGCCCGGGCGAAGAGACCGAGCAGCAGCAGATGGCCTGTCCCCAGCACGACCATGATGCCGCTCGCCTAGCGCAGCAGTTGCTTGTGCGCGTTCATCGTCAGCCCCGTTCGCCGTGCTGCGCGGCGAGAGTGTCGCGGTCGCGCCAGGCTCGTTCCCACTGCCGGGTCAGGGCGGGGTAGACGATGGCGTATCGGAAGGGAGCGATGGCGGCCATGTAGAGCCGCCCGAACGATCCGTTGGGCTTGACGAGGACGGCCATCCGCAGCTCGTGGTCACCGTTCGCGCCCTGCACCCAGCCGAGGTGCATCACCGTGTGCACGGTTTTGTTCGCCAGTTCGCGAGCGGACTCCGTGGCCGTCTCGTAGATCGCCTTCAGGGGCATGCTGTCGTTGTCCTCGCCCCGGTCGGCATCGCGGAGGTCGCTGGGCAGACGCCTGCGGAGCGAGGCAACTCGCGAACCGACACCCGCCGTCGGGTTGTCCCAGCCGAGAAGTGCGCCGAGCTTCCACCGCACGGCGAACAAGAACCGCACCGGCCCGGTCTGTCTCGCGAGCCCGCCGGACGTCCGCATCGCGGCCAGCATCGTCGGGAAGTCGTCAGGCCCGGCTCCAGGGGTGCGGAACGCCCACACGTCCTCGACCTCGAAGTCGGAGGTGAATTCGTGGATGCGCCACGGATGCTCGGTGTAGGCGGACTTCGGGAGTCGTGTCACGCTTCGACCTCTCGTTCTGTACGCAGCCGTATACTTTGATCTGTACGCTACCGTACACAACGACGACACCACACCCCCCGAGAACAGGTGAGCAGGTGCCTCCCATCGCTCGTACCCCACGAAGTCGCTGGATCGAAGCGGGACTCGAAGCCCTCGCCCGCGGCGGTCCGGACGCTGTCCGGGTGGAGGCTCTGGCCGCTGAGATCGGAGTGACGAAGGGCGGCTTCTACGGGTACTTCGACGGTCGTCCCGCGTTGCTCGCCGAGATGCTCGACGAGTGGGAACACCGTTGCACCGACGCGATCCTCGAGCAGGTCGAGTCCGAAGGCGGTGACCCTGCCGAACGGGTCCGGCGCGCCGGCCAGTTGACCTTCTCGGACGACCTGCACCGCATTGATCTCGCGGTCCGTGAATGGGCGCGCCACGACCCGTCGGTCGCGATGCGACTGCGGCGGATCGACAACGCCCGGATGGAGTTCCTGCGCGCCATGTTCGGGAGCTTCATCGCGGATCCCGACGAAGTCGAGGCACGGAGCACGCTGATCTTCGCGCTCGCGATCGGCCGCCACTTCATCGCCGCGGACCACCCCGGACGCACCAGACGCGAAGCCATCAACCTGGCCGGAGAGCTTCTCCTGAGACCCCAACCGTGAACGCCTGCGGTCCAGTTGCCGGCGGGCATCGGCCACCAGGACACCCTCCACTGCCCGTCCGCCCGACTCCGCCCACTCGACCGCGAGAGCATGACCGATCACCCGCAGGCCTTCTTCGGCACGCTGGGCCAGGCGGAGAGCCGTTACGGCCAAGAACCGTTACGTCCACCCTGGAGCCGGGCTTCGCCTGGAGGGCGAGCTCGGCAGCGTGCTTCATAGGACTTCATAGGATTCGGCTCACGCCATCGCAAGAAAGCGAGTGAGTTTGATGACGGAGCCTGCCCTGGCGGATTTGATCCACCTGGAGGACACGGACGGGAACCGCTGCATCGTGCGCGTCACCGGACGCTTGCAGCCCGGCGTGCTGACCGGCCACGACATCCTGAGCGCCGACGTACTCGTATCAGCGAGCTTCCTCGATGCCCGGCTGGACGTCGCACTCTGCCGGCGGGACCTCGACGTCTGGCAGCGAGCCCTGTCGGACCTCGCCCCGGGCCGGCAAGCCGGCATCGGAGGAGAGCGTGGTCTGAGCCTCGTCCTTCACATGCACGAAGACGGCCGGCTGTCGCTGACGGTCGAGGATCCGGACCGCCTCACCGCTCTTCTCGGAATCCGCCCCGGTGAGAACTGGGTCGATGAGCATCAAGAGCGTCTGGAACACGTGAGGCGGACCTGGCCCGGCGAGGTCGTCGAGACGGCGCCGAACGTCTACGAATGGAGCCCCGGCCGCAGGCGCTGAGACATGTGCCGTACCCGCCCGGATACGGCCCACCAGCACACTCCTCGCGAGGTGCCATGCGGCGGGCGCGAAGTCCTCCGCCGGCTCCGAGAGCCCCTACCGCGGTCGATACCTCTGACCCCCCCGGCCACCGGATCGGATACGCCTGGTGAGAGGAGGGCTGCACCGTGTCACCTCCTCAAGGTGACCGAGCGCTCCAGTCGGCGGATGAATCGGCGCGTGTCGCCGCGTGCTTGAGGCCGCGAGCAGCGCGGGGTCGGCGGCGGCTGTCGGAGCTGCGAAGAAGCGCGACAGTTTTGGGTGGAGTACCTCACTTCGGCGAGGCACGCTGTACGTATGCGGCCGCTCTTGCGCGCACAACCTCGACCAGGAGCACACGGTGACAGTCGGGTCCTCTTCACCCTGGGGAAGTGTGTGCCGTTCGCGATAGGGCTCGCCGTGCTGGTCATCGAGTTCTCGCCCGCGCACTTCATCTATACCGGCCCCCTTCTCACTGCGATTCCTGCACTGGCCGCGGTGACGATGGGCCCCAGGGGCACCGCCGCGGCGACGGCTCTCGCTCTGGCAATCAGTGTGGCCACTGCCACCTACAACCAGGCCTGGGGCACTCTGCAGGTCTATACCAACTTCCTTGCGTTGGCCCTGGTGTCCGTGGCCGGATTCATCATGAGCAGTGCCGTGCAGACGCGCCGGCAGAGCGAACTCGACCAGGTTCGCCGGATCGCCGTGGCAGCGCAGGAGGTCGTACTGCGGCCTGTACCGGCGCGGCTGGGCCCGGTGCGGGCGGCCAGCCTTTGCCTCGCAGCCGGCACCGGCGCGCAGATAGGTGGTGATCTGTACGAGGCTGTGGAGACGCGCTACGGGGTCCGGCTGATCGTGGGGGATGTCCGGGGCAAGGGGCTGGCTGCCATGCGCGCCGTCGCGGTGACGCTGGGCGCGTTCCGCGAGGCCGCGCACTACGAGGACGAGCTGGTGGACGTCATGAACCGCTGCTCCGCCGCACTGCGACGGGAGGTCGCCGTCCCGGGTGCCTTCGATCAGGAAGCGCTGATCGAAGGATTCATCACCGCGCTCATGTCCCAGGTGCCGGACGAACCCGTGGTGCAACTCGTCAACCGTGGCCATCCGCCTCCGCTGGTGCTGCACCGGGGGAGAGCCCATGCCCTGATGCCCGCCTCGCCGTTGCCGCCTCTCGGCCTGGAGGACCTCTTCGACGGGCCTCCCGCCGAGTCCGAGAGCTATCCCTTCGTACCCGGCGACCGTCTGCTGCTCTACACCGACGGCGTGATCGAAGCGCGCAATCGCGACAACGACTTCTTCGCCCTGCCCGAGACAATGGAGCGGATACGGTCGGACACTTCCCCGTCCCAGTTCCTGGAAGAGTTGCACGAGGCATTGATCCGCCACACCGAGGGGCACTTGGCGGACGATGTGGCGATGATCCTCGTCGACCGGCTCGACGAAGCAGCCGAGGAACAGATCGGCGCAGCCGCGAATTCTTCACGAGACAGGCCGTATTGAACTCTCATGCACAGCCCCCACCTCACCGTCCTTCGGACGGACCTGGTGGGGGCGGCTGCGGTTTCCCACGTGGGGCTACGGGCGATAGGCGATCGTGGTCATCATGCCGGATTCCGAGTGGTAGAGGTTGTGGCAGTGGAGCATCCAGTCCCCGGGGTTGTCGGCGTCAAAGTCGACGACGAGTTTGTTGTGGGGGAGCACGGTGGCGGTGTCCTTGCGGGCGCCGCGGTCTCTGATGCCCGTGAGGGCATAGGTGTGGCCGTGGAGGTGGACGGGGTGCCACATGTCGGTGGCGTTGATGATGACGAGTCGTACGCGTTCGCCGTATTCGATGCGGTGGACGCGGTCGGGCGTGTACGGGACATGGTCGGTGGCCCAGTCGTATTCCTGCACGCCGCCGGTGAAGGTCACCTTGACGATCCGGTCGGGTCTGCGCCGGTCGAGCTCGACGAACTCGTGGGGCCTGAGACGGCGGGCCGAGGTGAGGATGTCGCGCTGCAACTCTGCGGGGCGGGTTGTGGGACCGGGGATTGCGCCGCTCGCAGTGCGAAGGACGGCCATGGCGGCGCCGCCCTTGCCTTCGGCGAGCGCGGTGAGCGGGAAGACGCCGTCCTTCGCGGTGATCAGCACGTCGTAGCGTTCGCCCATGCCGATGAGCAGGGCGTCGGTCCGGTGGGGGCGTACCGGGAAGCCGTCGCTGTGGGTGATCGTCATCTGGTGGCCGCCGAGTGCCACACGGAACGGTGTTTCGGCTCCCGCGTTGATGATGCGCAGCCGAATGCGGTCGCCGGGGCTGGCTCTGAACTGGGTGGGGTCGTCGGGGGTGCGTCCATTGATCAGGTAGTGCGGGTAGGCGACGTCGCCGGCGTGCCCGCCGAGCAGTGCGCTACGAGCGCCCTTCATCAGCAGGTCGGGTTCCTTCTTCCCCTGCGGTGACGGCGACGCGTCGTCGTGCTCCGGCGCGTGGGCGCCTGGCGGCCCGTATCCGGCCGCGATTCCTCCGGAGGGCTTCGACGGCACGGGCCGGGTGCCGCGGTCGTGCCCTCCGTGGTGCGGGGAGCCGTGGTTCATGGCCGGCTTGCCCTTGCGGAGCTGGTCGAAGACTTTTTCGGGGCTCGCGCCGTTGGCGCCGTCGATCCAGTCGTCCAGCAGGACGATCCATTCCGCGTCGTAGGCGAGGGGCTCGTTGGGGTCGTCCACGATCAGTGGCGCGTACATTCCGCGGTCGACCTGCAGGCCCAGGTGCGGATGGAACCAGTACGTGCCGGGGTGCGGCGCCTGGAAGCGGTAGGTGAACGATCCGCCCGGTTTGACGGGCGGTTGTGTCACGTGCGGCACACCGTCCATGTTGTTGTGCAGGGCGATGCCGTGCCAATGCACCGTTGTGGGTTCGGTCAGGTGGTTGGCGAGCGTCATCTGGAGTGTGTCGCCGGCGGTGATCCGCACCGCTTTGCCGGGCAGTTCGCCGTTGTACGTCGAGGTCCTGACGGTGCGTCCGCCGCCGATCTCGACGGTGCCCCGTGTGGCCGTGAGGGTGAGCCCGCGGACCTTCCCCTCGGGGCTGGGTGTCCATGTGGGCTGGACCTTCTTGCCGTCCGCGGAGACGGAGCCTCCGGCACCGGCGGCCTCCTCTTTTGCGCTGACCGTGGAGTCGGACCCGTTGCCCGAGCAGGCGGTGACCAGTGTGGATCCCGCTGCGGCGATCCCGGCGCCGAGTACGGCACGCCGGGTGGGAGGGGTGGGGAGGGTGTGATCCTGCCTGTACATGGTCCTCCGGTCGGTCGCACCTGTGCTCGTTCTCGCCCCGGGGGAGGGGCGTCGCGTCGGGCGGGGCCCGGCGCGACATGAACCAGCATGGGGCACAATGCCGCAAATATGCGGTAGATCCGATTCATCCTTCCTGTTGCGCCAAGGGGGCGCCGCCCCTGCGGCAGGGTGTGCTGTGGAGCGGGTCGGCGCGCATCGCGCCGCCGGCCGAGGGTGGCCGTGCGCGAGCTCTTGGCCCGCCGGGGTCGCGGACGAGCAGTCGGACGGCTTCCTGTGGGTCGCCCCCGTCGGGAAGTGCAGCGCCGGCCTCGAGGGCAGGCCGCTCGGACCTCGGAGAACATGAAGGTCCGCTTCGCACAGATATGATGCATTTTGTGATCGCGTCCGGGCGGCTACGTCGCCGTCGTCCTCGTTACGGCGGCGGCCGGTGGGAAGCCGCCCGGCTGTCGCCGGTGATCCTTACCGTCCTCATCGCCGCTCTGGCGTTCTCCACACCGAGGGAGATCGCCTTCAGTCGCCTCCTGCCCGCCGCACCCGCCCTCGCCGCCGCGATGTGGCCTGTGCTCCCCACGATCCTGCTGGGGATCTTCTGCCTGCTGGCCATGATCAGCCTCAGCTTCTTCTACACCGACCTGGGCACTCCGTACACGGCGGCTGCGATCGTCGCCGTCACCTTGGCGGCCGCATACGCGAGCCATGTCCGAATCCAGCGGGAGGAGACACTCGCCCATGTCCGGCTCGTCGCCGACGCGGCCCAGAAGGTGCTGCTGCGCCCTCTGCCACGCCGCATGGCCGGCGTCGAGATCGAGTCGCTGTATCTGGCGGCCCAGGAGCAGGCCCGGATCGGCGGCGACTTCTACGAGGCGGCCGACACTCCGTACGGCGTCCGGCTGCTCATCGGCGACGTACGCGGCAAGGGCCTGCCCGCGGTAGGGGCCGCCGCGGCGGTGATCAGCTGTTTCAGGGAAGCCGCGTACGACGAGAGAGACCTGAGGGGCATCATCCATCGCCTGGAGACCAGCATCGCCCGCCACAGCGCAGGGTTCCCCGGGCCGGATCTGCCGGAGCGTTTTGCCACCGCGCTCATCATCGAGATTGCGCCCGGCGGCGGGCGGGTCAGACTGCTCAACTGCGGGCACCCACCGCCGCTGCTCGTGCACCGTGGGGAGGTCCGCGTCCTGGACCCCACCGCCCCCTCGCCGCCCCTCAACCTCGCGACGCTCATCGGGGGTCGCTACTGCGTCGACACCGTTGCCTTCGATGACGGTGACCAGCTGCTGCTTTACACCGACGGCGTAACGGAGACACGGGACCGCATCGGCGAGTTCTTCCCTCTGCCGGAATGGATGCGGCTGCACGGCCCGGCGTCACCCCGCGAGCTGCTCGACCGGCTTCACCGGGACCTGCTCCACTACAGCGGGGGAAGGCTCGACGACGACATCGCGGCCCTCGCTGTGAGGTGTCCGAACACCCGGGCCCGGGACCACCGCGGATAGGTGGCCGGAGGCCGTGGGTCGGACCGCCGGTGCCCCCGGATCACAGCCCCCCACGACCGAGCAGCGAGCCTGATGGCCGATGGATCGGTCAGCGACGCCCGCCCCGCGCCGGTCAGCGCCCGCCCCGCGCCGGAGCAGCGTCCGGTGCACGCCGTCAGCGGTGCTTCCTTCGCCTGGTCTCGTTGCCGTCCTTGCCGAAGGTCACCCATTCGCCGACCTTCCTGCCCAGGCTGTACGACCCTTCGTCCAGCAGATTCTCCCGGCCGCCCACCGCCGAACGCGGCTTTCGGAAGATCGGCGCGCCACGACGCCCGCGACCTCGGTCGTCGCGCCGGACCGATCGGCCGACGTGGCGGCCGCGCCTTCGGACAGAGCTCGGGCTCAGGAACAGGTACCTGCCAGGTCCCGGCGCCGACGGTTGCGCTCACTCCTTCGGAACGGTTGCCCTGGCTGAAGCCCGGCCGTAGAAGCGGCCGATCGGCTCTGCGCTCAGGCCGTGCAGCACGATGCTGAACATGACGGTCATGACCATCACCTGGGCGATGAAATCGCCGCTGGAGACCGGGAGTTCGATCACCGCGAGTGATCCGAACACGATGGATGTCACGCCTCTGGGGCCGAGCCACCCCAGGAACAGTTTGTCCGTCAGACTCAGCCCCGTGCCGATGAGAGCGAGCATGACGGGGAGCATGCGCACCAGGGTTACGGCGAGCAGCGCGTACAGGACGACGGACACCTGCAGCCCGTCCCAGAAGGCGTTGTTGACGATCTCGCCGAAGAGGAACCAGAGCGCGATGGTGAACAGCGCAACCAGGTCGTCGGTCATCTCCACCGATCCGGCGGGAAGCCGGCGCATCGCCGGGGCGAGGCAGACGCCGGCCACGAAAGCGGCGACGAACCCGTTGCCGCCGAGCGCCCCGGACAGGGCGTATGCAGCGATGGGTACGGCGAGCACACCGAGGCGCGTGGCGGTCGGCTCGGTCCAGCCGTGCGACCACGACCAGCTGAGGAGCCGTCCTGCCGCGGCGCCGATGACGAGGCCCGTGGCGACGGCCCATGCGGAGGCGGCGAGGGCGTCGAGGAGCGCCTCCGCATAGTCGGCTCCCGCGCGGTGCCCCTCGGCGCTGGCGGCGACGCAGAGGAGGAAGAGGGGAGAGATGATGCCGTCGTTGAGACCGCCCTCGACATTGAGCACTTCGCGCAGGCGCGAGGGAATGCGGCTGTCCCGGATGACGGCGGCCGTGGGCGCGAGATCCAGGGGAACGACGACAGTGGCGAGCACCGCGAGGATCCAGCCGGGTTGGTCGGGGAAGAGCGCGTAGCCGGCAAGGAACGCGGCGGCCAGGGTGAGCGGCAGCCCGCCTCCCAGCAGGCGCACGACAAGCCCCTTCTCCTTCCTGAGAATGCCCTGCGGGACTTCGGTGGCGTCGACGAACAGGAGGAGGGCGAGGACGACCTCCACCGAGTGCTCGAAGACGCCCGTGTCGAGTTCGAACCAGAGCGGCGGATCGGAGCCGGCGGTCAGGGCGATGCCGGCGCCCATCATGGCGAGGGGGGCGGTAATGCTCCATCGTGCCAGTCGGCGTGCGAGAAGCGCCCAGACGAAAAGGATCCCCGCGATCACCGCGACGGCAAGCATGCCACCCGCTTTCCGGCTGCCCCCAGTTCCACGATCTGATGCAGAGCCTAGATTCACCGACGGGATGCGTCGGGGAGAACTCGCCGATCACGGTGGGCTCAACGCCCCGGTCCGCCGGGTCGGGCCTCGGAGCGAGCCGCGGGTGCGGTGCCCTCTCGCACAGGTTTCCCCGGGACGACGAGACGCCGGCGCTCGGCGACGACCTGTGGCGCCTGTCCTCGGACACCTGTCCCACCGGTGCAGCGCGTCTTGATGATGTGCACGTCAACCGGGCATCTTCGGAGAACCGCACGTGCCATGCGATCGAAGAACAAGGCCGCCAGTAGCCGCCGCCGTCCCTGGCGAGCCGTTGCTGCTTCGTACGCGATGCGGCAGTGGTCCGGCGGCGAACGGTCGGGAGGCGCGTCGAGTTCGTGTGGCGTCAGCCCGAGTCGTGTCGGCGTGTCCCCATGAACACGCCGACACGACTGAACACGCCGACACGACCTGCCGCACCCTGCCGCGCGTTACGGCTGCTGACCGTTCCGGTGGCCGACGGGGAGGACCGGCGAGCCGGTGAGGGATTCCTCCAGCCGAATCCCGACATCCGCCGCCTCCGGAGGGGGAGGCTTCGCATCGGACGTGGGCAGTGATTCCGGCGTCTGAACGGGTTGTTGCGGAGTTGCCCGTTCCAGGAACCGCAGCAGTTCGACGGGGAAGGGCAGCACGAGGGTGGAGTTCTTCTCCGCGGCCACCGCCACCACGGTTTGCAGCAGACGCAGTTGCAGGGCGGCGGGTTGATCGGCCATCACACCGGCGGCTTCCGCGAGCTTCCTGGACGCCTGCAGCTCGGCATCCGCGTTGATGATGCGGGCACGCCGTTCGCGGTCTGCCTCCGCTTGACGGGCCATCGACCGCTTCATGGTCTCCGGGAGCGAGACGTCCTTGATCTCCACGCGGTCGATGCTCACACCCCACTCGACGGCGGGGGAGTCCATCATCAGCTCCAGCCCCTGATTGAGCTTCTCCCGGTTGGAGAGCAGGTCGTCGAGTTCGCTCTTTCCCAGGATCGAGCGCAGTGACGTCTGCGCCATCTGCGAGACGGCGAAGCGGTAGTCCTCGACCCGGATGATGGCGTCGGCCGGGTCGACCACCTTGAAGTAGATCACCGCATCCACCCGGACCGTGACGTTGTCCCTGGTAATGCCGTCCTGGGCGGGCACCGCCATCGTCACGATCTGCATGTTCACCTTGTGCAGGTGGTCCACTACGGGGACGATCATGGCGAATCCCGGGCCCCGGATCCCGCCTCGCAGCCTGCCGAAGCGGAGAACGACACCGCGCTCGTACTGCTTCACCACGCGTGCCGCGGCGGCTACGTACAGTACCGCTGCGGAGCCGGCGACGGCCAACGTCGTCAACAGTGTCTCGACCATGGCGCCGACCTCCTCCGAGCGGAACCCTGTCTGGGCGATATGCCCGCTTTAGTGGTCCTTGACTCTTTCGTGAAACAGGCAACGCGACACAGGCGGAATCGGCGTGAGGGCCGGCGGCGAGGCCTGCTGCCCGTGCGAAACACGATGGGGTCTGCTGCTCATGCGGCTGCTGAGCGGCGGGAACAGACTGGACGTGGGGTGCTTGACAGCCGCGAGTGCAGGCGATTGCTCTGTCGGAACGGGCGCCCCCGTCGCGTGCCGACGGGGCCCCCGGCCGGTGGCCGACCACGGCACGGACGGCGCGTTCTCGCCTGCGAGCGCAACACGAGTGGGTAGTCACATCCCCACCCGCAACCGCCGTTCCCGGCCCGAGGGAGTGGAGAGTCATGACCACGGCCCCTGCCCCGTACGCGCCCGTCAGGGTGGAGGCGGTACTGGAATCACCGCTTTCACGCTGGCTGTGGCTGGTGAAGTGGCTGATCCTGATCCCGCACTATGTCGTGCTGTTCTTCCTGTGGGTCGGATTCTCACTGGTCGCCATCGTGGCGTTCTTCGCGATTCTGTTCACCGAACGCTACCCACGCCCGCTGTTCGACTTCAATCTCGGTGTCCTGCGGTGGACTTGGAGAGTCTCGTACTACGGCTACGGGGGACTGGGCACGGATCGCTACCCGCCGTTCAGTCTCAGGGCGGAAACCGGCTATCCGGCCCGCCTGGACATCGCCTATCCGGAACGGCTCTCACGTGGGCTCGTGCTGGTGAAGTGGTGGCTGCTGGCGATTCCGCAATACCTCGTGATCGTGTTCTTCACCGGAGGCGTCAGGGCCGTGTGGTGGGGCGGGGGACTGATCACCCTGTTGGCCGTCATTGCCGCAGTCATCCTGGCCTTCACCGAGAAGTACCCGAGAGACCTGTTCGACCTGATCATCGGACTCGACCGCCGGGTGCTACGTGTTGCCGCCTACGCCGGCCTCATGACGGACGAATACCCTCCGTTCCGACTGGACATGGGTGGCTCGGATCCCGCCGCGCGGCCCTGACCCGGAGCCCGCCTGCTGGGATCCGTCTCTCCGGCCCCCAACGCAAGCAGCCGTGCCGACTCGGCTCAGCCCGATTCGAGAGCGTCGGCCCGCCGTTTCAGGTCATCCGCAATGCCGTCCCAGTCAGGACCATGAAACCAGAGGCTCTCGGCCGCCTCCCGCATGAGCGCCGGGTCGTCCGGACGCTGCAACAGCACCAGCCTGTAGGCCAAGTTGCGCACCCAGACCGGCAGGAGGCCGTCCACCCTCTGAGGACACAACTCATGCATCATGGCGAGAATCGCATCCGCGTCAGCGAAGGTCAGCTCTTCGACGAAGTAGTGCTCCCTGTGCTCACGGTCGCACTCGGGCGTTGGCCGGTACTCGTCTCCGTAGAGACACCGGGCGTGCTCCGTCAGCGTGCTGTGCATGTCCCAGAGCGTATGCCGCCTTGATCCGATGCACAGACGGGGTCTGTGCATCGGAACGAGGCACGCCGTGGGCCGGCGAGCCGATGACCGGGCCAGGACCTTGTCCTGGACCGCCTCGCAGTCAGCGCTCCCGGACCGCGACCTCTGCCTCGCCCACGCTGCCGAGGATCCGGCAGGCGATCACGAACAGCAGAGGTCGCAGCCGGTCGAACTCCACGGTCCGGGCATCACCCGAGGCTCTCCCGGAAGCCCTGCCGCCACGAGGGATAGCGCAGCACCCAGCCGAGCTCCCGCTTGGCCTTGGCATTGGAGAAGCCGCGCCCCTCGGTCATCATCGTCACCGCCACTTCCCCGGCCAGCAGCCGGGCCAGCCACTTGGGGACCCGCATCGGTGGCTTCGCGCCCGCGCACGCTGCCAGATAGGGCAGCCACTCGCCTGCCGGGGCCGGCTCGTCGTCGACGATGTTGAACACGCCGGTCGCCTTTTGCGCCACGGCCAGGACAGTGGCGCTCGCCGCGTCGTCGAGATGCACCCACGAGCTGTAGCCGGTGCCGCCCCCGACGAGCGGGAACTGCCGCTTGCGCACGAGCTCGACCTGGTCGTCGGTGGCACCGGGCCCGTAGAGCCCGCCGTATCGCAGAGCCGCGCCGCCGGCCTTCACGACCACGTCCTCGACGTGGTGGATCGCCTCCATCCCCGGGCGCGCCGAGGTCCCCGTCATCAGATCCAGCGGATCTTCCTCGGTCTTCACCCATCCGCCCTCGCGGATGCCGTTCCAGTTCGCGTAGCTCTGCGCGACGAAGTGGGGAACGCCGGTCGCCTCGGCGGCGGCCAACAGATGATCCGTCCCCTCCGTGCGCAGCCGGTTGGTGGTGGCGAACCACCGGTCCATGTGCTTGATATCGGGTTTGCCGGCGATCGCGGTCATCTGGTGCACGATCGCGTCCGGCCGGGCGGCCGCCACCGCCTCACCGACCGACAGCGCATCCAGCCCGTCCATCACGACAGCATCTGCGCCCAGCTGCTCCAACAAGCCCACCTTGGCCGCGCTCGTCGTGGTCGCCGTCACCTGGTGACCCTTGGCCACGAGCTGCGGCACCAGTCGCCGCCCCAGGACCCCGGTCCCGCCTGCCACGAACACCCTCACAACCATCACCCTCTCGATTCCGGAATTGGCTCTCGAACCAGAGACGAGGCAGCACCGGACGAATGTGACATGGGGCGAGAAGAACGTGGGCTGAAGGTCGCCGGCGGCCGCGGGCCGATGCGCCCACTGTGCCGAGGTCCGGTGGGCTGACCTGCACGGTTGCCGATGCATACGCATTCGCCGGGTACGGACCGGGACGGCGGGGTGGAGTCCGTTCCCTGTCGGCGACACCGCACGATCGCGAACGAGCTCGGTTTCGACCCCCTGGCCTACCTGACAGACGGCCTCGCCGCACCGTCGTGGCTCGATCTGTGCAGTGGCGAGGGTCGCGCGCTGCACGAGGCCGCGTCCGCTCTGCCTGCCGACTCGGTACTCACCGGCGTCGACCTGGTGGGGCCCCTCGTCCCCCTGCCGGCGCCGCCGGTGTGGGAACAGGTCACCGCCTCCGTCACGCGCTGGACACCGGCACGGACCTACGACCTGATCACTTGCGTGCACGGCCTGCACTATGTCGGCGACCAGCTCGGGCTGCTCGGCCGGGCCGCCTCATGGCTCGCCCCCGACGGCCTGCTGCTCGCGCATTTCGACCCCGGCTCGATCCGATGGGCCGACGGTTCGCCGGCCGGGCGGGCTGCCGTGACAGCGTTGCGCGCAGCCGGGTACCGCTACAGCGCCCGCCACCACCGGCTCACCCTCCAGGGCCCGCGCAGGATGACGCTGCCGTTCCGCTACCTGGGCGCCGGCCCGAACTACACGGGCCAGCCTGCGGTCGGCTCCCACTACACGCCGGCGGATATTTCTTGATCGCCGTGGCTGCAAGGAGGCGGGGGACCGAGGTGGCCCCCTGGCCCCTTCCCCACTCCGGCCGTCAAACGGCGGAGTCGTTGAGGACCGCACTCAGCGGGTCCTGGGCGGAGCGCTGGTGGGGGATCGGCGACTCACCCTGCCGCACGGCGATCGTCCGTGTCGGAGCGGGAATGCTGATGCCCTCGGCGCGGTAGCGCCGGTGCAGACGCTTGATGAACTCGTGCTTGATCCGGTACTGGTCGCTGAACTCGCCGACGCCCAGGATCACCGTCAAGCTGATCCTGGAGTCGCCGAACGTGTGGAAACGAACGGCGGGTTCGTGATCGGGGACGCCACCGGCGATGTCCGTCATCACGCTCTCGACGACCTCGGTGGTGACCCGCTCGACGTGCTCCAGGTCGCTGTCGTAGCCCACGCCCACCTGGACGTTGAGCGTCATCTGCTGCTCCGGCCGGTGGTAGTTGGTCATGTTGGTGCCGGACAGCTTCGTGTTGGGGATGATCACCAGGTTGTTGGAGATGTGGCGTACCACGGTGTTGCGCCAGTTGATGTCGACGACATAGCCCTCCTCGCCGCTGCTGAGCCGGATGTAGTCTCCGGGCTGCACCGTTCTGGAAGCGAGGATGTGCACACCTGCGAAGAGGTTGGCCAGGGTGTCCTGCAGAGCCAGAGCGACTGCCAGACCTCCCACGCCCAGCGCCGTGAGCAGCGGAGCGATGGAGACGCCCATGGTCTCCAGTACGACAAGGACTCCCATGGCCAACACCACGACGCGTGTGATGTTCACGAATATGGTGGCCGACCCGGCGACACCCGACCTGGACTGGGCCAGCGCCTGCACCATGCCGGCGACGATTCTCGCGACCGTGAGCGTCGCGGCCATGATGAGCACGGCAGTGAGCGTCATGGAGACGTTGCGCCCCACCCCGGCGGTGAGCGGCAGCACCGACGCGGCGATCGCCGCGCCGCCGGTGACAGCGGCCCAGGGGACCAGCGCCCGCAGGCCGGCGACGATGATGTCGTCGCCGCTCCAACGGGTTCTGTCGGCCCGTTCGCCGAGCCATTTCAGGATCACGCGCAGCAACAGGGCTGCTGCGATGCCCGCGGCCACCGCGATTCCGGCGAGGATCACGTCGTGCAAGGTGAGATCACGATTCACCGGTTCCCTCCCGTCGCAACGGGAAGCGAGCGAGCGGTGGTTGCCGCTGCGAGCCGGTTGTGATCTGTCGTCACCTTGCCACCTGTGCATTCTGGGAGTGCGGTTGTGCGGTCACCTCCGGGACGTGCAAGTCCACTCGGCGCGAGCAGTCATCCTGCCGCACGCCGGAGGTCATGTCGCAGGCGGGTCGAGCTCGGCACAGCCTTGAACCGCCACGTCTGTGGCAGAGGTGAGACGGCCACGCAAATGGCGCTCGTGGCCCGCTACTTCTCGGTGCCCGGCGCCAGCGCGCTGTGCGCTGCGGCGAAGAGGCGGGCGCAGCGTTGCGCCATGGCGTCCGGGGACTGGTCGGGGTGGTTGATCCACCAGCGGACCAGGGCGGTGAACAGGCCCCGCCAGGCGTACTTGAGGGCGTCCGCGTCGAGGGGGTCGGTGGACCCGGCCGTGCGCAGCAGGTCGGCGGTGCCGGTCGCGGCGAGCTGGTCGATGGCGGCCCGGTAGTGCGCGGCGCGGCGGGCGGGTTCGCTGTCGGGGGGCAGCGAGGCGTCGTACAGCACGAACCACGCTTCGCGTCGGCCCTCCAGGGCGGTGAAGACGCTCTGCAACACCAGCAGGGGTGAGTGTGGTGCGGCACCGCCGCCGGGTGCCATCGCGGCGCGTATGACGTCCAGCAGTCGGTCGCCGACCGGGGTGAGGCAGGCGAGGTAGAGGTCCTGCTTGCCGCCGAAGTACTGGTGCAGCAGCGTCTTGGTGACGCCGACGCGTGCGGCGATGGCCGCCAGGGAGGTGGCCTCGTAGCCACCGCGGCCGAACTCCTCGGTGGCGGCGGCCACGATCTGCTGTTCGCGGCGGGCCCGCGGTACGCCTTTGGTGCCGGCCCGGGAGCGAGGGGTTGTCATGCCATGAATATTACCATACGGTAATTTACCGTTGGGTAAATTAGCTCTACCGCTGGAGTAGCAGCCCATGGCCGATGCCACGACCACGCCCCGTACCACCCGCGCCCGCTCCTGGTGGGGATGGGGGTGGGCCGACGCCCACCCCGACGACGCCGAATGCGCCGCGATGGGCGCCCTGCTCCCCGGCACCCTCGCGCACCCGCTGCCCGTTCCCCGTATCGCCGACCTGGACATCGGCCGCCCCGCCGTCGAACCCCCGCACAGCCTCGCGCACCTGATCACCGCCGACCCCGGACCACGGGCCGCCCACGCCATGGGCAAGGCATACCGCGACGTCATCCGCGCCCTGAGGGGCACGCCGGGCCGGATCCCCGACCTGGTCGCCCACCCTGCCCGCGAACAGGACGTGACCGAACTGCTGGAGTGGGCCTGCGACCACGACGTCGCCGTGATCCCGTACGGCGGCGGCTCCTCCGTCACCGGAGGCGTGGAGTACCGCGGCGATGCCCACCGTGCCGTGATGTCCCTGGACCTGACCGCGATGGACAGGGTCCTGGAGATCGACACCGACAGCCGCGCCGCCCGTATACAGGCCGGCGCCCTCGGCCCCGCACTCGAGGACCAACTGCGGCCCCACGGCCTCACCTTGCGCCACTTCCCGCAGAGCTTCGAGTTCTCCACCCTCGGCGGCTGGCTCGCCACCCGTGCGGGGGGCCACTACGCCACCGTCCACACCCACATCGACGACTTCGCCGAGTCCCTTCGCGTGGTCACTCCCGTCGGTACCAGCAGTTCCTGGCGTCTGCCCGCATCCGGTGCCGGACCGTCTCCCGACCGGTTCTTCATCGGGTCGGAGGGCGCGCTCGGCATCATCACCGAGGCGTGGATGCGTCTGCAGGAACGCCCCCACCACAAAGCGTCCGCGTCACTCACGTTCACCGACTTCCACGCCGCGCTGCGCGCGGTGCGCGCCATCGCCCAGTCCGACCTCGCCCCTGCCAACTGCCGCCTGCTGGACCCAGGCGAGGCCGCGCTCTCCGGCGCCGCCGCCGACGGCTCCGCCGTACTCGTCCTCGGCTTCGAGTCGGCCACCGCGCCCGTCGACGCCCGCCTCGCCCAGGCCCTCGACCTGGCCCGCTCCCACGGCGGACGAGCCGGAGCCTCATCCGCCGCCACCGGCGACGCGGACGGCACGGCCGTCGGCGCATGGCGCTCCGCGTTCCTGCGCATGCCCTACCTGCGCGACGGCCTGGCCCGGATGGGAGCCGTGGCCGAGACGTTCGAGACGGCCACCACCTGGGACCGGCTTCCCGCTCTGATCGACGCTGTCCGCACCGAGGTCGGCATCGCCGCACACAAGGCCACCGGTTACCCCGCCACCATCAACTGCCGTCTCACCCACGTCTATCCCGACGGCGCGGCCCCCTACTTCACCGTGCTCGCCGCAGGCCGCCCGGGCGACGAAGTCGGTCTCTGGGACGATCTCAAGGCCGTCGCGAACGACGTCCTCCACCGTCACCGCGCCACCATCACGCACCACCATGCCGTCGGCCGCGACCACCGCCCCGGCTACGACCGCCAACGCCCCGAACCCTTCGCCCTCGCCCTTCGTGCCGCGAAAGGCGCGCTCGACCCCCACGGAATCCTCAACCCGGGTGTGCTGCTGGACTGAACCGAGTCGGGGGGTCCGTCGGGACCGTCCTGCGCGGCGAGGCGTCTGTTCCCCTCCACGACGCAGCGGAACGTGCCGAGGTTCTTGAACATCGGGGCGCCCTTGCGGGAGATCACGGCCGGGTCCGAGGACGCATTCGCAGCTCGCGGCGGTTGGGGGCGTCACCCGTTGATCAGTCGGCGAACAGGACATCCGACACGGCAACGCACAACGTTACGGAATGTCCGTGACCGTCTCGCACGCCACGGCGGAGTCGCTGGTTCCGGCTTCGCCGTCGCACGTGTCGGTGTCCGGTCCTCCGTTGAGGAAGTCGTTCGCCGGGCCGGCCCGAAGGGTGTCATTGCCGGCGTCGCCCGAAAGGACGTCCCGCCCACCAGCGGTGCCTACGGTGGTGGTGCCGGTGAAGTCGACGTTGTCGCCGAACAGCGTGTCGGCTCCGCCGCGTCCCGCGATCCGGTCGTTGCCGGCTCGAAGGGAGTTGTTCGCGGAGCTGTCGCCGATCAGGAGATCGTCCGCGGTGCCGCCTCTGATCGAGTCGTTGCCCGCACTGGTCGACGTGCCGTCCACAGTGACCAGGTTGTTGTCCCCGATGGCGAAGAACCCGCCGTCCGCTCCCAGGTCCAGGGCGTCGTTGCCTGCCCCGGTGGCGACGGTCGCCGCGTTGCTGTCGCCGCGCATGTCGTCGACGCCTGGGCCGCCGTTGATGACGTCGTTGCCCGCGCCCGTTGTACTGCCGGTGAACGAGTTGTTGTCCCCGGCCAGGCTGTCGTTGCCCGCTTCGCCCTCGATCCTGTCGTTTCCGGCGCCCGAGGCGTTGCCGTTGAAGGCGACGTTGTCTCCGGAGGCGCGGTCGTTCCCGTCGCCCAGAAGCAGCAGGTCGTTGCCACCGTTGCCGACCGCGTCCCCGGTCGTGCGGAAGACGTCACCCCGCACCAGGTCGTCGCCGGGGCCCGCGTCGATCCGGTCGTTGCCCAGGCCGCCGTTGATGGAATCGCCTCCATCGAGTCCGCAGATGAGGTCGTTACCGCCGAAGCCGTCGATCGTGTCCACCCCGGGGGACCCCACGATGACGTCGTTGCCGGGGGTTCCGTCAAGGGTGCCGGAGCCGGTGATCGTGGCGGGGGCACCGAAGCAGGTGGGCGGGGCTGCGTGGGCTGCGGCGGCCGGGAGCGCAAGGGTGAGCAGTGCGGCCGCGGCCAGCATGGGCACGGCTCGGCGGCGGACCGACCGTCGTTCACGGATCGCAGACGGCGGGTCGGTGATGCGGTGACGAGTCATGTGGGGCCTCCGGGCCGGTTGCCGCCGTCCTGGCGGATGTGTCAGGGCGGCGGACCGGACGCCGGATGGCGCCGGAAGCGGCCCGGCCTGATCCATTTCGGACCGTAAGCCAGGCCATGTCCACGCGCGACCAGTCACTCGCGTTCGGGTGAGCGACCCCGCCGACCGGGCGGGAGCGGTCCATTTCACGGGTTGTCAGGACGGAGCCGAGCAAGTCGCCACTTGGGTATGCGCGGGGGTGATCGCTCCGTTGGAACAGTCACGGCAAACACCGTGGCAGAACCAGGACTTCCCTTTCGGATCTTGGGCGGCCTCGGGGAGCGCGGTCGTCTGTCCGTGGGGCGACCACGCGCATGCCGCTCGGTCCTCAGCCGCCTGCCGGCATTCACATACGACTTCTGGCCGGCCACGCCACGTCCGGGCGCCCGGTGTCGAGGTGCTGCCTGCATGGCTGGTGGAGCCTGACCGGTTCACAGTGGCGGGCAGTCCGGTCCTGGTGCTCGGATGTGCGGCCGGAGAGGTGCTTCGGGTCGGCGAGGACGGTCAGTGCGAAATGGCTCGACCGACGGTGTGCCGCCAGGTCGACGGCCGATGATTCCTGCAGACTTCCCCGACCTCAAGACCGCTGTGGTGCCGTCCCCGACTGCTCGCCGGCCTTCGCCGCGGCCGACGTCAACGTTCGCAGGGCGAGCAGCAGAATCCCGATGTCATCGATCAGGATCGGATCCGGCAGGAGATCCATGGGCCACACCGTATAAATCACCGCACCCCAGAATGCGGCCTTGTTCTCGAGCGGAACTCCGGCGGCCCGGAGGTGGCGACGAGCGGCTGCGAGTTTCACGAGCAGAATGACGGCCACCGCGAAGGTTGCCACGACCAGCGCAACAATCACCGCGGTCACGATCCACATGCTCGAACTCATCGCCTTCCCCTCTCTCGCTCGCTCTACCAACGGTTTGTTTGTCCGTTCGCGATCCGTATACCCGTTTTTGCTGAGCGGAACGTCGGCGGAGGCGGCAATCGCCGGGCCCTGTGAAAGGCGACGGCGTCCGGACGGCGCGTGCGAAGCGGCGGACAGTACGGGAAGCGGAGGTTCGGGGTTGGTGCGGGCTGCCAGGACGCGTGTCGCGGCGGTCCACCGGTTGTCCTCCGTTCGGCGGCAGCCAGCCGTCACTCCCGCTGCGGGTGCACCGGCCTCACCCGGCACCGGATCGTTCGTCGCGTCGCGCCGCACGATCCGTGGTCATCAGCAGAAGCTGCGTCAGCGCCGCGGCCGCGAGCACGCCCGCGGTGAGGAAGAAGCCGGTGCCGAACGCGGCGCCCGGCAGCGGCGTCTCCCCTCCGTGGCCGTGGAGCAACGTCGCTCCCACGAGTGCCGTGCCGAGTGTTCCGCCGACCTGCAGGCACATCTCCAGCAGTCCGGACGCCCCACCACGACGGCTGACCGGCGGTGCGGTCATGGCGACCGACATCGCCGGGTTGTAGACGCAGGGGATCGACACGCCCCACACGAGCAGCGCGGCGCCGAACGGCCAGTAGCTGTCACTCCCCACGGCCACGCCCATCAGAGCGAAGCCCAGCGCGCCGCCCGCCGCGCCCGCCACGGTCAGCGGCCGGGCACCGAAACGCCGTACCAGCGCTCCGGTGGCGGGCGCGAGCGCCACCGTCGGGACCATGGCCGGAAGCATCGCGAGACCGGCGGCCGACGGGCTGAGTCCGAGCGAGTCCTGTACGTAGACGGCCCCGTACACCACGGCCGCGAGGAAGCTGAACTGCGCGCAGAGAACCATCACGGCCGAGCCGAGGAACCGGCGGTTCGTCAGCAGGCCCACGTCCACGAGGGGCGCACGTCGCTGTAGTTCGACACGAACGAACAGCCACAGCAGCACCAGTCCCGCCCCGAGCGGCGCGAGGACGGCGGCGGCCGGCCGGTCCTGGCCCCCGGACTGCATGACTGACGTCACGACCAGGCCGAGGCCGGCCACCGAGGTGACCAGGCCGCGCACGTCGAAGCCCGCGTGCGACAGCTCGCCCGGTGGGCGCCGGTCGACCGCACGGCGGGTGATCACGACGATGGCCGCAGCGGGCAGAAGATTCAGGAAGAAGATCGAGCGCCATCCGAGGCTCTGCGTGAGCAGGCCGCCCAGCAGTGGACCGGCGGCGAGAGCGACCGACGCGGCGCCGACATACGTCCCGATCGCCTTGGCCAGCCGCTCCGGCGGGAACGTGTTCGTGATGATCGTCATCGTCTGGGGGAGCATGGCCGCTGCCGCAGCGCCTTGGACGGCGCGTGCCGCGACCAGCGCACCACCGTTGCCGGCCAGCCCGCACAGCAACGAGGCGGCGGCGAATCCGGCCGTCCCGAGCAGGAACATTCTCCGCGCCCCGAACAGGTCCCCGAACCGGCCGCCCGCAGCAGCGACGCAGGCGAACGCGAGGATGTACACGTTGGGCACCCAGTGGGAGAGCGCGACGCTCATTCCGAGGTCGTCCCTGATCGTCGGGAGGGCGACCCCGACCACCGTTTCGTCGAGGAACGTCATGCCGAGGGCGAGGCTGGTGGCGGCCAGTACCCACCGCTGCCTGCGGGGCCCGGGTGCGGTCTGCGTGCCCGTCGCCGCACGCGGGGGAACCGGAACCATGGGCCGACTCTACGGACCCTGTACATCGATCGCGCTGCACCACGAGTCGCTGCGGTCGAACCGGGGCAGCGAGGGGAACGGCCGCACTCGGGTGTGTGTTAGGTGCGGCCACCCATGGCCGTTGCGGGATTCTCTGACTAAGGTCAGAGAATGGATGCTGTGCAGATCGACCAGGTGCGGCGGTTCAACCGCACCGTCACCGAAAGCGTGGGCGCGCTGAACGATCGCTATCTGGGCGGCGAGCGGCCCATCGGCGCGGCGCGGCTGCTCTGGGAGATCGGGGACCAGGGCCAGGACGTACGGCAGTTGCGCGAACGCCTCGCGCTCGATTCCGGGTATGTGAGTCGGCTGCTGCGCTCCCTGGAAACCGACGGACTGGTGACGGTGGAGCCCCAGCTCCGGGACAAGCGTGTGCGCACCGTCCGGCTCACCGATGCCGGCCGCGCGGAGCGCGCCGCGCTCGACGGCCGCAGCGACCAACTGGCCGGCTCACTCCTGGCGCCGCTCAACACCGCGCAGCGTGCCCGGTTGGTCGCCGCCATGGCCGAGGTCGACAGGTTGCTGACCGCCGCGACCGTCACACTGGAGGAAGTCGATCCGGAGCAGCCCGAGTCCGAGCGCTGTCTGCGGTCCTACTTCAGCGAGTTGCAGGAGCGCTTCGAGAGCGGCTTCGACCCCGCACTGAGCCTGCTGCCCGACGCGGGTGAACTCCGGCCACCGAACGGGGTGTTCCTCGTTGCCCGGCTGCACGGCGAGCCCGTCGGCTGCGCCGGTCTGAAGATGCCGTCCGGCGCGCCGGCCGAGGTCAAGCGCATGTGGGTCGCGCCCCACGCCAGGAGCCTCGGTCTCGGCCGCCGATTCCTTGCCGAGCTCGAGGCGCGGGCCGCCCGGCGGGGCTGCAGCTTGCTGCGCCTGGACACCAACAGGGCACTCGACGCCGCGATCGGTCTGTACCACTCCTACGGTTTCCGGGAGGTCCCCGCCTTCAACGACGAGCCCTACGCGCAGCACTGGTTCGAGAAGCAGGTCACCGCAGCAGCCTGGCCCGCACTGTAGTGGTGCCGGCTCCTGGAGCGTCGTGTGTCAGTTGGTGCAGCCGACCACTGCCGGAGCACCGGGCGTGCAGTTGCTGGGGACGTTCTTCGCCACACGGGTGGCGGTGAGAGACACGGTGCCGTCTGAGTTGGAGATCCCGCCGAGACCGGTTCTGGCCAAGTTGTAAGTGACCTTGCTGTTCCTCATGGTGGTCTCGGCGTCGGCGTCGGCGTCGGCGCCGGTGTTGGGTTACGGCATCGCCGCGAATGTCTCCCGGTGGTCGCGTGCCCACTGCTCGAACGTGCCCGCCGGCCGGCCGAGCACCCGCGGCACGTGGTCGGTGACATAGGCCGCACCGCCGGCGCGCGCCCAGCCGATGCCAGTGATCATCCCGGCTGGCAACTGGTCAAGCGCATCCGTGTCGGTGATCTTGACCGGCCGTTCCAGCACGCGCTCCAGGATCGCCGCCTGGTCTGCGAACGTCAGCAGCTCCGGCCCGGTCAGGTCGTACCGCTGCCCGTCGTGCGCTTCGCTGGTCATGGCGGCGACGGCGACGGCAGCCACGTCCCTAGGGTCGACGATGGCCTGCCGGGAGTCGCCGACCAGGTTCGGGATCGGCTCTCCGGCCTGGACCAGCGCCCGGTACCACAAGAAGTTCGAGGCGAAGCTCGGCGGGCGGAGCATCGTCCACACGAGCCCGCTGGCCTCGATCGCCTCCTCGGCGGAAAGGTGCCACGCGCCAACGGTCGCCCCGTCGAATCGCTCGCCGCTGCCGATGGCGGACAGCTTGACGACCTTACGGACGCCCGCCGCCCGCGCGGCCGTGACCAGGGCGATGTCGTGGTCCGCGGTCGGCACGGGGGGCACGGTTACGAGCAAGACCGTGTCGACGTCGGCCACCGCGCGCGCCAGCGACGCCGGGTCGTCGAAGTCGGCCCGCACCCCTCCGGGCCGCTCGCGGCGGGACATCGCCCGAAACGGCACGCCCTGTTCGGTGAGCAGACGCACGACGTGACTACCGATGGTGCCGGTGGCACCCGTAACGAGGATCATGTCCCGACGATCGCATCGCTCTCACGCCGCGTGATAGGAAGTTTCGGCACTATCGTGGACCGCGTGAGCTCTCTCAACATGCCGCCTGCCCTTGTGCGTTGGGTGGCCGGGATCGATGTCGCTACGGGGGCCGATTCGGCGGCGGTCGACGTGCCCGATCACGCCACCACACTTCTCCTGCGCAGTGACAAGCGTGAGCTGATAGTCATGGGCCCCCGTACCCGGGCCGCCTATCACGTCGGCGCGCCCAGCCACTCGTGCGTGCGGGTTCGCATGCGGCCGGGTCGTGCCCAAGCCCTGCTCGGCCGTCCGCTGCGTGATCTCGCCGACCGCGCCCTGCCGCTCCGCGAACTACCGGGCCTGGACGTCGACCAGCTCGCCGCCGATCCGATCGCCGCTCTCGAAGTGGCATTGGTTGATCGGCCGGAGCCTCCGGAGCGGCTCGACGAGGCGGCACACCTACTGGTCGGCACCACTGTCGCCACGACCGCGGCCCGGTTGCACATCAGTGAGCGCCGCCTGCACACCCTGTTCACCGCCGGCACCGGCCTGTCCCCCAAGCACTTCGCACGCATCGACCGCGTTCGCACCGTGCTCGCGGCCGATGCCGGCCGGTGGTCGGACATCGCCGCGACGGCGGGTTACTACGACCAGTCCCACATGACGGCCGAGTTCCGTCACTTCATGGGTGTCCCGCCGGCCGCGTTCACCGCGGGGCGGCGTCCCGCCGCGACTCCGTGCACTGCCTGAGTTCCAAGACCGGCAAAGGAGTCTCCCGGCGCGAGTTCCAAGTCAGTTGATGCTGGGGCTGCACGGGGTGACGCGCCGCAGTCGTAGCCCGCACGGAGTGGACGGACTGTGCTCGACTGCGCCGAAGTTGACAGCCGGCCAGGGAGTGGCCGGGGGTGTCGGATCGCACGTACCGCGCCCTGCGCGGCACGACTGTCGCGTACGTTCCGACGCAGCCATCGCTAGTGCCGCTTCTTGCAACGTCCGCCTCGGTCCCCCGGTCGGGCCGGGGGAGCCGAGGACGTTGCCGTGGTGCGCGTAGTCTCACGGCATGCACGCGCACCTGAGCTCCGAGAACCCTCCTGCACCGCTTCATGACGTGGTGGCCGAGACCTTCGAGCGAGCCCTGCGCGACCACTCGCAGGAGGGCGAGGCGGCGAGCGAGCTGGTCGGGATCGCGTTGAACGACGACAGCCGGGCGTTCGTGGAGCACTGGTGCATGGAGATCGGGACGCGGGCCGTGTCGGGCAGTCCACTGCTCGGACTGGCGGGCCTCTGCCTGGGCCACACCGCTCGACGCTTCGGGCATCTCAGCGATGAGGCCGTTGCCCTGGCGGAGTCCCTGGCGGCGCGTGCCGAGGCGGATCCGTCCGACGTGGACGGACGGGCCCTCGACGGCCTTGACGACATCCGGTGTTTCCTGCGTCGCGGCCAGGCCGAGTAGTGCGGGTCATGCGGCATTTGCCCTGGCCACGAGGGCGTTGTGGCGCCTGTCGGTGGCGTGCATGTTCCGAGGGACGATGGGAGCGGGACCCGAGTGCCCCAGGCTCCCTCTGTGCAGCGGGGGAGCGGGTGGTCCGGCGTCACCTGTGCCCGGACCGTCAAGGTCAACTCGGCGCGGCTGTCCGCGCCATGAGACAGGCGCCGGGGACGCCACCGGCCGGGACGCTGCAGGTCCACTCTCCGCCGAGGTCCCCGCATACGCGGGGCACGCCGCGATCGAGCCGGGTGCCGCAGTCCCGACACTGAACCGACTCCCGACGCCGGAAGCGTTCCGGCGTCGTCAAGGCTCGCAAGGAAGTCCGCATCAGCCCGGCCGCCTCGGAACAGCACTACGGGGAACTCGGCGTCGGCCGACGCCGTGCTCGCGCGGGCGGCCGTGCTGCGGGTCGTAGGCGCTCGGGGGTGTCGGCCGGGGATGTGACAGACCGTCGATCGCGGCGCCTACCGGGCACCCCGCTCGGTGCCCCGGGTACCGGCGGACGGGGCCGTCGGCCCGTTGCTCCAGGTCTCCACCCGCATCGGGCGGGAAACGGTTCGTCGCTGTCCCTCTTTCGTAGGGGCTTTCGGCGCCATTCGGGGCACGAGGCGCGGTCGGCGCGGGGCTCGGATCCGCCTGGGCGAGGGGCCCTTCCGGACTCACTCGAACGGTCTAGGTGGTGAGGGAGGGCCCTTGTCCCGACTGGGCCGTGCACCCCCCGGAGTTGCGTCGCCATGGTGGCCATGAGTCCTTGGAGAGCGTGTCCTGCCGGATCTCACCATCAGGAGGAGACATGGGCACTGTGAAGAACGGCCAATCGGCCGAAAGGCTGTCCGTGGTTTTCGCGGTTCGCGTGATCGAGGGCGGCGAGCAGGGATTCCTGGAGATGTACGAGCAGATGCGGAAATCCGTCGCTCGTACGCCCGGGCACATCGTCGAAAGGCTGGGAGCACCCGTTGACGACTCCCGTCAGTGGGTGATCACCAGCGAGTGGGAGACGCCCGAGCATTTCTTCGCCTGGCAGCAGAGTGAGGACCATCAAGCACTGGTGGCCCCGCTCCGTACCTGGGTCGACTCGACGCAGTCGCTGCGGTTCCGGGTCGTCAAGGAGACCGTGGAGGAGAAGTCATGACGCACACCACGCACAACGCCGGCCCCGTCGCGGTCCTCGGTCTCGGCACGATGGGCAGCGGCCTGGCCTCACGCCTGATCGCACAAGGCATACAAGTGCGGGTCTGGAACCGGACCCCGGAGCGGGCCGAGCCGCTCGCCCGGGCCGGCGCGATCGCCGTCGGCCGTCCCGCCGAAGCCGTCGAAGGCACGAGTGCTGCCATCTGCACCGTCGCCGACGGCGAGGCCCTCGCCTCCGTCCTGCGAGGCCCGGACGGCGTTCTGGCCAGGGGCACCTACCCCGGGGCCCTGATCTGCGCCAGCACCGTCGCGCCCGAGGACGTCGTCCGACTCGCCGGGGACGTGCCGTCCGTCCTGGACGTCGGAATGCTCGGCAACCGCGACCACGCCCGCGACGGCGAACTGCGGCTGTTCGTCGGCGGTGAGGAGCGAGTGTTCACCGCCGGCCGGCCGCTGCTGGAAAAGCTGGGCAAGGAGGTCGTCCATCTGGGCGCGCTCGGTTCCGGCATGCGGATGAAGCTGCTGCTCAATCTCCTCATGGGGATAGAGGTGCAGGCCATGGCCGAAGCCGCCGAACTGGCGGCCGCCTCCGGTCTCGACAAGCAGCTCGTCCTCCGGGCGATTGCGGGCAGCGGCTTCGCCTCGCCGGTCATGTCGTTCAAGTCGCGGCGTCTGGCCACCGGGCGATTCGACGAGCCGGACTTCCGGCTGCGCCTGATGGCCAAGGACCTCATGCTCGCTACGGAGCAGGCGACTGCGGCAGGCCTGCGCCTTCCGCTCACCGCCGCAGCCGCGGAGACCCACGCCCGCGCCACCGAGCAAGGGCTCGGAGACGAGGACTGTGCCGCGGTCACACGAGCAGTCGCACCAGAATCAGGAACCCACACATGATCATCGACATCCACGGGCATCTGTCCCCGCCGGAAGCTGCCAGACGCTTCCCCATGCCCCCGAGCCTGACCGACGTCGACGGAATGCTGGCGGCCCGCGATCAGGCCGGGATCGACCTCACCATCATCGGGAGCCCGGTGGGGGCCGGTGCGATGGCACGGGTTCCGGGCGTCGACAACTACAAGCAGCCACGCGACCGGCTGCGTGGATTCCACGCGTGGATGTCGGGTCTGATCGCTTCGTTCCCGGACCAGTTGCGCGGGTACGTCTACGCCAACCCGTTCGGCGACGACGATCACCTGGAAGGGGTGCGGGAGACCCTGGCGGACCCCGCCTTCGTCGGCCTGATCACCACTTCCAGCGTCCGCGGCGAGCTGCTCGGCTCGCCGCGGGCGGACTCCTTCTTCGCGCTTGCCGCGGAGGCAGGAGTCCCGGTCCTGGTGCACGCACCGGCCGAACCGATCGGCACGGAGCACGTGGACAGCGTCGGCTTCGTCGAGCAGATCGGCCGGTTCGGGGACGTCACTCTGGGCATGGCCATGATCGCGTTCGCGGGATGGCTGGACAAGTACCCGGATCTTCGGCTGATCGGCGCGACCGGCGGCGGCGCGATGGCGCTGCTGCCGGAGCGGCTGCAGACGGCGGCAGCTCCCCGGCACTGGGGCGGGGGAGCGCCGCCCTCCGCAGCACCGTCCTCCGCCGCGCCGGTGTCCGGCGGGCAGGCGCCGGGGCGGCAGGAGGCAGGCGGCGCGCCGCCCACCGTCGCACCGTCGGCCGACCCGGCCGCGGCCCTGCGGCGCATGTACGTCGACACCAGCCCGTTCAGCCCGGCACACCTCGGCCTCAACGCGGAGGTCCTCGGACCCGAACGGATGCTGTTCGGCAGCGACTCGCCGCCGATGGCCGCGCCGCTGGAGGACCTCATCCGCATGATCGAGAAGCTGCCCGTGGACAAGGCGTCCCAGCAGCTCATCCTCGGCGGCAACGCCGAGGCCCTCTTCGACCTCAGGAGCCGTCCGTGACCACCACGCAGGACCCCGCCACCGCAGCCGAGAAATGCACCGCAGAATTCCGGAGAAATCCGCACCCGGTCTACGCCGCGCTCCGGGACACGGCGCCCGTCTGCCCGATGACGCCGCCGCACGGCCTCGAAACGTACCTGATCACGCGGTACGAGGACGCCCGGGCCGCCCTGTCCGACCCTCGGCTGAGCAAGGACATGTACGGCGCCATGGACTCCTACCGAAGGATCTTCGGTGACTCCTCGGTCTCGCTCGACGACAACATGCTCAACGCCGACGCCCCCAAGCACACCCGGCTGCGCAAGCTCGTCAACTCCGAGTTCACGCCCCGCCGGGTGGAGGCGCTGCGGTCGAAGATCCAGGATGTCGTCGACGAGCTGCTCGACGCGTGCCCCACCCGGGAGCCGGTGGATCTGCTGCCCGCGTTCGCCTTCCCGCTGCCGATCACCGTGATCTGCGAACTGCTCGGTGTGCCGCCCGAGGAGCGGTCCCACATGCAGCGGCTGTCCACCACGGTGGCGCAGACGGGCTTCAGCAAGGAGTCCAAGCGGGCTCAGCAGAAGGCGGAGGAGGACCTGCACGCCTACTTCACGCAGCTCATCGCGCGAAAGCGCGAGCACCCCGGCGACGACCTGCTCAGCGCGCTCACCGAGGTCCAGGACAAGGACGGCGGCCTCACGGGGAACGAGCTGGTCTCGACGGCGTTCCTGTTGATGTTCGCGGGTCACAAGACGACCGCGTACCTCATCGGCAATGCCGTGCACCACTTCCTGGCCAACCCCGCACAGCTGCGCGCCGTGCAGGAAAACCCTGAGCTGGTCGGCACCGCGGTGGAAGAACTGGTGCGCTACGACGGCTCGGTGGAGAGCGCGACGTTCCGGTTCGCGACCGAGGACGTGGAGATCGGCGGTACGCGGATCCCGAAGGGCGCCCTTGTCCAGATCTCGCTCCTTTCCGCGAATCGCGATCCGCGGAAGTTCGACTCTCCGGACGAGTTCGACGTCACCCGGCAGGGAAACACGCAGAGCGGCCACCTGGGGTTCGGCCACGGCAGCCACTACTGCCTGGGCGCGCCGCTGGCGCGGCTGGAGATGCAGCTGGCCCTCACCAGCCTGTTCAGCCGGTTCCCGAAACTCGCTCCGGCCGACCCCGCGGCTCAGCCGAAGTGGATGGAGGTCCCCTTCCCGGCCTTCCGCGGCCTCGCGGAACTGCCGGTCGTGCTGGACCCCGAACCGTGACCGGCAGCGGAGGCGTTGTCTCCCCGCGGAGTCGGTTCGGACCTCCGAGCAGGCTCACACCGCGGGCAGTGGCACAGCCGTTCCGTCGCCGCTGACGACCTCCACGGTCGGCGTGCGCCCTGTGCGGCAGCGCCCCTCCGCGGTACGCGGCTCGGGCCCGGCTCCCTGAATGGGGAGCCGGGCCCGAGCCGTTTCGCCGTCAGGCGGCCGTGGCCGTCGGACTCCACCTCGCGCAGGTCCGGCGCGATCGGTCCCGGGCGCATCCCCGCCGCTCCGCCGCGAGCGCCGAACGCCGCCTGGCCGGCCGGACTCGAGCCTTCGGTGGCAGACCCTCGGGCGATCTCCCCCAGCGTGACGGCCGGATGGTGCCCCCACCGCTTTGCGATGTCCCTCGGCCCCGGTGGGGCGGAGGAGGCCCCCATGCATCTGACGCCGCGGGCTGATCCTCAAAAGATCGCCGGGACGTGACCAGGGCCCCGGCGATCCTCTCGGGCCCATGCCTCTTCACCGTGCCCCGCCGTCACGTGACCAAGTGCGTGTGCACCGCCGGGTGTCCGGGGCACCCACGCTCAATCCACCATCCATGGCGACGCGTTCCCGTGCCCCAGCCGACGGCGCGGGCGGGCGCAGCGCGCTGTCGGTGCCCCCTGGCAAGATCGGGGACATGACCAGCACCGGTACTCCTGTCCCGCTCCCGGCCAACCACCGGATTTCCGAGACCTACGCCGACTGGGCGCGCGTACGGGATCCGCACGTGGAGACCGCCGCCCGTGCCGTGCTCGAAGAGGCAGACCGGCACCGGGGCCGGGCCTGGGAGAAGCCCGGTCGGTTCGTGGACGGCATGGAGCGCGTGGCCCGTGGACTGCCGGCTGCCCATCTGCCCTGGTTCTGGGACACCATCGGCCACTGGCTGCTGGAAACGCACGGCCGCTCCGCCGCCCGCGCGTACAGCCAGGCACGCGCCGCCGAACGCACCCACCAGCTGCACGTCGACCCCGGTTGGCGGCAGGCGAACGTGTTGCTGTTCGCCCGATTCGGCGCTTTGCCGGCCACCGAACTCAGCGGCCACCCCGCGTGGTTGGCCGGTGTACTCGAACCGGGCGACGCACACCGCGAGTTCGTCAGCATGCTGACGCTCTGGGCGGCGTCCCCTGGCGCTCTGCCCGCCGACCTGGCCCGCCGGGTCCGTGACTCGGCCCGCCGAGCCGGCCTCGGCACCGAGGAGGAGGCCCGGGTGCTGGGCGAGCTGCTGGCCGCAGCCGGCGGGAAGGCCGTACCCGACCGGCTGCTCGACGCGGCCGCCGGCCCGCTTTCCGCGCACCCGCCGACCGACGGCCAGGCCACCGCCCTCCTCGACCTGTTCCCCGAGTCGAAGAACGACGCGGCCGCGTGGCTGCGGCTGCTCATCGGCTGCGGCGCCGCCGACGCCGCCGCAGTCGGCCGGATCGCCCCAGAGGGAGGCCTCGGCGACTGGCTGCGCCGCTACTCGGCCGGCTACTCGCACCGCACCGTCGCCGGCGGCGGCGTGACCCGCCAGCCCATGCCGGCCGAACTCTTCGACCTGGTGGGCCGGTTCGCCCCGCTGCTGCGGGCGGCCGGCACGCCGGTCCGGCTGCACGAGGACCGCTACCGGTGGCCGCACCTGGACGCCGACCTGCTCGACATCTGCCTTGCCGAGGGAATACCGGTCGAGGACCCCGGCCCGGCCATCGGCCTCGAGTTCTGGGGCGAGCACTCGCAACGCGACCTGAAGGCGCTCGCCGCCGACCCGGTGTTCGGGCCCCGGCTGGAGGGCACCGTGCACGCCGGGCTCCGTCCCGGCGGCGGCACGGCCATCAGCCGGCTCCCGCGCAACCCGGGCATCGCCGCCGAGGTGCACGCCCGGATCGAGAAGCTGATCGGGGCCCTGCGCGGCGGCGGGCTCGCCGCGGCCGACGAAGCCGTCGACGAACTGCGTGACCTCCTCGACCGCCCCACTGCCATCGCCCTGGACGGCATCGACGAGGCCCTCGACGCCCTTGACCTCACAGGGCCGCTTGCCCGCGTCCTGCGCGCCGGACTGCCCGAGGAACTGGCCTGGCCCGCTCTGGAGGAGGCTCTTGCCGAGTTCCGGCCCGACGAGACCGTGCATGTCACCTGCACCTGGCCGGTGCTCACCGTCTACGGGGACGCGCGTGCCATCGCCGTCGACCACGCCGGTCGCCGCGGTGACCACACCCTGGCGCTGCCCGATACGGCCCGCGGCCACACCGTGTACTGGGTCGGTGGCCAGTTCCTCGTCGCCTGGAACAAGGAACACGAGGACAACTGGCCCCGAGCCGCCTACTGGTCCGAACGGCCCGGCGAGACCTTCGAACCTGCCGAGGCGTACGGACTGCGTCCCTACGGCGGCAGCATCCAGGGCGGCCTCGGCTACCAGTTCGCCACCTCCGACGGCGAGGGCCGGTACGACGGCGAACGCGTGCTGCGGGCAGGCGGCCGCGAGGGAATCGGCCACCGTGACTACCAGATGAGCGACGGCTGCGCCGTCTGGAGCTCCGAGGTGTTCGGCGGACGCCGCAACGGCTGGGCCCGTCTCGACCCGGACACGGGCACCCCCACCGATGAACGCACCCTGCCCGTTTTCCACACGCCCGCCGAAGTACCGCCCGGCACCGAGCCCTTCGCCGACCACCGGATCCTCGCGTGGCTGCCGCAAGACGTCACGAACTCCCCGCTCGGCCAGGACGGGCGGCTCACCGGCTGCCGGGTCCACCATCGCACCCCGTATGCCGGGCCGTCGCCCCGCGAATTCGTGCTGGAATCCATCGACGGCCGTACCGCCTCCTACCGCAGCGGCCGTTGGGGCCGCCGCCCCTGGGGCATCCTCGCCCTGCCACTCGGCGGGGAGGATGCCGTCCTGGCCGGCGAGACAATCGTCCGCTGCCACGCCGCCGAAGACAACTCGCTGCTCTGGCAGGTGCGTGGCTTCCCCGGCAGCCGGGACCGTTCCCCGGTCCGTGCAACCCTCGGCGAGCAGGCCGGGCCCGTGCCGCCGCCCGCCTACTGGCACTTCCTCACCGCCCGCGACGAGGCCTCCTCCGAAGCCCTGCGGGCCGTCACCGACCCCGCGGTGCGCCGACTGCTGGACCCGGTCGCCAGCAGCTGTGACGACGAGTCCCATCCCCTGCCCGGCGTGACCGACCCGCGGATCCGGGCCGGCGTCGCCCGCGCCGTCCGGCTCGCCGCAGACGTGCTGCGCCGCCGACGGGAGCTGTCCCACCGGGTCGCCGTGATGCGGTCGGGCCCGGTGGTCGACCTCCCCGACCCGGTGCCCGACACCCGACTCGCCCCCGCACTGCACGATCTGCTGCCCCAGCTGCGCGCCTACGAGCAGCAGCCCTCGCAGCCGCAGCCCGCCCTGCTCACGGCGGTCGCCGCCGACGGCCGGTACCTGCGCGGCGAGATCGACGACGAGGTCCGGGTGCTCGCGCTGCCCGCCACCCCGCCCGAGTGGGCGGTGCTGGTCGGCCGGATCGATGCCGTGGCCTGGCGGGCAGCCGTCGGCGCCACCCCCGACGGGCAACGGCAGGCCCTGACCGCCCTGCTCGACGTGTGGAGCCGGCAGCCGTTCGCCCAAGCCGGCAGCGCCTGGCGGACCGGCCGCGCTCCCGAACAGCCGATCGCCGAACTCCGTGCAGCCGTCACTGTGGCCTCCGGGAATGTCCGCAGCGGGCTCGCCCCCTTCCTCCAGCGCGCCGCTGACCCGTCGCCCGCCGACGCCGAGGAATGCGAAACGCACACCATCGCCTTCGACGACACCACCCGGCTGCCCCTCCTGCTGGCACTGCTCGCCGAGCACGGCCCGTTGCCGGTTCCCGACGAGGCCGTGGACCTGTTCCGTTGGCGGACCGGGGTGCCGCGTCCGATCGCGGCCCTGGTCCTCGACGGTTTCGCCGGCAGCGCCGACTACGACGCGCACCGCAAGCTGCTCCGCGCCAAGCCCTACAAGGCGGACCGGGCCACTGCCCAGGCGTACGACGAGTTCCGGCGGCGCCTCGGCCCGGCCGGCCGGCGCACCGTCCTCGCGGCCGCCGTGCCTGCGGATCCGGCCGGACTCTGGGCGCCCGGCGGCCTGACCGCCGCCGCGGACCGGATGGCCGCTGCCTGGGCCGGGCTCCTCGGCACCGGGCCGTACACCGACGACGGCAGCCACGCCGCGGCGCTGGCTGCGGATCGCGGGCTGCCGGAGACCTGGGCCACGGCCCTGCTCACCGGCCGGCTCTCGGAGCCCCTGGACGTCGACGGGGTCCGGGCCGCCGCAACCGCCGCTGCCTGGGCGCTCACCGAGCGCCCGGTCGGCGACCCGGCAACTGCCGGCGCCCGGGCACTCATCGGCCGGCTCACCGACGCCCCCGCGACTCTGCTGGCCGGCCTACGCCGACTGGCCGACCGGTCCATCGCCACCCCGGTCCCGCCCGGCCAGTACGAGACCAATCCGCTGTTCAGCGTCCCGGCCCTGGTGGACGAGGCCGCGGAGACCCTCGGAGTCGGCCGCGACGCTGCCGCCCTCCACCTCCAACTGCACGCCCTCGACCGCCCGGCAGACCGCACCGTCCGCCGCTGGAACACCTGGACCCTCGACCACCACCGCGCGGTCCGCAAGGAACTCACCGCGGCCAAAGCCCCCCGCCCCGCGTCCGCGTCCGCCCCGTCGGACGCCCCCACGGCGGTCCCGCTCCCCGCACACGAGCGCTTCGCCCGCGCCTGGGCGGACCGGGCACGGTGATGGCCGCGGCTCACGGCTTCGGAGCCGTGCCGGCCGGCCCCGCTCACTTGACTGAGCCGACATCACTTCAGCAAGCTGGCCACTGCGTTGAGACGGCAGGACGCGGACCCTGTACGCGGTCGCGGATCTCCACCGGTCGCGGCCGCTGGGCGGTACCGCTCAGTCCCACCACATCACGACGAACAGCCCTCGCTGTGCCGCTTCCGCGTAGAAGTTCCTCAGGGCGGTGAAGTGGGTCGTCAGGTAGGCCAGTGGGTCGCCCGTGAAGCCGTCACCGGCGATGGTTTCGAGGCGGTCTGCGGGGATCGCGGTCAGCACGTTGTTCCAGTCCAGCTCAGCGAGGCTCGCTGCGACGTGGGCTACTGAGATCGGCGCCAGAGCTGTGGGAGGGGGCCCGAAAAGACCGACCGCTTCTGGGTGGTGCCGCACCGAGACGTCGACATCCGGGGCACCCTCCAGCGAACGGTTGAGTGCTTCGAGCGTGCACGAGTCCACACCGGCGAGTTCACAGGCGTCGGTGAGGAAACGCGGGGCCCAGTCGAGATCGATCCAGTCGTTGGCAGCTGGGTCCCACTCCGGATCAGCGTCGGGATTGACTGCCGCCAATGCGCTGCATCGAGCGATGTACTCCCCGCTCACCCGGGCAAGTTGTTGTGTCACGGCCATGAAGGGAGTATTCCCGCGGGTCTGTGGGTTGGGGAAACCGGTTTCGTCACCCATCAGTCGGTGGAGACAGTGCGTCCGATGGCTCGGCTGCGATCGGGCATGCCGCAAGGACGGCGGTCCGCCGGTCGGTCCCGGCGAGCACGGCGTCGGCGCTGCGGCCGATGAGATCGTCACGGAAGTTCGAGGGCCGTGCTCGCTGGGCAGGACCTGGTCGGTGGAGTGAGCATCTGACACCGCCGTGCTCACAGCTGTGCGCGGTGGTCAGCCATTTCGCGCCAGTACGGCCGATTGGACCCTTGGCGTTTCGCTGACCTGCGAGGAACGATGGCTCCCATGGAGCGACGGACATCCCGGCAATATGACGAGGTGGACCTGACGATCGCAGCGGTCGGGTTCCTTGCGATTCTCACAGTGTTCGTCGCCATCGGTCAGGTGGTCGCGGAGGTCGCCCTCTCCGCAGGTTCATTGGCGGGCGCCGTCTGCCGTTGGGGCGCTGCTGGAATCGGAGTGTTGTGCGCTGGAGCCTGGCTCGTCAGGCGACTCACACGGTGAACACGGCGCCGGGGACAGGTAGTTGTCGTCGCCCTTGCCGCTGTGCGCATGGCGGCGCCGCGGGGCTCATGCCGTAGCCGCCGCGACGCTCGGGGAGTCACCGCGATGGTGACCGTCTACCGCTTCAGCTCGCTCCGAGCAGATCCGCGGCCCTTTCACCGATGACGATGGCCGGCGCGTTGGTATGGCCACGGATGATCGTCGGCATGATCGACGCGTCCGCCACCCGCAGTCCCTCCACACCCCGGACCCGAAGTTGCGGGTCCACGACGGCGGCATCGTCCTGGCCCATTCGCGCCGTCCCCACAGGGTGATAGAGGGTGTGGGCATGATCGGCCAGCGCGAGCGCGTCACGCCGGTCACGGGGCAGGTGCTCGGCCCCGGAGGGCATGAGGAATCGGCCCGAGGACAAGCCGCGGGCAGTGAGGCGGTCGATGATCTGCTCGCAGACGTCGAGTCCGGCCAGCAGTGCCGCACGGTCGGTGCCGCCCGCGTCCGTGAGGTAGCGGGGGTCGATGACCGGCTTGTCGAGCGGGTCCGGCGAGGCAAGGGTGATCGATCCGGTGCTCCGGGGCCGGAGAAGGATCGCGCCCACTGTCACGCCGTGTCCCTGTGGCTTGACGAGACCTTCACCGATGAACGGCACCGGGGCGAAGATGATTTCGATGTCGGGGAGTTCGAGATCAGGCCTGCTGCGGACGAATCCGTACGCCTCACCGACATTCGAGGTGAGCATCCCTCGGCGGCGAACGAGGTAGTTCAGGAGCTCGCCGGGTCGCTCGGCGGCGAAGAGTGTCCTGTCCGGCACATCGACGGCGAGGCCGCTGATGAGGTGGTCCGTGAGGTTGGCGCCGACCTCGGGAGCGTCCACGAGAACGTCGATCCCCCGCTCACGGAGGTGGCCGGCCTCGCCGATGCCCGAAAGCATCAGCAGTTGCGGAGTATTGACCGCGCCTCCGCTGAGCACGATCTCGCGGCGCGCCATCACCTTGCGTGTCACACCGCCCATGACGTATTCGACGCCCACTGCCCGGCGGCCATCGAAGAGGACGCGGGTGGCCTGCGCGTTCGTGATGACGTGCAGGTTCGAGCGGCTGCGGGCCGGCTTGAGGTAGCCGTCCGCTGTGCTGAACCGCGCCCCGCGCCGTTGGCTCACCATGGTCTGGGAAAACCCTTTGGGCGCCTCTGTGTTGGCAGCCTCGACGGCTTGGCCGAGCTCCTTGACGGCGTCGAGGAAGGCGGCCGTGTGCGGGTTCGGGTTGCGCTGCGGCTCGATGTGCATGGGGCCGGAGCGTCCGTGGCCCGGGTCGGTGGCCCCGGTGATTCTTTCCAGGCGGCGGAAGTAGGGGAGAAGGCTCTGCCACGACCAGTCCGGGCCGCAGAGGTCTCCCCACTCGTCGTAGTCGGCGGCGAATCCACGCACCCACATCATGGCGTTGATCGAGGAGCAGCCGCCGAGCATCCGGCCCCTGGGCCAGTAGACGGGACGCCCGGAGAGTTCGGCCTGGGGGACCGTGGTGTAGTCCCAGTCGAGTTCGGTCTTGAACAGCTGTGAGAAGGCGGCGGGGATGTGGACGGCCGCCTTCTTGTCCGGGCCGCCCGCCTCCAGGAGCGCGACCGAGGCCGTGCTCTTCTCGGTGAGCCGGCCCGCGAGTGCCGCTCCGGCCGAGCCGGCTCCGACGACGACGTAGTCGGCGATGTCAGGCAGGCTCATCGGGCAGCTTCGATCGCGTGGGCGTCAGCAGGTCCCGCGTCCCGGAGCTCGCGCTTGAGGATCTTGCCGGTGGCGTTGGTGGGCAGGACAGTGCGGAATTCCACCTGGCGGGGGTACTTGTAGCCCGCCATCTCCTCCTTGCACCAGTCGATGAGCTCCTCCTCGGAGAGTGTCGCTCCCGGGGCGAGGACGACACAGGCCTTGATCTCCTCGCCGTGGCGCTCGTGCGGGATGCCGATGACGGCGGCCATGCTCACGGCGGGGTGGGTGAGCAGCACCTCCTCGATCTCCCGCGGGTAGACGTTGAAGCCGCCGCGAATGATCAGGTCCTTTGCGCGGTCGACGATGTAGAACCATCCGTCGGCATCCCGGCGGGCGAGATCCCCGGTGCGGAACCAACCGTCACGCATGACCTCGGCGGTCGCTTCCGGCCGGTTGTAGTAGCCCTTCATGATGTTGTGCCCGCGGATGACGATCTCGCCTATGGCGTCGGGGCCCTCGACCGGGGTCCAGTCCTCGGCGACGAGGGCCACCTCCACGCCCCAGACCGGGCGTCCGATGGAGCCCGGCCGTACCGTCTCGCCTCGCGGCGAGAAGGTGGCCGCCGGGCTGGTCTCGGAGAGTCCGTAGCCCTCCAGAATCGTGACGCCGAACCGCTCCTCGAACCGGCGGTGGATCTCGACCGGGAGCGCCGAGCCTCCCGAGCCGGCCATCCGCAGGTTCTTGGCGATCTGAGTCAGGTCGACATCGGATGCTTCCTCTTCGAGCAGGGCCCAGTACATCGTGGGCACGCCCGCGAAGAACGTGACGGCATGGCGCTGCATCAGGGCCAGGGCGGATCGGGCGTCGAAGCGCGGCAGCAGCACCAGTGTGGCCCGGGAGGCGATGCCGGCGTTCATCTGAACGACCTGGCCGAAGGAGTGGAACAAGGGCAGGGTGATCAGATGCACGTCGTGCTCGACCTCGCCGAACAGCTTGTGGCAGGTCAGCACGTTGAGCATCACATTGGAGTGGGTGAGTTCAGCGCCCTTGGGCCGGCCGGTGGTGCCGGATGTGTACAGGATCACCGCCGTGTCACCGGGCTCCGTGGTCACCGTCTCGAAGTCCGCGCTCTGCCCGGCCAGAGCCGCCGTCAGAGTCGTGGCGCCCGGAATCGGGGAGTCCTCGGTGGGGGCGGCGGTCATCAGGAAGAAGTTCTCGCAGCCCGGCGTCTCGCCGAAGCCGGACCAGCCCTCCTGGCCGAGCGGGAGCTCCGCGCTGCCTTCGAAGCAGAAGTACGCCTTGGCCTCCGAGTCGGCCAGGTGGTAAGCGATCTCCCGGCCCTTGAGCAGGACATTGAGCGGGACGACCACCGCGCCGGCCTTGAGGATTCCGTAGTAGACGATCGGGAACCACGGCAGGTTGGGACAGGACAGGGCGACCTTGTCGCCCGGCTCGATTCCGCGCGAGCGCAGCAGGTTGGCCACCCGGCGGGCGGCGGTGTCCAGCTCCGCGTACGTCAGCCGCTGGACGCCCAGGAGGACCGCGGTGCGGTCGGGCACGGCACGGGCACTGTCCTCGAGCATGGCGGCGAGGTTGAGCATGGGTTCTCCAGGGGTTTCGGTGGCAGTGGCGGCATCGGACAACGGGCTCGTCCGGGTTGTGGAGGCATCACGGCATGGACAGTGCGGCAGGCACCGGGGTGCGCTGCGCCGAGCGGGTGCGTGCGCTCGGCGCGGCGGGGGTCAGCCGCGCAAGGCGGACGCGAAGAGAGCGGGCAGTTTGCTCAGGCTCGGCGCTGCCGTGAAGCGGGTGAGGCGTTCCACGGTGGCCAGTGAGGTGCGGTTGGTGACGAAGTACGGCGGGCGGGGCGACAGCGACGGGTCGCCGGTCACCAGACCGCGCGGGGCGGGCGTGAACGGAGCGCGCAGCACGGTCTTCTCGATGTCCTCGAGCATGAAGGCGTTGTGCACGAAGCCGATGCCACTGCCGATGTCCTGGCGCGTGTGCCCGGGGTGGGCGCCCCAGGGGGTGAAGCCGAGCAGGAAGCCGACCCCCGACCAGCAGTTGACGCCCAGGGTGCCGTAGCGCAGGTCCGCGATGGCGGTTCGCACTGCCGCCCGGTGGGCCTTCTCGGTCCTCGGGTGGACGATCAGCGTGGCGCCGAGGGTGCCGGGCAGTGTGTTGTTGGCGAAGTCGACGGCGTGACGAAGGAATTCGGCCGGAGCGGCTCCGGGCAGGCGTACGACGCCCAGGGCACTGCTGAAGACCTCGTCGGTGATCAGGATGTCGTCGTGGTCCCGGATGTCGGGGACGAGCAGCCGGCAGCCTTCGCCGTGGGTCTCCGCCTGCGGATGGGCCGCGAGAACGGAGGCGAGACGCCCGGCGGCGCCGGGGTAGTAGTCGGTGCGCGGGGGCAGTTCGCGCATGACCCGCCGGATCTCGTCCAGGAGGCGCTCGGTGCCGTCCCAGTCACGCGGCAGTACAAGGATCTGGCTGGCGATGCAGTTGTGGCCGGAGTTGTTCATCTTGCTGGTGACGATGTGTTCGGCCTGGAAGCGGAAGTCGGCGTCGCTCCACGGGCCCGGCGCCACGATGCACGGACTGACGCCTCCCAGCTCACTGCTGAAGGGCTTGTCGAGCAGCGGCCGGTCGTCGCGGCGGCGCTGATCGGCGTCCTCTCCGGTGCCCCAGACGATGGCGTCGTGGGTGCGGTCGCTGCCCGTGACATGAATGGCGTCGATGTCGTCGTGGCGGGTGAGATGACTCCCCTCGGCCGCACCGCCGTCGACGAAGCGCACCCAGCCGCGTTCGACGAACTCGGCGAAGACGTGCTCGAAGTGCGGGCGCAGATAGGTGTTGACCGGGTTCATCTTGGCGATGACGACCTGGCCCTCGGCATAGAGCTTGTGCAGGATGTCGAGCGCGGTGATGGCGGCGACGTTGCCCGCACCGAGGACCAGGGCGACGGCCGGGCGCCCGGGCCGCCCGCGGTACTCGCCCGCCGCGCGGTCGCGTGCCTCGTCGGCGGTGGTACCGGGGCTCATCCACACCTGGGCAGTGAAGCCGTTGAGCAGGAGGGTGTCCCAGCCCGTGGCAGGAAAGACATCGACCCAGGTGCGGCCGTTCTCCTCGTGGACGGCCTTGGCATCGACCGGGTCCTTGTCGGCGGCGATCCGCCGCATGACGTGCAGATACGCTGCGGCGTTCTGCGCCAGGGCCCACGGTCCGCCGATCCAGTCCTCGGCGGCCCAAGGGGACTCGGGTGCGTACCCCTTGGCACGGGCACCGGCCGCGGCCAGCTCGGGAGCACGCGAGACCACACGGGGCAGCAGCCGCTCCAGGAGGGCGATGCGTTCGGTGAGCGGGGTCGCGGACCAGGACTCGGCCTTGCCGCGTACTTCGGCCACGATGCGGTCGAGGAAGGAGGTGTCGAGGGCGCTGGTGTTCACGTCATTCCTTGCCGGAAGGTCGGGTGTCGGGAGAGCGGGGCCTGCTCCGTACGCTGTGTGAGGAGCAGGCCCGCGCCCGGAGTTACGGGACGAGAGCGCGTCGTCAGGCTGACAGCAGGCGCGCGTCGCGGTCCGGGTCGATCAGCGTGACCGCGGCGATACCGCTCAGCAGGAGCAGGGCACCGGTGATCAGGAACGCGTGCTGGTAACCGCCCGCTCCGTGGGTGTCCACGAGGTGCCCGATCAGCGTCGGGGCGATCAGACCGGCGGTGGTCACCACGGCGTTCATGATGCCCAGGGCGCCGCCACGGCGATCGGCCGGGACCAGTTCGGTGACAGTGTTGACGGCGACGCTGGCCATCGCTCCGCCCAGCCCGAATCCGGCGATCAGGAGCACGACGGACGCGGCGCCGGCCGGGGCCGACGGCAGGGCGAGGCATGCTGCGGCGCCGATGAGCAGAGCGATGCCGCCGACCCTGCCGCGGGCCCACCGGCTCGCGACCCCGCGGCGCAGCAGCCATCCGGTCAGGCCGGCCTGACCGAGCACGACGACGCCGCTCAGACCCCAGAACAGCATCAGCAGCTGGGTGGACCCGGCCGAGGAGTAGCCCATCCCGTCCTGGAGGTAGGAGGGGAGCCAGACCAGGGCGAAGGCGATGACCCAGTAGGTGCCGAAATAGGCGGCCGTGGCACCGATCCAGGTACGGGTCGCGAGGATCCGGCGGTACGGCGTCCTGCGCTGAGCCGTCCCTGTCCCGTTACCCGTCCCCGTCCCGTCGGCGGAGCTGGCCGGGGCCGGTGAGCCGTCGACTGTCTCGGCGGCGTACGGCCCTTCTCCGCCGAGGAAGATCCACAGCAGGGACCACACCACACCGGCGAGCGCGACCGCGGCGACGGCCGCGCGCCAACCGTGGTCGTGGATCACCCATGTCAGTACGGGAGCGGCGACCAGGACTCCCAGGGTGACCCCCAGCACGATCAGCGCCCCGGGCAGGTTGCGCCGGTGGTTGGGGAACCAGGACAGGGTGGCTTGCTGGGCCACGGGGAACGCGGGCCCCTCGGCGGCGCCGAGGAGAACACGTGAGGCGATCAGCACCGCGAGCCCTCCGCCCACGGCCAGAGGAGCCTGAGCGACGGACCACAGAACGGCCATCGCCAGCAGCAGCCACTTGGGCCGGATGCGGTCGGCGAGCAATCCGACCGCGGCGCCACAGATCGAGAACAGCAGGAAGAAGGCGCTGCTGGCGAGCCCGAATTCGGACGCCGACAGGCCGAGATCCTTGCGGATGTGATCGGCCGCGAGGCCGAGCACCGACTTGTCGGCGAAATTGATCATCATGAAGACGACGAGCAGCGCGGTGACGGTCCACGCGCGGCGATTCGACCTGCTCGTCTCCTTGGGGAGGCGGGCGGGCACAGCGGGTGCGACATCGGTGTCGGTCACAAGGGCTCCGCGGAGACTGGATGGGGAGGGGATTCCGGAGCCTGTTCAGGAGAGCTGTTCGCCGGCGATCGCGATGCGCTCCATGACACGGCGCTGCGGGAAGTAGTCGTTGATCGCGTAGTGCTGGGTGGCGATGTTGTCCCACATCGCGACGGAGCCCGGCTGCCAGCGGAAGCGCACCTGGTACTCGGGGACACGGGCCTGGAGGACGAGCTCGTCGAGCAGTTCGCGGCTTTCCGGGTCCGACAGCCCGACGATCCTGGTGGTGAAGGGCTCGTTGACGTAGAGCAGCTTGCGGCCGGTGCGCGGGTGGCGGACGACCACGGGGTGCTCGACGGGCGGCAGGTTCTCGCGGTGCGCGGCGATCTGGCTCTCGGTCATCATGCAGCCCCAGCTCGGCACCCAGTCGTGCACTGCGGTGAGTCCCTCGATCCGGGCCTTCATGGACTCGGAGAGGTTGTCGTATGCGGCAGACATGTCGGCCCACATGGTGTCGCCGCCGGCGGACGGGACCTCGACGGCTCGCAGGACGGACCCGAGTGCCGGCGCGGCCATGAAGGAGTGGTCGCTGTGCCAGATGTTCTCGGTGCCGATGGCCATGGCGTCCTTGGCCAGGCGGGAGACGCCGGCGGTGTCGGCCTTGGGGAAGAAGGGGTTGGGCTCCGGGGCGCCCCACAGGGCGGCGAACGCGAGCTGGGACTCCGGATTGAAGGCGTGCTGGTCGCGGAAGAAGAGCACCTTCCACTCCAGCAGGGCCTGCCTGATCTCGTCGGCGAGGTCCTCGCCGATCGGGCGCGAGAGGTCGACGCCTTCGACCTCGGCGCCGATGTGCGGGGTGAGCGGGCAGATGTCCAGGAGCCGGTAGTCCGGCTGCGCCATGCCCGGCGCGATGCGCTCGAGCACGCGCTTCCCGTAGTGCATCAGGGGCTTGTCGAGCGTGGGGGCGGGGGCGGTGACGACGCTGTCCATGAGTCCTCCGTAACGGCCGGGAAATCGTTACCGGAAGTATCGTTATTAGGGGGTGGTGAGGCAAGAGGCTTGGCAGCACAAATAAATGGAGCCGGAAAGCCGCGGTTGCCAGGCGTCAGCCGGTCGGGCCCACAGCTCGGGCCACGAGCTCGACCAGCGTGTCCACGAAGCGGGCGTCGGGCAGCTCCTGCTCGCCGATCAGCCGGAAGAGCAGCGGAGCGGCCACCAGGGTGGCCGCGGCCCGGACATCGGTGTCGGGCCCCACGTCGCCGCGCGCGATCCCACGCTCGAGGATGCGCCTCGTCTCGCTCGTGATCCGCTCGGTGTACTCCGCGTACTGGCCCCGCACCGCACCTGTCTCGGCGGCCGCTCCGATGAGGCCCGCGATCAGCCGGTCCGAACCCGGCAGCCGGTAGGCCTCCAGGCGGGCAGTGAGTACGAAGCGGAGCTCGGCCCGGAAGTCGCCCAGATCCGGCACCGCCAGTGCGCCGATGCGGGTCTCGGCCGCGGCGATGATCAGGTCCTGCTTGGTGGGCCACCGCCGGTACATGGCAGGCTTGCTCACCCCGGCCCGCGCTGCGACGGCGTCCATCGTGACCGCCCCGATCCCCTGCTCGGTGACCAGGTCGACAACCGCTTTGAGCACGGCCCCTGTGACCCGCTCCTCCCTCGGTCGCCCCGGCCCCCGTACCGTCCCGTGCGGCTGCATTTCCACCATGCGCAGAGCCTACGGTCCCACCGGACCATGTCGGCCCCACGGGGTGCTGCCACCGCCCTCCCCTCGTCCCGGCACCCAGATGCGCGGGACTGTCGACGAGCCCGCAATCAGGGCCGGTCCTCGCGCCACGGGCCACTGCGCCCGCCGGCGCCCGGATCGTCGGTGGCGCCCGACTCGGCCGGGGCGCCGGCCGCGAAGCCCAGTCGGACACCCTCGGCTGCGGTCCTCATGACCGTCGGGCGACGATCACGCTGTGCCGGCCGACGTCAGGAGCTCGTGAGGATGACGAGTTGCCGGGTCGCGCGGGTCATCGCGACATAGCGGTCGACCGCTCCTTCGATGCCGTTGCCGAACGCCTCCGGGTCGACGAGGACGACCAGGTCGAACTCGAGCCCCTTCGACAGCTCCGGGGTCAGCGACCGGACGCGGGACGTCGCCCGGAACGTGGGATCGCCGATGACGCAGGCGGTCCCTTCGGCGTGCGCAGCGAGCCAGGTGTCGAGGACCGAGTCCAGATCCGAAACCGATCCGTGTACGACGGGGATGTCGCTGCTGCGGATGGAGGTCGGCACATTGGCATCCGGGAGCACGGCCCGGATGACCGGCTCGGCTTCCGTCATGACCTCTTCCGGCGTCCGGTAGTTGATGCTCAGCGAGGCCACGTCGATCCGGTCGAGCCCGATCCGCTCGAGCCGTTCCTGCCACGACTCCGTGAACCCGTGCCTGGCCTGGGCGCGGTCCCCGACGATGGTGAAGCTCCGGGACGGGCAGCGGAGCAGCAGCATCTGCCACTCGGCGTCGGTCAGTTCCTGAGCCTCGTCCACGACGATGTGCGCGAATGGGCCGGCGAGAGGGTCCGATTCGGTGCCGGGCAGCGCGCTCTCGTCGATCAGGCTGTCCTGCAGGTCCTTTCCGTGCAGCATGGTCACGGCACCTTCACCGTCGTCGTCGGCCGCGAGCACGTTGTCGATAACGCCGGCCATGCGCTCGCGTTCGGCGGCGAGAGACGCCTTGTGCCGACGCTTGCGCAGTGACGCCTCCGGGTCGCCGAGCCGCTGCCGCGCCGCGTCCAGGAGCGGCAGGTCGGACACCGTCCAGGCATGGGCGTCCGCGCGCTGCAGCTTCCGAACCTCATCGCGGCTGAGCCACGGAGCGCACATCCGCAGGTAGGCGGGTACCGACCACAGGTCTCCGACCAGATCGGCCGCATCGAGCAGCGGCCACGCGCTGTTGAGGGTCCTGACCAGCTCTTTGTCGTGCAGCAGCGACTTCTGGAACAGCTCGGGCGAGACGTCGCCGTCGTGCTTGTCCATCAGGATCGTGACCAGCTCTTCCCAGATCTGTTCGCGCGCCTCGTTGTGCGGAGTACCTGGTCCTGGTGCTTCGAACGCCTCGGCCCAATCGTCGGCGCTCAGCCAGATGTCGGACCAGGAGGTCGTGACCGTCATCCCCTGGGTGGGCGGCTCTTCGTAGAACCTGACGGCCGTCTCGATCGCCTTCACCATGTCCGCGGACGACTTCAGGAGGGCCAGGTCCGGGTCGGTCTCGAGCGCTGCTCCGGTTCCCTCGGCGACGAGGTCCCGCACGGTGCAGGTCTGCACGCCCTCTTCTCCGAGGCTGGGGAGGACGTCGGCGACGTAGGCCAGGTACGGCTGGTGCGGACCGACGAACAGTACGCCGCCCCGACGGTGACCGAGGCGGGGGTCGGAGTACAGGAGGTAGGCGGAGCGGTGCAGGGCGACGACGGTCTTGCCCGTACCCGGACCGCCGTCGACGACGAGAGCGCCGCGGGATCCCGCCCGGATGATGTTGTCCTGGTCGGCCTGGATGGTTCCGAGCACGTCCCGCATCCGGGCCGACCGGTTGCTGCCCAGGCTGGCGATGAACGCGGACTGGTCGTCGAGCGCGGCGTGCCCCTCGAGCGCGTCGGCGGTGAACACCTCGTCCCAGTAGTCGCTGATCCGACCGCGGGTCCAGCGGTACCTGCGGCGGCTGGCCAGGCCCATCGGGTTGCCGTGGGTCGCCGCGAAGAACGGCTCGGCCGCGGGGGAGCGCCAGTCGATCAGCAGCCGACGCCCGGTGCTGTCGGTGAGGCCGAGTCGTCCGATGTACACGGGCTCGGGGTCGTCCGTACCGACAATGTGCCCCAGGCACAGGTCGAGACCGAAGCGGCGCAGGGCGCGCAGGCGACCGGTCAGCCGGTGGATCTCCGCGTCCCGGTCCATCGCTGCCCGGCCGACGCCGCCGGGCGCTCTGCGCTCGGCATCGAGGCTGTCGGACAGTTCGGCGATCGCCTGCTCGAGGCTCTCCGCGATGGCCGTGAAGTGCTGCTCGTCGCCGGCGATCAGCATCGGGTCGGCCTTGGGGGAGAGGCGTTCGGGAAGGTCGAACGCGCTGGTGGTGAGAGAGTTCATGTGATCAGCCCCGATCCGAGGTCGCGCCGGCGAAGTCCGATGACGCGCACACCCGCACGTCGGCGCCGATTGCTCGCAGCAGCAGCTCGCGTCCCCTCACCGACTCGACGTCACCGCGTGACCCATTGACCGACAACAACACACGCACTTCGTGGATCTCCTATTTCCGCAGGTCCTGGCCTCGAGCAAGCGATTCTGCGGCATGCCCCGGGTCTTGCCGCAAGCCCCCTGGTGCGCTATAAGTTGAGAGTGGCAAGGAGTTCGTAACCTCCTTGCCTTTCCTTTTGCCGTCCGCTGGGGGAACGGACAAGCCCTTCGCGAGGCGCGACGCACCACCTACGGCGGTGGCGGTTTCGTCGGGCCCGGGAGGAACTCCGACGGCCTGTTGTCCGTCCCGAGGTCGCCATCTCCCCCTGCGGAAACTCGTCAGCGCCGGCTCCCTCGCGCACACGGCGCGACACCCGCTCAGGTACGGCCGGCAGGGACGCTGCACCGCGGGCCACACGTACTGGCGATCGAGGCACGTCCGGCCCCCGGCCGGCTGGGAACATCGGCCGCCGCCGCTGCGACTGTCCCAGGCCGTCCTGGACCATCTCGAGGCGTCCTGGATCAGCACTTCTGCAACACGCTTCAGTCCACACCGGGCGGCACGCGCGTCGCCTGGTGTAGTACATCCGCCAACCCGCGGCTCCGTCCCCCTTGCGCCAGATCGAACTGTGCCTGGTCCTGCGCTCGCCCAGCATGGTCTCGAACGTCAGATGCACCAGACCCGGCGCGAGCAGCACCCCTGAGATCTGCGAGGGCTCGAAGCGGGGAGCGTCGAGCGAACTGCCGGGATGGTCGGGCAGTCCGGCAAGCATGGCCTCATACGTCAACCGCCGCCCCGACCCGCCGACCTCCACGAACTCCGGGTCGAGGAGTTGCCCGGCGCGTTCCCGCGAGATCCGCACGCGCGGATCCATGAGCTGCAACTCGCCCGCGATCGCCTGGTCCACCTCGCCTGTTGCGCCGTCCATGGACGTATCCTCGCCGGGCGCACCGATCCTGCCGCAACCGAATTCGTCTCGGGGCAGGACCGGCGGCAGGACGAGCACTCAGCCCCTGAAGTGCTCCTGCCCGGCTAGACGAGTCATTCCGCAGTGTTCAGTGACCGTAGGCCTCAAAGAACGCGGACGGCCGACTCGGTCAGACCACGGTCGGTTACCTACCCAGCCAGCCCTTCTTGGGGGGATCGAGGGGAGCCGGTTCCCGCGCCATCACCAGCTCGGCGACGCAGATACGCATGTGCGAAGTGAGAGGGACGGGGTCGGTGGAGCGCTCGAGCCGCATCAAGCGGGACTGCTCCACGAGCCAGCTCGTCGGAGACGTACGGAACACGAGGCGGCCCTGTTTGTCGGGGTAGTTCCCCCGCAAATAGGTGCGGCTCATCTCCTCGGCCTGGGCGAGGGCTGCTTCTCTTCCGCCTTCGACGGGGATCTTTGCCACCAGTTCCCACTTGTCGTCGCTATGCGGCCCGTTGGCCTCCACCAGCACGTACCAGCTCATGACCCCGCCCCCAGTGTTCCGTATGCACGTACCCAACCTAGATGATCAATTCCAAGGGATGCCTGCGGAGGGTGTGGGGTGGGCGGCGGCCGAAGCCACCGCGAGACGGTCAGGCGGCGGGCTGCCGGCCCTGGTTGTCGAGGTGGCAGCGGGCGGTCAGGCGTCAGGGGCGACTTCGGGGTGCGTGAACCGTACGGGCTTGCCCAGCGACCGGGCGTAGGCGATTTCGGCTCGGGTGCTGTCTCCGATGTAGTCGCCGACTACGAGCACCTCATCAGCGAGCCGGATCTTCGCCCGGTGCAGATCGTCGAGTCGAACCTTCAGCGCCTCGGCCTCGACAGGATCGGACCAAAGTTCGTGCGGCGACTTCATGTCACAGCCCGGTTTGACGACAATCTTTCCGGCTTTGGTCTCCCGCAGATCGGCCTCGGTCATCTCGGTCATGAAGCGGGTGGAGCCGCAGATCACGACGATACGCGGGAGGCTCAACAGCTTCTTCGCGTCGGCGAGCTTCTCCTCGGGGGTGAGCAGTTGCGGGTATGACACTGGTTCCTCCTGGTGGTGTGGTCCAAGGGGTGCCTGCGGAGACGAGAACGAGGGTGTCCAAGATCGTTTTATGACAAACGACGTGGACACCCTCGCGACAGCACTCTATGCGACGACCGACGACATGCTGAAGGAGCATCCCGACCTGGCGTCGTGGCGCCGCCGGTCGGCATTACGCCCCGCCTGAGCGATGCCGAACTGGTCACCCTCGCCACGATGCAGGCCATACTCGGCTACACCTCCGAGGCCAAATGGCTCCGCCATGCCCGTGCCCACCTGCGCCACCTCTTCCCCTACCTGCCCCAGCAGCCCGGCTACAACAAGCGGCTGCGCAAGGCCGCCGGTCTGATGCGAAGCGTCAACCGGATCCTGGCCACCGACAACTACGCCACCCACAAGACCCCGGCCATCAAGAAGTGGTTGCTGTCCCATCCCCGGTTCCACCTGCACTTCACACCGACGGGCTCGTCCTGGCTGAATCTCGTCGAGCGGTGGTTCGCCGAACTCACCAACAAGCAGATACGACGAGGCGTTCACAAGTCGGTGCAGGCCCTGGAGAAGGACATCCGCAACTGGATCGCAGCCTGGAACACCGACCCGAAACCCTACATCTGGACCAAGACTGCCGACGAGATCCTCGAACGCCTCGCCTCATATCTGAACAGAATTCCTGACTCAGAAGACTAGGGACGGATCCCGTCGCAGGCGATGGGCAGATGCCGGGGCCCGCGCAGCACCGCGTTCTGCCGGTACGGGGGCGGGTCCTCCAGCAGACGGGGGTTCTCCAGCCTGCGGGCGAGTTCCGCCAGGGCGAACTGGGCCTCCAGCCGGGCGAGCGGTGCGCCGAAACAGCTGTGGATGCCGCTGCCCAGGCCGAGATGCTGGATGTCCCGGCGGTCCGGGTCGAAGCGGTCCGGATCCTCGAAGCGCTGGGGGTCGCGGTTGCCGGACGCCAGAACCAGCCAAAGAGAGGCACCCTTGGGGACGGTGACGCCCCGCACCTCGATGTCGGCGAGGGTGGTGCGCTGCGGCACCAGTTGCACCGGCGGCTCGAAGCGCAGCAACTCCTCGACGATGGGCACGGCAAGCTGTGGATCCACACGCAGCCGCTCAAGGACATCGGGGTTGCGCAGCAGGGTCAGCATTCCGTTGGTGACCAGGTTGACGGTGGTCTCGTGCCCCGCGATCAGCAACAGCGCCGCAGTACTGAGCAGTTCCATCGTGGTCATCGAGCCGTCTTCGCCCTTGGCCGTCGCCAGCTCGGACAGCATGTCGTTCCCGGGCTTCTTGCGGCGCTCCTCGATCAGGCCGGCCAGGTACATGCCCAGTTGCATCCGGGCGTCGTGCGACGTCTTGCCCCGCTCGGTGGGATCCGCGTCCGGGTCGGGGTCCAGGCTCGCGGCGATGGTGTCCGCCCAGGTGTGGAAGCGCGCCTCGTCCTCGTGCGGCACCCCCAGCAGCCGGCAGATCACTGTCACGGGGAAGGGGTACGAGAACTGGTCCACCAGGTCGATCCGGCCCGGGTCGGCGATGCCGTCGATGAGGCCGGAGACGATGCCATGGAGTTCTCCGCGCATCCCGTCGACCCGGTGGGGGGAGTGCGGCGGGCCGAAGGGCCGGTTCGTCATACGTCGCAGCCGGTCGTGTTCCGGAGGGTCGAGCCGCAGGAAGCTGGGCGGCAGTGCAGTCTCCTCCTCCTGGGAGGACTCGGCCAGCGGGTCGCGGGCGGTCGAGGCCAGATTGCGGGCGTCGGAACTGATCCGAGGATCGTGCAGGAGGCTGCGAATCTCGTAGTAGGTGCTGACAACGTACGGCCCGTCTTCTTCGTGGTGGACCGGCGTCTTCCGCAGCTCTTGGTAAATCGGGTACGGATTGGCGCGGTTGGCGTAGTCCAGGATCTGGTGCAGCGGGGATTGCGTCATGGCGAGTCCTCGTGGCCGTGCGGGTCAGTGCGCAGGGGTGAACGTCATCCGGCGGTCGGCCGGCGAGTATCCGCTGAGGGTCACGGTGGGGCCGTGAGTGGGGACCGACGGGTCGGGGAAGTCGGCGTCCATCGGCTGCTGTCCTTCCGTGCGCCGGTCGACCGTGGGGAACGGCAGCGGAAACGGCGCGGTGGTCTCGATCAACTCCTGGTAGAACGGCATCCACCGGCCATGGTCGAAGGCGACCGCGCCGATGACGCGCCCCTGGTAGCCGTAGACGCCGACGAACCGGCCCCCCTCGAGCGAACCCTGCGAGATGAGGATCTCCGTCCCCAGCGACGGCACCCCGACCGACTTGATGTTGACTCCGAACTGCGAGGACCAGAAGGCCGGCATCCACAAATGGGGGAGGCGGTCGGTACTTTCGCTCAGCATGTTGTGCGCCGCGATATCGGCCTGGGCGACGGCGTTGCCCCAGTGCTCCAGGGACAGGAACTGGTAGCCGAACAGGGCGTGCGGGGAGCGGGCGACGTCGCCCGCCACATAGATGTCGTCGGTCACGATTCCGCGGATGTCGAACGCGCGGCAGCCGGCGTCGCACGCGATCCCGCGGGGGCCCGCCCCGAGTCCGGATCCGGCGAGCCACCCGGTGTTGCGGGTGGCGCCGAGCGAGACGACCACCACGTCGGTCTCCACCGTGGAGCCGTCGGACAGATGCGCGGCGCGCACCCGTCCCGAGGCGTCGCCCTCCAGAGCGGTCACCATGACCCCGCACCGCAGGTCCACGCCGTGCTTGTGATGGAGCTCGGCGGCGACCGCGCCGACCACCCCGCCGAGTGCGCCGACCAGAGGGGCCGCGCCGCGCTCGGCGACGGTGACGGGGAGGCCGCGTTCGTGGCAGGCGGAGGCGATCTCCGAGCCGGTGAACCCGGCGCCGATGACCATGACCCGCTTGGGTGCCTCGTCTAGCCGCCGTGCGAGCGCGGCTGCGTCGTCGCGGGTGCGCAGCACGAAGACGCCGTCGAGTTCCGCCTCGGCCTCGCGCGGCCACGGTCGCGCCCGTACCCCGGTGGCGATCAGCAGCCGGTCGTACGGCACTTCGTCGCCGTCGGCCAGCCGCACCCGCTTGGCGGCCATGTCCAGGCCGGTGGCCGGGACACCGAGCCGCCAAGTCGCGTCGACGGACCGGCGCCTGGGCAGCGCGGTGCGGTCGGCGGTCGCCTTGCCCAGCAGCACCTGCTTGGACAGCGGGGGTCGGTCGTACGGCTCGTACGGCTCGTCGCCGATCATTGTCAGGGAACCGGCGAAGCCCTTGTCGCGCAGGGTTTCCGCAGCCCGCAGGCCCGCCAGCGAGGCGCCGACGACGACGATGCGGCCTTCGCGCTTGAGCCGTTCCAGCGATCCGTCACCGTTCACCGGACACCGCCTCGGCCGGGGTGTCCACCGCGTCGACCAGGATGGCCTGGACGGGGCAGGCTGCGGCGGCCTGGGCCAGCTTCTCGCGCTGTGCCTCGTCGGCCTCCGGGTTGTACAGCAGCGCCTCCTCGCCGTGCATGGCGAAGATTTCGGGGGCCAGGAACGCGCACTGCGCGTATCCCTGACAGTGGTTCAGATCGACGACAACCCTTACCAACGGATCGGTCCTCTCCAATGGCCCGGTCAACTCCCTTGGACCACCCTCGGTGGCCGGAGGGGCCACGGCGACGAGGGAGAGTCCGTTGGAGTGAGCGGTACGGCCGGCTCAGGTCGGTGTGGCGGGCCGTGAGCCGACGGGCCGCCGGCCCCACAGGATGTACAGGCTGAGGACCAGCGCCCAGGCCGGGAAGACGAGCTCGGACCAGGGCGCGGATGCTCCCAGCACGAGGAGCGCCAGGCCCGCCAGGTAGCCGAGGATGACGAGGGGGCGCGGGAAGACGCCGAGTCGTCGGCCGATGGCCGAGGTCGTGAAGATGAACACCGCCGCAATCCGCATCGCGTACGTGGTCAGCAGGGTGTAGGCCAAGTGGCGGCCGAAAGGGGAGGGCTGCTGACCCTCGTCGAGTACGGTGCTCGCCGCCGCGGCACTGCAGAACAGAGTGGCGACGAAGACCAGGCCGCTGCCGAGGAACACGGTGGCGATGAACCGGTCCTCTCCCTCGCCGCTCTGCTCGCGCAGGGCGCCCATGAACCACAGGAAGGCGATTCCGGCGAAGGGGAGCAGCGCCAGGGCCGTCCGCACGGCGCTCCGTTGCCCGGAGTCGACGGTGATGTCGTCCCCGTCGGCCCCGCCGGGCAGGGCGATGCGCATCAGGACGATCGCCGCGGCCATCAGGACCGCGAACACGACCCCGGCGATCCCGGCTGCCCGGGGTGTCCCGAGGCGCTCGCGCTTCTGCTCCATGGTCTCTCGCTTTCTCTCCGCACCTCCTTCGTACAGACATCAGCGATCCGGGGCGCGCGCCACCGGGGCCGCTCGGGAGGAAGAGCGCGGCGCGCCGTACAGCATGGCCCGAGGAAGCACGCCCGCACGCGCCTGCCGAACAGCGGTCGGCCACCAGGGCGCACGGCGACGTGGCCGCAGATGGTGGGGAGGCCGAGCCGGCTGACAGCGATGACGCGTGCCGTGTCACGTGTTCGGTCAGGTGACGCCAAGGGGTGACATCCCCGTATGCGGATTCCGTGCACGCCGAGATCTGCCGATTGAGTGAACTGATCCGAGAACCGTGTTGCGGCGGGCACCGCGCCTGAGCCACGGAAAGGGGACGGGGGAGAAGGGTGCGGAACGCCGGTGTCAGGTGGCGAAGACCTGGGAGTCGTCGGCGAATGCCTTGAACTCCAGGGCGTTGCCGGCCGGGTCGAGGAGGAACATCGTTCGCTGCTCGCCCTGCTGTCCCTCGCAGCGCACGTAGGGCTCGATGACGAACTCCGTGCCTGCCGCGCGCAGCCGCTCGGCGAGCTGCTGGAACTCCGGGATCGTCAGGATCAGCCCGAAGTGCGGCACCGGGACGTCGTGGCCGTCGACCGGGTTGTGCACGCGCTGTGCGCGCTCCGGCGCGAGGTGGGTCACGAACTGGTGGCCGTGCAGGTTCCAGTCCACCCAGGTCTCCGCGCTGCGGCCCTGCTCCAGCCCGAGCACCTCTCCGTAGAAGCGGCGTGCGGCGGCCAGGTCGTCGACCGGCATGGCCAGGTGGAACCGGGGGATCGGGGAGTCGAGAACGGTCACGGCACTGCCTTCCTGTGACGCGGGCCCGGATGGACCCTGCTACTCGCACCGCATCATGCCAACAGCAACAGCGCCCCCTGCTCGGAAGCCGGAACGAATTCGTCGAGCCGACGCTCATACGCCCGGGCGTGCGGGGGCCGTCTCCCGGACGAAGCAGCACGTCCTCGCCACGTATGACACATCAAGGAGCACCCGTGCCCAAGAACCGCACCCGCCTCGCCGCCGCCGGCCTCGCGCTCATCGGGGCCGCAACCCTGACCGGCGTCGCCACCGGGAACGCCCACGCCGGGGCCTCGGGGTTCTACGTGTCGCTGCAGCCGAACAGCAACATCCGTACCGGCCCCTTCCTCCGGGCCGAGGTGGTCGCCAACACCGGACCCACCGTGGACCGTTTCTACATGGACGGCGTCTGCTACCTGGAAGGCGACCGTGTCACGGCGGGGGGCTACACCACCGACATCTGGTACAGGGGCACGGTCTTCGACAGCGCTTCCCCCGCAACGTACCGGACCGCGTGGGTCTGGGGCGGCAACGTCAACGTCGGCAAGGACCCCGCCGACTCCGTCGCCTGGTGCTGACACCCGGTCGCGACGCATGACCTGGCCGCCCCCGTTTCCCCCACCCCCGACGGGGCCGGGGCGGCTGCCGTCACGATCCGGTCCGCCCCCCGGCCCATCGTGGTCTCCGACCTCGTCGGCATCAGCCCCGTCACCGCCAACCGCTGGGCACGGCTCGCAGGAGACGGCTGGTCCGACTACCTTGCCACCCACCAGACCTGACACACCGTCACCCCTTATGGGTTGGCCAACGCGGCTCTTCGCAGTTGAGGGTGTAGTCGGGGGTGTTGGCGGGTAGGCGTGGAGGCCTTCCAGGATGGAGGTTCCTGCACTGCCCATCCGAAAGACCTCGACATGCTCCACGCTGTCTTCGCCGCGCCCTGTCTGACCACGTTCTGCCGTCTCGATGAACTCGGTCTGGAAGCCGTCGGGCAACGCCTTGAGCCGGATCAGGCGGTGAATCGAGTGCCGGGTCGCCGAGCCGGGTTCACCGATTGGCGGCCAGCACTGCCGCGAGGCCCTCTTGCAGATCTTTGACGAAATACTCGGGAACCTCCAGCGACGGGAAATGTCCCCCGATTTCGGGCGACCTCCATCGGACGATCTGTCGGTACCGCTCCTGTGCCCAGGGGCGCGGACACTTCTCGATGTCGCGGGGATACATACTGATTGCCGACGGGACGTCGACCCGAAGTTCGGGGTCCAGTGAGTTGTGGCTTTCGTAGTAAATGCGGGCCGACGATGCGCCGGTCCGCGTCAGCCAATACAGGGTGACGTTGTCAAGAACGCTGTCTCTGGAAATCGTCTCGAACGGGCTGTCTTCGGTGTCCGTCCACTCAGCGAACTTGTCAAGGATCCAGGCAAGAAGCCCGACCGGTGAGTCGACGAGCGAGTAGCCGATGGTCTGCGGTCGGGTCGCCTGCTGCTTCGCGTACGCCGCGCGGTGGTGCCAGAAATCGCGGGTTTCCTCGGTCCACTTGCGCTCGGCCGCAGTCAGCCCGTCCGTTGTCAGCCCGGGCGGTCCCTCCGCGAACGTTGTGTGGATGCCGAGAACGTGCTCCGGGAACCTGCCGCCGAGGACCGTGGTGATATTGCCTCCCCAGTCACCGCCGTGGGCTGCGAACTTGCGGTAGCCGAGCCGTCCCATCAGTTCCACCCATGCGGCTGCGATCTTTTCGGTTCCCCAACCGGTGGTGGTCGGCTTGTCGCTGTAGCCGAAGCCGGGTAGCGACGGGACCACGACGTGGAACGCCGGCGCGTCTGCACCTTTCGGATCTGCCAGCTCGTCTACGACATCGATGAACCGAGCAATGCTGTCCGGCCAGCCGTGCGTCAGGAGCAGCGGAGTGGCATCTGCGCGCGCGGATCGGCGGTGCAGGAAGTGGATTCCCAGATCATCAATGGTCGTGCGGAACTGGCCGATACCGTCAAGGCGCTCTTCGAACGACCGCCAGTTGTACCCGGTGCGCCAGTAGTTCACGACATCGACGAGGTCGGCGAGCGGAACGCCCTGTTCCCATCGGCGAGGGTCGGGCGCGGCGCGATAGACCGTCTCGGCCTCCGGTAGCCGTGCCGCGGCCAGTCGCGCGCGCAGATCGTCGAGGTCGGCGTCGGGTGCGTGGGTTTCAAATGCTTGCACGTCGCTGGTGGGACGGGGCATGAGACCTCCTGGCCGTTGTGGAACCGGCTACGACCGTTTCAGAACCGGCTAAGACGGTTCTAGCAGTTCTTCGAGCCGCGCTGCAACCAGCTAAGGTGGTTCCATGCGTGCTGGCTTCCCTGACTTCCGCCTCGGTAACGTGCTGGCGACCAGCTTCACGGGGACTCTGTCGGAGCGTCATGGCGATGCTGTGGAGCGCATTCCCACGCCGCACCGACTCGTCGACTGGCTGGCAGTGAACGGCCTCGCCGTGGACTCCTGCACCACTGCCCAGCTCGACCTCGCTCGGGAACTGAGGGAGTCGATTCACGCCGCCGCGACAGCGGCCGCGATCCAGGACGCTCTCCCTGCGTCTGCTGTCCAAGTCATCAATGACTGCAGCGCTCAGGGTCGGGCCGCGGCGATCCTGACGCCCGAGGGCAAGCGGCGATGGCGGCTCAGCTCGCCTTCCTGCGTGGAAGATGCCCTCAGCGTGATCGCCGCCGACGCGATCAGCATCATCGCAGGCGAACGAGACGGAAAATTGGCCTTGTGTGCATCACCGACCTGCCAAGCCGCCTTCTTCGACACCAGCCAAAGTCGCACTCGCAAATGGTGTGACATGAACACGTGTGGGAATCGTCAGAAGAAGGCGCGCTTCAATGCCAACCAGCGCAAAAACCCCAGATCAGCGGAGTGATCGTTACCTCGGTACATCCAAGTGGGCTCCACGCCTGCGACACATCTGTCGCGTTGGGTGCACCCCAACGGCACCACCAAGAGTCATCCGTCGCCTTCGTTCAACGTCCTCAATCAGTACGTCTACGTTTACTGATCGGCGACGTTCATCGGCTCCCTGAAATGCGATGAGACGCCAACGCACCGAGACCGGCGGGCTCGGCAGGCGACATTCGGCGCTCTCAGCCGTGGCGCGACTCGAGGATCTGGTGGATTGCCGCCAGCGGGTAAGCAGTCTCACGGCTCTCGTGCTGCAGCCTCGCGTGGAAGTCCGTCACGAGTGCCGCAAGCGGTGCGTGACGGGCAAGGATCGCCGTGGCATCCGGCGGACCCGCAGGAGGCCGCGCCCCTTCGGCACACGCGTGTATCAGCGCCACCCGTTCCGCCCGCTCGTGCCCGTACAGGCCGGTGATCAGCCAGTTCACCAAGTAGCTGAGTGTGTACGCGCGATCGTACGTCCGGTGCCTGTCGAAGAAGTCGGCCTCGGCGGGGGACAAGTCGAAGCGGGACGACAGAGCCAGGCCGTAGTCGGCGAAATAGAGGCGCCGGCCGTCAGTCAGGATGTTCTCGAAGTGGGCATCGAAGTGCAGGAGACCGCGGTCGTTCATGAAGGAGGTGCCTGCCTCCAGTTCCCTCTCCACGAGGGCACAGGCGCGACCGGCCGCCTCGTCGCCGACTCGTACCTGCTCGGTGAGCCACTCATGCAGCGTCTGCGGGATGTACTCCAGGAACAGCACGAGGCTCGCCGGGGACTCCGCAAGGGCCTCGAGTCGACGACGTATCTCCGGCCCGCCTCCCCAAAAGGACACGACCCGGTCCACGTCGGCCAGCTCCTCCGGAAGAGCCCGTGCCGTGTCCGGCAGCACTCGCCAGTGATACATCAGCGGAAACCCCTGATACTGCCCTGCGAGCACCCAGTTGGTGGTCATGGTGTGGACGGCAGCCTCCCGCCACGCCCCGAAGCCTGGCCCACCGATGGCGTACTGACAGAAGACGGGCAGCCCGAACACGTTCGCCGTGGACCGGACATGGTCAGGCCGAAGCTCCACCTCAGTCAGGGGGACCCGTTTCACGAAGACCGGCGTACTTGCAATCTCCAGTAGCGCCGAACTGCCACCGATACCGGAACCGAGCGGTGCAGCGGTGTCCACAAGTTCGCGCAGTCCTCGATCACTGTGCAGGGCCAGGGACGTGGAAACGGTGCTGTACGCAGCCAGACGCGCATCGGACAGCATCCCAGCGCCGTCGACCATCGCCTGCATCCGAATCTCTACCTCGTTTCCCGTCGCTGACCACGGCGTCCAGAGGGCAACAGCCGTTGCCGAAGGGCGAGTCTTGGCCGCACTGTACGTGAAGGTCGTTTCGCCAAGTTCAGAGGGCGCAGAGCGTCAGTGGCGTCGGCTTCGATGCGCCCATGACTGTTCATGATGTTGCCCGTTCGCCTCCCGACCTCCCGACCTCCCGACCTCCCGACCTCCTGACCTCCTGACCTCCTGACCCTTCGGGATCCTTGCCGGTCGATGGCCATGGCCGAGGCGGTGCTGAACCCCGATGGCGAGCGGTAGTACTCGTTCAGCGCGACGTGGTCGGAGACGGAGGAGATCGCGTCCATGCGCAGTGGCTCCGGCGTCAAGCAGCGGCTCGACGGCGCGGTGGCGAGGGCGGTCGCCCGGCTCCCCGAGTCAGTGGCAGATGGTGTGTCGCTGTCGCCCCCGGGTGGAGCGCCGGGGCCGGGGGCCGGACGTCCTTCTGGTCGCCGGACTGAGCGACCCCGCGGAAGCCTGGCAGGCGCAGCTCGACGGGCTCTCGGACCGCTACCGGCTCACCGCGTACGACAACCGTGGATCGGGACGGACACCGCTGCCCGACGCCCCGCTGTCCCTGCCGATGCTGGCCGACGACGCCGCAGCGCTGCTGCGGGCGCTCGAGGTGGAGCACGCGCACGTGGCGGGCTTCTCCGGCGGCAGCATGATCGCGCAGGAGCTGGCGCTGCGCCACCCGGAACTCGTCCGCAGCCTGGTCCTCGTCAGCACGTGGGCCCGGCCGGAGGCGTACTTCCGGTCCATGGCCCGCTTCTGGCACTGGCTCGTCACCGACGCACCGGACGAGCGCGCCATGCTCGAGGCGTTCCTGCTCTGGATCTACACGCCCCGGGCGCACGAGAACGGCATGGTGGAGCGGGTCATCGACGAGACACTCGCCTTCCCGCCTCCGCAGTCCGCACAGGCCTTCCAGCGTCAGCTGGAAGCCTTCGTCACGCACGACACCCTCGACCGTCTGCCGGGGATCACCGCTCCGACCCTCGTCCTGGCCGGCGAGCTCGACATCGCCGTCCCTGCGCGCTTGGGCCGGATCGTCGCCGAGGCGATCCCGGGTGGCGTCTTCGAGGTGCTGCCGGGTGAGGCACACCAGCCCTTCCAGGAGTCCCCGGACCTCTTCGACGCAAGGGTCGACGCGTTCTGGCGACAGGTCGACGCCGAACGGGCCTGAGACGCCGACGGCTCCGGCACCGACCCGGAGCGCACCCCTCGTCGCTCCGGGCCCGTGCATCGCTTGCGCGAATGGTTGCTGATCCGTCGCGGCTCACTACTCAACGACCTGCCCATCGAGGCGTGGGCTCGTGATGTGCCTCCACCGTCGGCGAGCAAAAGCCTGGCTGCCCTCCACGACGACCTCCACCGCAGACTTCTCGGCGGCTTGACACGTTCAAGCGATCAAATCGGGAGTTTCAAGAACATTTTGACCCTAGAGTGGCGTTGTGAACGGTCACCAGCGAGTGCGGGACACCGAGGGCAGCGCGACCCGACTCCTCGCGCTGTCGGACGGCGTGTTCGCCATCGCGATGACGCTGCTGGCGCTGGACATCGCGCTGCCCGCCGGGCTTGGCCCCGCCGGTTTCGAGCAGGCGCTGGCGGATGTGGTGCCCAACGTGTGGGCGTACGCCCTCAGTTTTCTGGTCATCGCGGCGTTCTGGCGGGGCCACCACCAGATCTTCTGCTACGCGCGGGAAGTTGACGGGACGGTCCTCACCGTCGGGCTGCTCGGCCTGGGGCTGATCGCGCTGATGCCCTTCCCCACCACCCTGCTGGCCGAGTACGGGGACCTGCCGGAGTCGGTGGCCATCTACTCCGGCGCCGTCGCGGCCGTAGGGGCGGCGCAGCTCGCGCTGGCGGTCGTACTGTGGAAGCGCCCCTGGCTGGGCAGTGCCGCGCTGCCCGATCCCGTCGCGCGCAACGATGTGGCAGATCTGGCTTCGACGGTGCTGGTCTTCGCCGTCGCCGTGCCGCTCGCATTCGTCTCCCCGACCGGCGCGAAGCTGTGGTGGGCGGTGCTGATCCCGGTCAAGTTGGTGACGGGCAGGAGGGGCAAGCGCCTGCGTACGGCCCCTCAGCGGTCCGGGATCTCGGAGGGCCCCGAGGGACAGGCGTGAGGCTGGGCGCGGGCTGTGTCGGCCAGCCGTTCGGGGGAACGGAGGGTGTCGCGGCCTGGGGCCCGGACGTGCGGCTCGTAGGTTTCCCTGGCATGACGTACGCATCGAGCGATGGAGCATCCGGACCCACCCGCCGCACGGCGCTTGCCGGGCTCGTGGGCGGGGCCGGGGCCGTGCTGGCCGCGGGGTGCACCCCGACGGGCGCGTTGCCCGCGAGTGCCCCCACTCCCAGTCGCTCGGCGTCGGCCTCCACCCCGGCGGGCGGCCCCACGCCCGGGGTGATGACCCTCTTCAAGGACCCGGCCTTCAACTTCAACGGGCTTCTCGCGCTCGGTGCGGCCGGTTACGGCGCCGGTGAGGTGGGCGAGGTGCTCACCGCCGTGAACGCGATCAACAAGGCCGGCCTCTCCGCGCAGACGTACACCGCGACCTTCAAGAAACTCGGCGATCAGCTGATGGAGGCGCCCCAGGGCAGCAAGGCCGGGACGGAGACCACCCGCTTCCGTGCGCTGCGGGCCGCGCAGTACTACGGCCAGGCGCTGTTCTTCGTACTCGGCTCCGACGCCCCCGGCAGCGAGGAGCTGTTGTACAAGGCCGGGCGCGGCGCCTGGGACCAGTTCTGCGAGCTGTGCGACCCGGCACCGGTCACGGCGAACATCCCGTACGGGAAGACACCGCTGCCCGTGTGGTTCTTCCGGCCGGACGACTCCCGCGGGCGGCGTCCCACCGTGATCCTCACGAACGGCAGCGACGGTCAGAGTGTCGACATGTGGACCTATGGCGTCCAGGCCGCTCTGGAACGCGGCTGGAACGCACTCGTCTACGAGGGGCCCGGCCAGGGGCAGTTGCTCTTCGTGGACCAGGTGGTCTTCACGCCGCGCTGGGAGACCGTGGTCACGCCGCTCGTCGACTGGCTGGTCGCCCGTTCGGACGTGGACACGGGCAAGATCGCCCTGACCGGGCTGAGCATGGGCGGGAACCTGGCACCTCGGGCCGCGGCCTTCGAGAACAGGATCGCCGCTCTGGTGGCGATGCCCGGCGTGCTCGCGCCCTGGCTGGGCTTTCCTCCGGAGCTCCGGAAGATCCTCACCCCGGACAAGGAGGAGACCAACAGCATCTGGAACAAGGAGGTCGTCCCGGAGTTGCCTCCGCCAGCGGCCGCGACGCTGAGGAAGCGCATCGAGCCCTTCTCCGTGCCGGCGATGCTCGACGCCCGCGAGGGCAAGATGTTCACCGATTTCTACACCCCGGCCAAGCTCATCGAGTCGCTGGGCATCACGAACGTCGTGGGCCGCATCAAGATGCCCACGCTGGTCCTCGACTACGACTACGAGCAGTTCTATCCCGGCCAGCCGCGCCAGATGTTCGACAAGCTGACAGGTCCCAAGGACTACGTGAAGCTCACCACGGCCACCGGCGCGCAGTTGCACTGCTCCCCGATGGCTCCGCAGCAGCACTGCGAGGTCGTCTTCGACTGGCTGCAGGAGACGCTGGCAGTCAAGTGACGCCGGTCGGAACGTTGTTGATCACCACAGGCGGCGCGACCGCAGCAGCAGAGGCCCTGCGCGCCCTCCGTCCGCGTCTCCGCAGGAGTGTCAGCGGGGTGAGGGAGTACAGCGGCCCTTGCCTCCCTTGCGCGCCCTCCTGCCACACGGCGGGAGGCGCCATTCGTGCGGTCGGGGGTCAGGCGTCGGGCCGCATGGCGTGCTCCGTACGGCAGTTGACAGCTCGAACGCCGCACGTCAGAGTCCCGGCGTGAGCGAGACCAACGATCTGACGCCGGCCGAGGTTCGTGTATGGCGTGCCTTTCCGCGAGGCGAGTCCGTGGACTTCCGCGCCGCCGACGACGAGGATCCAGCGCTCGGCAACACGTGGGGCGCCGAGCGGACCGTACGGGCGACTGTGCTGCGGGCGCTGCTGCTCAAGGCTCCGCAGGAGGGTGAGATCTCCGCGCTCAAGATCATGGGTGCGCGGATCACCGGCGTGCTGGACCTGAAGTACGCCACGATCGACGCCGCCGTACGGCTGAGCCAATGCCACTTCGACGATGTTCCCGACCTGTACGCAGCCCAGCTGCGTCAGCTCAACCTGAGCAAGTCCGTTCTGCCGGGCTTGACCTCGGCGTCCCTGCGGGTCGAGGGGGTGCTGCGGATGACGGACTGCCGGATGCGCGGGCCGGTGCGGCTCGGTGGGGCGCAGATCTCCGGGGCATTGTTCATGGAACGCGCGGAGTTCACGGCGCCGGACGACACGGAGCCGGTGCTGCAGCTCAACCAGGCCGCGATCGGGGACGACTTGTGGGCGCCAGAGATGCGCGCCCGCGGACAGGTACGGCTGACTGGCGCCTCCGTCGCCGGGCGGATCAACGTTCAGGACGCCGAGTTCAACAAGCCCGATGGCACAGCGCTGGACGCGCAGAACCTCACCGTGGGAGGCCATGTACGGGCGCGGTGCGTACGAGCGCAGGGCCGGATCGAGCTTCGAGGCTCGCGTATATCGGGCCGTCTCGACCTGTTCCACGCCCACCTGTCGCATCCGGGCGACACGGCACTACGTGCGAGCAGTTGTGTCATCGGTGAACTCTGGCTACGCAGAGGCGATCGCATCGAGGGCGCCCTGAATCTGCGACGTTCTCAAATAGAGATCCTGACCCTTGAACCGGAGATGCTGCCGGACCAGGTGTATCTCAGCAATCTCACGTACACCGTACTCACCCCGCACGAGCCCGCCGAACGCCGCCTTCCGATGCTGGAGCGGGACGGCGACCGGTATGAGCCGTACGGCTATGAGCAGTTGACGGCGGCCTACCGGCACGTCGGTGACGACGACGCGGCCCGGCTCGTCCAACTCGCCAAGCAGCGCCGCCGACGCACCACGCTCACCTGGTACGGCCGGCTGTGGGGGTACGTCCAGGACGCCACTGTCGGCTACGGCTTCCGCCCGTTGCGCGCGGCCGTCTGGCTGCTGTCCCTCTTGACCATCGGGTCGATCGCGTACGCCCTGGACCACCCACGCCCCATCAAGGCGGACGAGGCCCCTGACTTCAACCCCGTCTTCTACACCCTCGACCTGCTGCTGCCGATCATCAACTTCGGCCAGGAACCGGCGTTCGCCCCTGACGGCCGGCACCAGTGGCTGTCGTACGCCTTGATCATCACCGGCTGGATCCTGGCGACGACGATCGTCACGGGCGTGACCCGTACGGTCAGCCGCCAATGACCCCACTGGAACCCGCGAAACCTCGCAGAGAATGGGGCGGCCACGGCGACAGTCAATTCATCTGCCGATGGGCCTGCTTCACCTCGCGGTCGACGGCCCAGGCGTCGGCGACCGGCCCGAGGTGGCCGAGCTTGTCGGGATTGATCACCCCGCGGATGGTCTGAATCTGCCCGTCGAGCACTTCGAGGGCCAGGATGTGGACCACCTTGCCGTCCCGGTCGCGGAAGACTGCGCCGGGCTGGCCGTTGATCTCGTGCGGCTCGAACGTCACGTCGATCCGGGCCAACCGGGGGAAGACAGAGGCAAGCAGCCGGGCCACATTCATGGCACCGATGACGGCCCTGGCCAGCTGCGGGGCCTTGCCCCCGCCGTCGCCGACCATCGATACGTCGGCGGCGAGCAGTTCCTGCAGACCGGCGACGTCACCTTCGCGGAGGGCATCGAAGAACCGCGACGCCAGTTCCTCCCGCTCATTGCGGACCGCTTCGAAGCGCGGCCGCCCGGCCTCCATGTGCCGTCGCGCCCGCACCAGCAGCTGCCTGCACGCAGCCTCCGACCGCCCCACCGCCGCGGCGACCTCGTCGAACCCGAAGGCGAACACCTCCCGCAGCACGAACACCGCCCGCTCCAGCGGGCTGAGCCGCTCCAGCAGCAGCAGCGCCGCCATCGACACCGAGTCGGCCAGCTCCACCGACCGCGCCGGATCCTGATACGGATCGCTCAGCAGCGGCTCGGGGAACCACGGGCCCACGTACGCCTCCCGCCGCACCCGCGCGGAGCGCAGCACATCGATCGAGATCCGCGTCACCGCGGCCGACAGGAAAGCCTTGGTCGACGTGGGCCGGGTCGCCGAGCCGTCAAAGCGCAGCCATGTCTCCTGCACCGCGTCCTCGGCCTCGCCCACACTCCCCAGAATCCGGTAGGCGATCGAAAACAGCAGCGGCCGCAGCTCCTCGAACTCCTCGACCTTGCTCACGCCGACTCCCTTCCCCTTGAAGCCCTCCCGCCGGCCGTACTCGCCGGCGCGAACATCTTCTGGTGATCATCCGGACCACCGGCAGGCCACAGTAATGACCTGAGACTGGGGCCCGGGGGCCCCAGTCGGCCCTCGAGCCCGGTTACTGATGCCGTTTCAGTGGAACTGCCCGGGCTCGTAGTTGCCGGCAGGCTGCTGGGTGATGACGTTCAGCCGGTTCGCCATGTTCATGAAGGAGACCAGGATCACCAGGGCGGCGACCTGCTCCTCGTCGTAGTGCTTGGCGGCATTCGCCCACACCTCGTCGCCGACCCCACCGGCCGCATCCGCGACCCGGGTCCCCTCCTCCGCAAGCTCCAGTGCGGCACGCTCGGCCTCGGTGAAGACCGTCGCCTCCCGCCACGCCGCCACCAGGTTCAGCCGCACCGAGGTCTCACCGGCAGCGGCGGCTTCCTTGGTGTGCATGTCGATGCAGACGGCGCAGCCGTTGATCTGGCTCACGCGAAGCGCCACCAGCTCCTGCGTCGCGGCCGGCAGCGGCGAGTCCTTGACCGCCTTACCCGCCGACATGAGGTACTTGAGGACCTTGCCGGCGGTCGGGTCGGTGAAGAAGTTCAGTCGCGCGTCCATGGTGTGCTCCTCTGTGGTCGTCACTGGCTACACCCCTGAGACGGGGTAGCCCGGCCCCCTGTGACATGGACGAATGTGACCTGCGTCTCCCCGTCGCCGGCGCATGTCAGCCGAAGAAGTACCCGCCGTCCACGATCAGCACGGCTGCGGTGCAGAAGCGGCGCCGCGGCGGCTGGAGCGCGAGCTTCGGTCCGAGGTGGTCGACGAGCCGCTCCGCCGTCGACTTCGCCCCCTGGCGGGGCCAGTTGCCGCAGATGTGGGAGCGCGTGAGGAGCAGAGCGTCAGTCGGCTTTCGGTTGGACCGGTCACGGTTGCGGGTCGTCGCTGGAGCTCGGGTCGGGTCACGAGGTTCAAGCTGAACAAGCGGGCCGGATACGGCCGAGCCGAACTCGACTCCTCCGCATCCTTTTCAGGACGTGAGCAGCGATGACCAACACCCATGCATCCCCGGGATCGATTTCCGTCGCCTCACCAGGTAGTTCATGCGACGATCTCGTCGTGACCACCCCGGACGATTCCATCCGCTGGCGACTTCTGACTGCGTCATTGACCACGCTCGCGGCCGAGTCCGTCACCCAGCAGGCGTGGATCGAGGAGTATCGCGTCGAGACGGACGACCTGGCGCTGGACTTCGAGCACGCACTCCGGACTGCCGCCCCACTGGCCGAGGACGGGCGGCTCGATGCCGACGTCATGGCACGCCTGAGGGCAATCGACTCCCTCTTCACGGACATGAGCGGGCAGCAGCAAGCCCACCGCTGGACCCCGGAGGCCCTCGAGTCGGATGCCGGCTGGAACGAAGCCAGGCTGCTGGCACGCCGGCTCTTGATCGAGCTGACAGGCAGTTGGGATCGCCCCCTGCCGGACATCACCGTGATTCGCTAGACAACGCAACGGCCACTGCCGCGAGCCCCAGGATCACCGACCGCCGGTGCCAGTCGTCAGTGCATCGGTAGGCCCTGCCGACGCGCGGGCCGTCCGTCGACCGTCCACGGGGCGCAAGCGGCGGAAGCCCTGCGCGTCATGCCGAGGGCGGCGTCTCCTGCAGCTTGTTGCCTTCGATAAACCACCGGAGCACATCGCGCGGGCCGTAGCCGATGGGCCACTTCTCGTCCCCGCTCGGGAGGGCTCGCAGCATCATGTCGCGCATGGCCTGCGTCGCTGCGGCTTTCGCTTCTGCCACCCGGCGTCGGCCCTCGTCGCTTTCGTCGGCATCGGCCAGGACAGCTACGAGTTCCCGTTCCCAGGCGTGGACTCTGCCCCATACGACCATCTCGCCCTGAGCCGACCCCGCGTTCTGCATGCCGACCAGCTGCCGGCCTTGCTGCTCTGTCAAGGGACTGTTGGCCGACACCCATCCGACGGCTATCTGCGCGGCTTCCAGAGCGAGTTGCGCATCGGTGGCCCGGTCGGGCATGCGCACGGCCGATTCATCGCCGCTGCGTGTTTCGTTCATCCGGTGATCGTATCGACGTCGCGCGGTTACCCGGACTCACCCTCTCAGGCTCACACGTGAACGTGGGGACTTGCTCGGGAACCTAGGTGCGCACCGCGCTCAGCTGCACCGCCGTCGACGCCATGCGTGTCGGGGGCTCCCACGTCCAGGTGCGGACTGAGGTGAAGTCGGCGGCGTGGACCGTGGCCGCAAGGGTGGGGACGTCGGTGGGGAGCCACTTCTCGTGGGTGGAGAGGAGGATGCGCCCGCCGGGGCGCAGCACGCGGTGGAGTTCGGCGAGGGCGGCGGGGACGTCGGGCCAGAGCTGGAGGGTGTTGACGGAGATCACGAGGTCGACCGAGGCGTCCGGTTCGCCGGTGCAGGCGGCGGTGCCGGGGGAGAGGCGGAGGCGGCCGCGTGTGATCAGGGGTGCGCAGCGGCGGCGGGCCATGGCGAGCATGACGTCGGAGGGGTCGATGCCGATGACGTGGGCGGAGTGTTCTGCGGCGGCTGCGAGGCCGACGCCGGGGCCGATGACGAGGACGACGTCCTGTTCGGCGGGTGCGGCGAGGGCGACGGCATGGCGTTCCGTGTCGGCGTTGCCGTGGGCCATGAGTCGGCCGCCGAGGCGGCCGAGCAGGCCGCTGGGCAGGCCGAATCCGTTGGCCAGGATCCGCCGCGTGATGCTTCGCACCTTCCCATCGAAGCGCGCGGCCTCTGCCGACGCGGCCGGCTCGCCCGTAGGGCGCGGCTGTGTTGAGGCGCGGGGCGGACGCCCCTCGTAGCTCCAGGTCAGTGCTGGTGCGTTGCTCGTGGGGCAGGCGTCGCCGTTTTCACGAAGCGTTCGGTAACAGCGATCCCGTACGGGAGGTGGGGTCACATGTGAGTAGCTCTCCTGCGGAATTGTCATGGGCGCCTGGCCGGCCCTGGCGCTCCGCGAAGGACCACACCGTGGGTTGTCCGTGGCTCTTGTGGCGTGCCGTCAGCTGGTGTCTGGAGTGCGGTCGCCGGGATGGCCCAACCTGCCCGCTTTTTGCGGCTTTGGAAATGCTCCGTGCCTCTTGCTGTGCTTAACGTCGTTGCGGTTCCAGCGGTGACTTGTGCCGGTCTGGTTCCTGCGCTGCCCGGGCAGGCCGGTACAGCGTGCTGTCTGCTGGAGGAGGCCTTCATGACGGGTATTGCCGTGGGCGCGAGCCGGCGGGATGAGCGTGGTCCGGGGGAGGAGGGCGCGCCGGGGCGCCGAGGAAGGTCGTCGTGGCGGGCGCGGACACGGCCGCTGGTGGCCGGGGCTGTCGTGGTCCTGGCCGGTCTGGCCCTGCCCGTCACGGCGGTCGCGCCTGCCGCTGCCGATCCCGGCAGCCGGCCCGGCACGTGCGACGCCGCCTATGTCACCAACTTCAGCGACGACACGGTGTCGGTGATCGACACGGATGACAACATGGTCGTCGCGACCGTCCCCGTCGGCGAGGCTCCCAACGGTGTGGCGGCGAGCCCATCCTGCACCTTCGTCTACGTCGTCAACGTGGGCGATGAGACGGTGTCGGTGATCGACACGGATGACAACATGGTCGTCGCCACCGTTCCCGTCGGCACCTTCCCCAACGGTGTGGCGGTGACCCCGGACGGTGAGCGCGTCTATGTGACCAACACCAGCGACGACACGGTGTCGGTGATCGAGACGGATGGCAATACGGTCGTTGCCACCGTCCCTGTGGGCGACGGCCCCATTGGGGTGGCGGTGACCCCGGACGGTGACCGCGTCTATGTCACCAACTTCAGCGACGACACGGTGTCGGTGATCGAGACGGATGACAACACGGTCGTCGCGACCGTCCCCGTCGGCGACAGCCCCCACGGTGTGGCGGTGACCCCGGACGGTGACCGCGTCTATGTCACCAACGCCGAGGAGGACACGGTGTCGGTGATCGACACGGATGACAACACAGTCGTCGCGACCCTCCTCGTCGGTGACCGCCCCATTGGGGTGGCGGTGACCCCGGACGGTGAGCGCGTCTACGTCACCAACCTCAACGACGACACGGTGTCGGTGATCGAGACGGACGACAACACCATCGACGCCACCATCCCCGTCGGCGACGCCCCCACCGATGTGGCGGTGACCCCGGACGGTGAGCGCGTCTACGTGGTCAACGGCAACGGCAACACGGTGTCAGTGATCGACCCGGACGACAATACGGTCGTCGACACCGTCCCCGTCGGCCTCAGCCCCAGCGACGTGGCGGTAGGGACGGAATCGAACAAGGACGAGTGCCGCTGTCACCGCCCTGACCGCAAGGACAAGTGCCGCTGTCCAGCAGACCGCAAGGACGACGGTGACCGCGCCGGCGTCTCTCTCCCCTTGGCCTTCTTCCCGACGGCGTGACCCCGGAGGTTCCAGCCCGGCTTCGAGCACCGGGAGGCACGCACCCGCCCGGAGCCACACGGCCCAGAACGCGCCGGCCCCGGCTGCGTCGGGGCCGTTCGCGTCCTCCGCGCCGATGAGCAACGGACTCGGGCGCGCCCTCTCCTCGGACTAATCGGCGCCGAGCCAGGGCTTTCGATGCCCCGCCTGGCTGGAGAGAACACGCCCTAGCTGTGCAACTGACGGAGGCCTATGACAGCGGGTTCTTGGTTTCCTGCGATAGTTGCGCGGCAGCGTGAGTCGCTTGAAGGGAAGCACTTGGTGGCTCTGTGCACTCGGTGCAATGTAGGCAACATGTCGGCATTCCGACTGATCAAGGACTGCCGTCGCCTGTGGGTCTGCCGCGAATGTGATGCCGCATGGTTCGGTGACGCCCCGCCCAAAGGTCCTGCGGACGGCACGCTCTGCCAGTACGTCGAGCCCTAAGGAGGCCCGGGTACTCCCACCGACTGGGAGCAGATACAGGCCATCGGCGAGTGACCACGAGCGACGCCGCCGAGCCCGGAGGCACTCTCGACTTTGCGTGGCCGTGTCCAGATCCGGATGGCTGCGAGGTGGAGCGCGCCTTCGTAGGCCATGGCCAGCTTGTCCGTCCGCATGGCGAGGCCGCGCCACTGCTTGAGACGGTTGATGCAGCGTTCAACAGCGTTGCGTTGCTTGTATGCCACCGCATCGAAAGTGGGCGGGCGGCCGCCTGTCCGACCTCGCCGGAGGCGGTGTTCTCTCTGGTGAGAGGGCTGCGGGATGACCGATCGGATGCCTCGACAACCGAAGGACCAGCGGGCCAACCGGAAACGGAGCGGCAGCAAGGGCGGCCGGCCCACCGGCTTCGGCAGCGAGATCTGCAAACGCCGCAACGAGGTCGAGCGGACGATCAACCGAATCGAGAACTCCCGGGCCGTCGCCACCCGTTACGACAAGAGGGCCCTCGTCTTCCACGGCACCGTGGCCACTGCCGCGATCCGCTTATGGCTCCTCACTCGGCAGGAACTCGCCCTTATCAGCGGTGAGCATGATGACGGCAGAACATCCCGCCACGAGGTACCTCGGTTCACCTCGGCGGGTCCTCGCCCGTAAGGCCGTCGACGGATTCGCGGATGAGGTCGGCGTGACCGGCGTGGCGGGCGTACTCCTCAATGAGGTCCAGGAGAATACGACGGAGGTTGGGGCGCTCGCCGCTACGGGTGGTGTAGGTACCGAGCTGGTCCAGCCCGCCCGCGCTGAGTGCTTTGTCAACGATGGCACGGGAGCGGGCGACTGATTCCTCCCAGAGAGCGAGCAGTTGCTCGGGGGTGTCCTCGGCAGCGGAGCGGTAGTCCCAGTCGGGGGTGCTGTCCCAGTCGACCGTGTCCCAGGGAGCGCCGACGGCAGAGCCGAGCCACAGCCGGGCAAAGTGGCTGTCCTCTACGTGCGCCAGGTGTTTGAGCAGGCCGCCCAGAGTGATGGTGGATGCGCAGACTGTGGCTTGAAGGCCAAAAGCATCCAGGCCAGAGCACTTCCAGGCCAGCGTAGCCCGCTGGCGTTCGAGGGCGCCGAGGATGGCTGCTGCCTCGGTGCCTGCAAGCGGAGGTTCCGGCCAGGCTTCGGCTGTGGTCTCAGTCATGGCCGCAGACCTTAGCGAACGGAGCTGATAGTGCGGCCCAGCGAGTGAACTGCAACGAACCGATCACTCGAAACCACAAGATCCGCCGGACAGGTAGGCGTGGCCGAGGGGACCCGCCGCGCGTACCCGAGTCACGCGGCGTCGTGCCGCTCCCGCGAAGAACGCTTCGCGGCGGCTGGAAGCGAAGACCGGTGGACCGTCTTGCCCGAGTCGGACGGCACGGGAGCACGCAGCACGCGGCCGGCACCGACACGGCACGACCTCTTCCGCCGGGGCCACGCGCTCCCGGGATGTGACTGATGCTCCGAGACCGGGACGCTAGATACGGGCGAACCTCTCGCTCTGGTCGGCGAACTCCTGGGCCATGCCGCTGCTGACCGTGGGCTGCGTCTTGCCGATGGTTTCGAGGTAGGTGTCGGTGGTGGGGTGGGCTCGGGTTCCGGTGTCGAAGGTGCGCTCGAACTGACCCTGCGAGACGGTTCGGGCGACGTGGGCGATATCGGCGGGCGTGAACCCCTCACTGGCGGATGCGAGTGCCGCGCTGTCGGCCTCCGCGCCCGATCGTGACAGGTAGCTCTCCCACAGGGCTGTCCTGGCGCTGTGGTCGGGAGGGCCGATGGGCAGTACGTAATCGAAGCGGCCGTGCCGCAGGAAAGCCGAATCCAGCGTGGTCACGTTGTTGGTGGCGCAGACGAGAAGCCGGCCGTCCTGGCTTCGGAACCGCACGATCGCCTTGAGCAGCTCGTTGACGATGCCGACCGCGGTCGCGTCCGCGCCGCTGCGTGCGCCGGCGACCTCCTCGACCTCGTCGATGAAGACCAGAACGTGGTCGAGCTGGGCGATCTCGTCGAAGCGTCGGTTCAGCCCGGCCGCCAGCCCGTACTCGGCGGCGAGGCGTGCGGGGAACAGTTCGAGAAAGGGCCACCCCAGGCGGCTGGCGATCGCGTGGGCGAAGGTGCTCTTGCCTGTTCCGGGCGGACCGAACAGCATCACCGCGCGCGGCGGTTCCACTCCGTGCTGGGCGGCCAATTCGGGATGGGCCAGCGGCAGGACCAGGCGGCGCTCGATGAGCTGTTTCTCCCGTTGCATGCCCGCGACTTTCTGCCACAGCCCCCCGGGTGGCAGCTCCGCTCCGAGGGAGGACAGCATGCTGATCGCCTGGGGGGTCACCGGCCCGCGCTTTTCGAAGAAGACCAGGCCCGATCGGGCGTCGAAGTCGCTGTTCCGCAGAGCATCGGCACCGGTCTCCGCCTCGGGCAGGACCGCGTGCACCGTGTGCACGCCCTCGGCGAAGAGCCGGTGCTCCAGGGCTGTGATCAGGGCACTGCCCAACCCCCTGTGCCGCCAGGTGGGCGCCATGCAGATGCGCAGGATCCACGCCCTGTCGCCCTCCACCCTGCTCACCGCGGCCCCGACCACCACCTCGTCCGCCACCGCCACCACGGCAGGATGAGCGGCTTGGAGAGCCGTCACCGCGTCGGAGAGCTGGAAGAGCGGAGGCTCTCCGGTGGTGCCGCTCTCCGAATCGACGCGAATCACCGCCTCGAGATCGTCCTGGGAGTAGTCCCTGATAAACCAACCCGTCATGATCAGCTCCGCGCGCTTGACCGTACCTCCATCATCAGCTGCCGTCGCTGGGGCGACGACCGGACCGCGGGCACCCGGCCGTGCACGTGGGGATCCGCTGGTGCTGGTTCACAGGCAGTCACGCGATCGGCGGTGGCGCCGCGCCACCCGATCAGGCGGAGCATCGCATCGTCGGTCGTGATCCCGCCCCCTGCGCGCTTGTCGACCGCGTCGGATGACAACGTGCAGCACGTGTCCCATCTCGTCGAACCTTGACCGAGGTCACCGAAGGCTGACTGGTTCATCGGAATCGACGCTTCGTGCTTGCGAGGTCGATGAGACGGGACAGCTCCCGTGGTGGCCGCCCCGCGAACTCAGGGGTGCGGACCATTTCGTCACCTCGGGAACCGCATTTCGCCGTTCGCCTGATTCCGGTAGGGCGGCTTCGATGTCCTACTCCGCGTACGCCATCGCGGTGCCAGGCCGGGCGCGGGGCTCTCGGTGCAGCGACAGCCCGGACCGCACTGGTCCGTATCTCCGTATCTCCGGGAACCCGATCATGGACTGCCTTACGCAGTGCAGGAGTTGCCTCGGGCCCGGGAGACCGACCTCCTCAGTGGGCGAGTTGAGCAATACGGTCTGCCAGGCGTGCAAGCCCGTCGGAAGGCAGCGCAGTTGTCTTCCTTCGGTCAGTACCGATGGCTGTGGCGATCTGCGCTCCCAGCGCTGCCGGGTCAAGGCTCACGATCATCTCGCACACGCCCCGCTCCGTGAACTGGCTGACCCGCTCACCCTGATCGTCAATGCCGCGATCCGCCGGATACGCCAGTACCCGAGCGCCGCTCGCTGCGGTCTCGTTCATCGAACCGTAGCCGCCCCGGCACAGCACCACATCGGCGCAGCCCAGCAGATCGGGGACACCGATGCCGCCACGCTGCACTTGAAGAATCCGCGTGCCGCTGCCGCACATACCGCGCCAGCGCCGTCTGCCGAGAAACATGTCCGCTGCCCGTGTGGTTCACGGTATGAAATGCGACCACCGGTCCGCCGTTTTCGATCATTTCCCGGATCCTACGCACAGCCTCCTGCGGCGAACCGCAAACCCGCGGGCCGTCCCGACCGGAGCTGACGTCCAGAACTCCGAATGCAGCAGCACGTCACTTCGCTGTGCGGAAGCGAGGGAACCGACCCGCGGACCTGGAATGATCGGTACATGCGTGCGGCCCGGCTCCTCTCCCTCGTCCTCCTGCTGCAGAACCGCGGCAGGCTGACGGCCGGTGAGCTCGCCGACGAGCTGGATGTCTCGGTCCGGACCGTCTATCGGGACATCGACTCGCTGAACGGCGCGGGCATCCCGGTCTACGGGGATGCCGGGCACGGCGGCGGATACCAGCTGATGGGCGGCTACCGGACCCGGCTCACCGGGCTGCACGCCGACGAGGCGGAGTCGCTGTTCCTCGCCGGGCTGCCGGACGCGGCGGCCGACCTGGGACTGGGCGAGGTGCTCGCGGCCGCGCAGCTGAAACTGACCGCGGCCCTGCCGGCCCCGCTGCGGGACCGGGTCGGCCGGATCCGTGAGCGGTTCCACCTCGACGCTCTTGGCTGGTACCGGGAGCAGGACTCACCGTCCGCTCTCGCGGTGCTTGCCGATGCCGTGTGGAACCAGCGGCGGATACAGGTGCGCTACCGCCGCTGGGCCGAACCGCAGGAGGTCGAGCGCGAACTCGACCCCTACGGCCTGGTCCTCAAGGCGGGCGTCTGGTACCTCGTCGCAGCGGTGGAAGGCGCGGTGAGGACCTACCGGGTGTCGTCGATCCTCCGCTTGGACGTCGGGGCTGACGGCTTCGAGCGCCCCGACGGCTTCGACCTGGCCGCCCATTGGCGGGACTACCTCACCGCCTACGACGCCCGCAGACTGCGGCTTCAGGTCTCCGTCCGGATCGCTCCGGCGCTGCTGTCCGCGTTGCCGGACCGCCTGGACGCGGCACTCGTCCGCGCCGTCGAATCCTCGGCGGGGCCGCCGGACGCCGCCGGCTGGGTGACGGCGACGGTACCGCTCGAGTCCGTCGACCAAGCGGTGCCGACGCTGCTGTCGCTGGGCGCGGACATCGAGGTGCTCGCCCCCGAGGAGCTGCGCCGCGGGATTGCGGAGGCGGCGGCGGCCGTGCTCGACCGGTACCGCCCGGCGGATGCATACGGACGGGCGGAGGCCGGCGCCCTCAGCAGTAGTCCGGCTGACAGGGTCGCCAGCAGCGCAAGGGCGGCGAGGACCGCGAAGCCGTAGCGCGTGTCACTGTGGTCGGTGACCGTCGCGACCAGGACCATCACCCCGACCGTGGCCGCCAGCCCGCCACCGTTCGCCAGCCCGAACGCCCTGCCCACCGAGGCATCGTCGGCCGAGGACATCAGCATGGTGCGGGAGGCGATCCTGGCCTGCCCGAAGAAGAACGCACCAAGCGGCACCCCGACGAGGTAGCCGACGATCCCGAACTGACTCTGCAGCACCAGGCCGACATTGCAGAGCAGAAAGCCCACGACGGCGATGCGAACGTCCGGATTTCGCCTGCTGACGATCCGGTAGGCAGCGGTGGCCGCCAGGAATCCGAGGCAGCCGAGGGCATCCACGGCGCCGAACGCTGCTGCACCCAGGTGGAGTTCGCCAATGACGGCGGTGGGCAGCAGCGCGTTGAAGACCGTGACCACCACGCTGCCTTGGGCGTAGAGCAGGATGAAGCGGCGTACACGCAGCGGCCCGCGCGGCGCTGCCGGGACGGGCGCCTGCTCCCCGTCGGTGGTGGCATCCGCCGCCCGTTCCGGGCGGCGGGCGATCGCGGCGACGCAGAGCGCCGAGACCATGAAGGTCCCGCCGTTGAGGACCAGAAGCGGCACGGCACCGAACGCCTGGACGGACAGCCCGCCGACCGTCGCCGACAGCAGCATCCCCGCCTGGGTCCCCATCTCGTAGCGCGCGTTGAACCGCCGCAGCCGGTCCGCCGGGACCCGTTCCTTGATCAGGGCGGAGCTGGCCGGAAAGAACAGGGCGCTGACGACGGCCAGACCCAGATTGGCGCCGTAGATCCCGTGCCCCGCGGCACCACCGCAGGCCAGCCACAGCGGCAGCCCGAGGGCCAGCGCCGCACTGGTGGCATCGCAGCCGATCCACAGGGTCCGCCGGTCGAAGCGGTCGGCCAGTCGTCCGAAGAAGGGAGACAGCAGCGCCTGCGGACCGGCGACGGCGATGAAGAGCCAGCCGACGGCCATCATGGTCTGCTGCTCCCTGATCATGAGCAGTGCACCGACGATGAGCTGGACATTGTTCCCAAGGGCGGTGGCAAAGGCAGCGGATACGAGCAACCGCTCGTCCCGGCGGGGGTGGTGACTGAGGATCATGGCACGAGTGTCCGGAGGTTCACTGACACCTTCTGTCAGCGAAGCGCATGTCCCGTCCCTCAGGCGGACTCCCGGTCCAGTTCTCGTACAGCGACGGTCCCGGACAGAGCGGACAGGCGCTCGCCACCACACGCGCACGATCCGAAGAGCAGGCCGTAAGCCGACTCACATCAGGGACACCGGGCGGCGGCTCACGGCTCTCACAAGCGACTGGTCAGGACGACAAAGGCGCTTGGTCTCGTCCAACTGCGGGTCGGGCGAGACTCCCTGGCCTCATACGTTCGAACGCCGTGGGGATCGTCCGTCGGAGAAGGAAATCCTTGATCTCCCGAGCGCACTCGGCCGGGCTCGAACTGCCCGTGTCGCACTCGATGTCATAGATGCCGTGGGCGTGGACGCGTTCGAACTGGCGGGCAGCCAGCCCTGCCGGACGATCACCACGCGCCTTCTCCCGGCGTTCCAGCTCCGGCAAAGGACAACGCACTCCGACGAGGACGACGTCCCGAGGGGAAAACAGAGCCAGGCAGTCGTGGAGGCGCCACGGCTCGCTCAAGACGTGGTCCACGACGACGATGTTGCCCGCCGCCGCCATGCCCGCCACCGCGCGGTGAAACCCCATCCAGGTGCGCTTGAGCACGACACTGAGCTGGTTCGGTGTCATCTCAGGTCCTGATCGCATGGCATGGAACGCGTCCACGGGCATGTGAAAGCACGGCTCATCAAGGACTCCGACAAGCTCCCTGGCAATGCTCGACTTGCCCGAGCTCGACGTGCCGTTCAAAAAGATGATCTCGCCGGTTGCCTGCTCGGATTCCGGTGAGCCGGCCAACCCGCCGACCCCAGAGGCTGGACTCGTCATCGTGCGTGCTCTCGCATCGTGCGCAGACTCCAGACCGCTTGATCCTCGACGGCACAAACCTACTGGCCCCAGGTCAGCGGGCACAACGAACGGTCCTCGCCTGCACGGCAGCGGTGCCGACGCCATGCCGTCATTTCGGGTTCTGGCTCAGCTTCTCGGTGAGCGGTCCGTCCAGGACGAGGACTTCCGTACGTGGTGGGCCGACCATCAGCACCGTCTACCACGACCGCCTGCGCCTCCTGAACCTCCTGGGCGGCCACCCCGGACCGCGATCAGTCGAAGGTGGCGAGGTGATCGGCGTCGCCGCCGCGCCACTCGATGAGGAAGATGGTCGCATCGTCGCTGGTGATGCCGTCGCGTTCCTGTTTCAGCGTGTGGGACAGGCTGCGCACGATCGCGCGTACTGCTGTGTGGTCACGGACGATGCGGTTCGTGCAGTCGATGAGTTGTTCCTCGCCGAACTGATTCCCGCCGGTTTGGTGTTCCTCGATCAGGCCGTCGGTGAAGCACAGCAGTTGGTCGCCGGGTTGCAGCATCCGCTCGCTGACCTGCGGCTGTTCGCCGCCGAAGCCGACCGGCAGCGTGGTGGGGCTTTCCAGCCGGTCCACCACGGCGCGGTCGCGGATCAGCAGCGGTGCCGGGTGGCCGGCGTTGACCCATTGCAGATGGCCAGTGGCGATGTCGAGTTGCATCATCTGGGCGGTGACGAAGTGATCGGGCCCGAACTGTTCGTTGATGGCCCGGTCCATGAACGTATACACCTGGGACAGATCGGTGTTGGCGCGTCGGGTGTGGCGGTAGGCGCCAATGGCCACGGTTGCCATGGTCGCGGCGTCCAGGCCGTGGCCCATCGCGTCGATCATGGCCGCGTGCAGGATTTCGTCGTTGAGGGCGTAGTCGAAGCTGTCGCCGGCCACTTGATAGGCGGGCTCCAGGATTCCGGCCACCTCGACCTGCGGGACGGTCATCGACAGCGGGGGCAGCAGCGACCACTGGATCTCGGCGGCCACGTTCATCGGGGCGCGGCGGCGCGCCAGGAAGAACTGGTCGGTGTAGGCGTCCTTGGTGACGATCATGTCGGCGACCAGCCCTGCGAGTCTGCGCAGCAGCCGCCGGTCGTCGTCGTCGACGCTGTCGAGGGTGACGACCATGACCCCGATCTGGTCACTGCCGTCCAGCAGCGGCAGATACATCCGCGCACTGCCGTCCTGTGGCACCTCTACGGCCCTGCGGTTCAGGAACGCATCGCCGGCGGGGGAGCCCTCGATCGGTTCGGGGTCCCCGACTGACAGCCGTCGGCCCGGCAGGGGTACCAGCAGCAGTTGTTCGTAGTCCTGCAGGAGAATGGAGACGTTCCGGCCACCGACCCTGGCGACTTCTTCCGCGACGAGCGGGGCGATCAGATGCGGCGGCATTTCGTGTGCCCGGTCCAGCAGCACGCCCAGCAACCGTTCACCGAATCCCTCCGATCGGTCCACTCCGATCCTGTTCGGCTTTCGCTCACCTTCCATCGTCGCTGCCTGCATCCCTTCGTCCCGGGCCGGTTCGGGAACTCATCGGGCGGCCTCAGGTTCGGCTGCGGGAGTCGTGTGCCGGGAGGAGTCGACGCTGTCAACGCCTCGGTCGGTGACCCGGCTCCCCGTGTCCCCGAGACTCGACGTACGCCCCGACACGCACTCGGTCCCTCCGGCGGTCACCGAAGGATCCGCTCGAGGGTCCACGCACGTGATCCGTACACCGAGGGCTCCTGCCACGACCGCGATTGACCCGCACAGGCTGACACCGCCGACCGGACCATCGAACCCATTACTCCAAAGGCGGCATGTCACACCCGGTCAGGACCCTGGCCTTCGGTTCCGATGCCCCCGATCCCGGGTCCCGATCGCACAGTCCGAGCGGCCCCGTCCCACCGGTTCGTCCGTGCGCTCCGACCGCTGCGCACCAGCCGCTCCCGCCGGGCTATTCGGGCCGCTGCGTCCGGGCATTGTGCGCGAGGCCGTCCGGGGTGGAGGCTGTTCGCTTTCCGAGGGGCAAAACCATTGCCCGCAACACTGCCCGGCCGGGTGGCCTGTGTACTTCTCCGATGTCTTGCCAGCCCCAGGACCGGAAGGCGGCGTGGGCTGCACGGTCGGCCGCAGGCACCAGGGTGGCGCCGAGTGACGCATGGCTGTCGACGAGTAGTCGTTCTTGCAGGCGGCGGGCGAGGTCACGGTCCTGCTCGTGCGGGTGGAGCACGATTTCGGTGATGGCGAAGACGTGCCCGGATGCGGTGAGTTGCTCGATGTTCCGCGGCAACGCGCCGTCGAAGCCGCGCCACCAGGAACTGTCCCGCTGCAGAGGGAACCCGAAGGCGCATCCTGCAAGGGCCGTCGCCTCCGCGATCAGCATGGCGAACCCGGGCCTGCGCACATCGTCCGTGAGACGGCGCAGGAAGTCCTGGCGGTTGCGGTACTCCTCACCGGCGGCCGTGTCGGAGGACTCGACGTACAGGTCGGCCAGGTCCTCCCTCACGCCATCGGCCTGCCAGCGGTTCAGTCGACGTAGGCGTACCGCATCCATGGCGTACGGCTCGCGGGCATCGGGTTTCTGCTGCCGCCCTGACTGGGACCGTTCCCTCACAGCACACCCGCCGGAAGGACGGGAGCGTTCCGGTTCATGGGCTGCGAGCCGGACACATGTGGCAGGACCGGCGGCCGCTCGCGGAGGACGTCCGGGAGGCCGAGGAGCAGGGTGCCGGTGCCCGTGACGGCGAGGAGCCTCGCCAGCACGGGGGGCGGGTGGTGCAACCGCAGAGAACCGCCGGCCCTGGCGGTTTCCTGCGACGCGTCGAGGAAGGCGTTGAGGCCGGTCACGTCGCAGAAGGTGAGAGTGGTGAGGTCGACGTCGATGGTGCGGATGCCGTCGTGCAGGCATTGCCCGAGCGAGTGGCGGACCAGGTGCACCGTCGCCAGGTCGATCTCACCGGTCAGGGTGATCAACGCTCGGCTGTTCTTGTCGTGCCGGAAGAGGGTCAGCTGTGGAAGGGACATAGCGCCTCGGTTCAGGAGACCGACCGGGCCGCGCATGAGGTACCGGATTCCCGGCTGCTTCTGCGCGTTCCGTGGACGGTCGTACTCTCATGCAGGCAGGCGAACGGCCGGTCCAGCAGCCTGTGTTCCAGGCAGAGGTCCAGCTGGTTCCTCGGGGGATGCGCCGGGTGGCCGGACGGGAGTCCGCAGCCCGCAGGCATCTGTGCCAAAGCAGTGCGCGTCGGGATCGGGACCGTCGACGTCTCTCTGCAGCATAGTCCGCGGCCCGGGGGAAAGAGACGGGCAGAAGCGGCCGTTTGCCGGCCGGGTGGCTGACCGGCATACCGGGATGGGATCCCTGCCGGTGGACGGTCTGCAGCGGGACACGGGAACGCGGCGATTTGTGGCGGTCGGGGGGCCTCGGCTGCGCAGCGCGCCCATGCAGCCGGTGTGGCGGACGCTCATCGGGCGGGGGTGACGCCGGAGTCAGTGAGGCCTTGTTCTGCCGAGGTGCAACCCATCCTCAGCACAGCGATACCCGGACCCACTGGCTGATTGCTCGTGTCGTCCAGGAGCCGTGCAGGAAGCGGTGGAGCGCCAGTCATGACGCCCCACCCTCGTGCGGACCCCCGCTGCCTGACCGGTTGTTCGGCGGGATCTCCTCGGCGCGATGCCGCGACCGGCGGTGCCACAGCCTGCCCGTCGCGGTGCGTGCTGCGGTGGCCCGTCCCGAATCGGTGGCCCGTCCCGAACCCTTGCCCAGCGGCCGCGAACGGTCCGAGGGCAAGGTCGCTGTGGGATCGTCGTTGCGCGCGGTGAACAGGCGGATCGCGAGCACGCCCAGGGCGATCATCGCGAGGAGCACCATCACCGTTGCGAAGGACTCCACGCCCCTCACATTCCTTCCGCCGGAACGGGGGCGTGGCCGGTGGCTGCGCCGACAGGACTACGAGGAGCCGTGCGGCGTGCGTCGTCATGGCCGCCTTCGGAATCCCAGACTCTCTCCCGGGTCGAGTCCCAGTCGGCCTCGGCCGCGATCCGGAAGAACTCTGCCTCCTGGATCAGGCCGCTCGCAGTGAGACTCCGCGCCGGGTCAATTGCTGTGGCCATCAAGTGGGCGGCTGTGCCGGGGCTCGTCTCAGGTGGGATCACGAGCAGGTCCCAGCGGCCGGTGGTGTAGGAGAGGAGGAGCAGTTTGTGGGGGTCCTGTTCGGCCTTGAACCAGCCCACGTGCACCACACGCCCGGCGACGGGCACCTTGCGGGGGACGGTCGGCCAGAAGGTGGGGTTCACCGTGACGCGTGTGATCCGCCCCCACAGCGGGTCCAGTACGGCCGTCAGCGTAGGAAGCTCGGCCGCCAGATCGCGGGATCGGGGCCACCACGCGCCATCGATCAGCGCAGGGGCGGAGCCGGCCGGCGCCAGCGTGAGGCGGAGCGGCAGGACAGAGGAAGAGGGCCGGTCCTCGGCCGCTGGCGAATAAAGAATGGTCGCGGTCATGACGCCGACCCTGCCCCGGGCCGGTCATGGCCGGCCCGGACTTGTGAATCGCCGAGAACGACACGAGCTTGGAAGCCGGTGTACGAAGTGTTCTCGGTAAGTCCCAGGATACTCCTGGCGACAGCCCGACGGACCGTTGGGGAGCTACGAGTTGAACGGCATGCGACGGGTTTCAGCCGTCCACTGCCGCCGTCGGCTGAGGGGAAGCGTCCCGGTGCACCGGGACCGATGCACGGCGATGAAGACCGCATCGGCCGCAAGGCAACGATGCCGATGAGCCGCAGATTCTGCGGGCGACGTGATGGATCTCGTGCTCGGTGCAGTGGCGTTGAGTCGCAGCGGTCAATCCCGGCTCGGGGTCCTGCCAGGTGGCCCGCGGTCCGCCGTCCTCGTCGCTGAAGTTCATGCGTGCCGCGCAGTCGAGGAACGCGTTCGACGAGGCGGCCGTCGGTGTCACGGGCTGCGGTGAAGCCGCGCGGCAGAAGGGGGGATCGGCGACACGGGTGAGAGGTCGGTCCACCTCCTGCGCTCGTGAGTCGCCTATGGTCACGCTTGGTGATCATGGAGTCACTCGTACTGAAGGGAACCCTCGTCATGACGACTGCCGTCATCGACCACGCCTCCACCGGCTACAGCATCGGCCACGCGCTGGGCATGGCCCGTGCGGCCGAACTGGCCTACAAGGACGAGCCCACCATCGAAGCCACTGCACGGTCATGGGGCTTCGACCGTATCCGCCACCACCACACCACCTTCCGTCCCCCCTTTCCGCTCGAGGACACACAGGCCTACACCATGGCCAGCCCACGGATGATCGTCACGGCGTTCCGCGGAACCCAGCCGGAGGAACTGCGGGACTGGCTGTCGGACGGCACCACGCCGCCGGTCCCCGGCCCCAACCGAACGGGCTTCGTGCACTACGGCTTCGGCGAGGCCCTCGACGCTGTCTGGCCCCAGGTCCGCAGCGCCCTCGACGATCTCCGCGACAACGACCAGACACTGTGGTTCACCGGGCACAGCCTCGGCGGCGCGCTTGCCATGCTGGCCGCCGCCCGCCTGCACTTCGAGGAACCCAACACGACCGCCGACGGCGTCTACACATTCGGTCAACCCCGCACCTGCGACCGGATGCTGGCCCGCGCCTACGACACCGCCTTCGCCGACCGCATGTACCGCTTCGTCAACAACAACGACATCGTTGCCCAACTCCCCCCGGAGCCGGCCTTCCACCACGTCAATGCCCTGCGCTACATCGACGCGAGCGGCACCGTCCGCGACAGGATGCCTCTGGTCGGAGGGCTGCTGGACCGGGCGAAGGGCTTCACCGCCGACCTGCTCGCCCCCGCCTCGGACGGCGTCCGGGACCACCTGATGAAGACATACATCGCCGCCCTCGAACGAAACCTGCGGTAGGGACGCGCGTCGCCGCGAGCGCGAGTCCCACCTCGCGCAGTACATCGGTCGCCGGACCGTCCGACCGGGGATGCGCATCAGCAGCCGGACCGTCCTCCTGACCACCACTCCGTGCCGGCGACGGTGCTCGCCTGCGTGATGCTCGCTGCCCTACTGCTGGGCGGCGTTGTGAACTGGGCGCAGGGCAGGGCGGGATACGTCACGAGGTGCCCGCCGTGCTCGGGCGTGGGGTCCGGGAGTGCGACATCCTCAATGGGCGAGTTGAGCACTGTGGGCACCCCGGCACCGTGGCGTCAGTCGCTCCTGCGAACATGCCGCTGTGACCGTGACACCTGATCAGCGCCCTGACGACGCCACTCTCGACCTCCTGCGTTCCGCGTTCCCCGGCGAGTGGCGCGAGCCGGCACTCGGCAATGAAGCGGTCGCGGTATGGGAGCAGGAGAACGAGGTGAACCTCCCGGAGCCGTACCGGTCCTTCATCGCCGAGATCAGTAACGGATGCAGCATCGGGCCTGCCGGGGACGGCGGCCTGCAGCCGCTCGGCCGAATACCCTCGTCCTGGCCCGAGGGCGGGCCAAGACAACCAGGAGCACCTTTTCCACTGGAGGAGGCATGGCTCTGGGAAGACGACGACTCGGCCGACGACGACTCGGCCGACGACGATGACTCCAGGATCGACGCCGTCTTCTCGCAAGGATCGATCGTGCTCGGCGCGGAGGACAGCCAGTCGTTCTGGCTCCTGGTGACGAAAGGGCCGCAGCGCGGCAATGTGTGGATGGTGGCGGACGTCGGCGCGATCCCGGTGCCTGCGGACAAGCCCTGGGGCTTCCTGGAGTGGGTACAGCGGTGGCAGGCCGGCGAGAGCTGGTGGGACTGAGCTGCGTCTGCCACCCGAGACGCGCCGGCGCCCACCGCTCGAACGCACAGCGCCAACGCGGCGGTGACCGGCTACCGGATCAAGGCGCTCACCACCGTCAGCGCCGTCAACATCGGCACCTCGTTCCGTCGCGGCTGGTACGGCACCGACTCCGACGCTGCCGCCGTTGCCCACCCTCCAGGCGCCCGCCGGCGGGGGTGAGGGTTCGGACGTGGGGCATTCGGGCGAACTGACCTGGGTGAACTCATCTCCTTCAGATGTCATAGGAGGGTGACCAGGAGGTTCGGCCTTGGACGGCTGCACCGAATCTCGCAGCCGCGTGCCGCGGGCGGACATGTGCGGCCGGCGAGCGACCAAGCCAGGCCTCGCGGCGGGGCAGGGAAGCCCCGGTCGGTGGTTCGGGCTCGCTGTGGCGGCTGTGCCGGGTCTCGCGGCGGTTGTTGCCGTGCTGTTGTCAGTTTGGCCGCCGAGCACCTCGCGGTGTTAGAAAGGTCAATGTGGTCACACGTTTCGACCGATTCCGGAGCGCACCGGTTCGGTCACTGACCGACAAGCATCCCCGGAGCCTCGCCGGACAGGTTTTCGCCCTGCAGGTGGCTGTGGTGGTACTGCTTGTGGCGATCGCGGTGCTGGCGCTGGTGCTGCAGTCCCGGCACGACAGCAGCACGGAGGCGAAGCACCGTTCCATCGCCGTCGCGGAGACCTTCGCGCACTCGCCGGGCGTCCTGGCCGCGCTGAGGACCCCCGATCCCTCCAAGGTGCTCCAGCCCCTCACCGAGGCGGGGCGGAAGGCGGCCGGGGTCGACTTCATCGTGGTGATGGACACGAAGGGGATCCGCTACACGCATCCCCAGCCGGACCGGATCGGGAAGAGGTTCGTCGGCACCATCGAGCCCTCGGTGGCCGGCCGCGTGTACACAGAGAGTGTCGACGGCCCGCTCGGCCACGAGGTGCAGGCGGTCGTTCCCGTCCAGGATCGCCGGGGCAAGGTCGTGGGCCTGGTGTCCGCCGGCTTGAAGGTCAAGAACGTGACCAATGTGGTGGACCGGCAGCTGCCGATCATCTTCGGTGCCGGAGCGGCCGCTCTCGCCCTGGCCACGGCAGGGACGGCGCTGGTGGCCCGGCGGCTGCGGAGGCAGACCCACCGTCTGGGTCCGGCCGAGATGACCCGTATGTACGAGCATCACGACGCAGTGCTGCACGCCGTCCGCGAAGGTGTGCTCATCGTCGGCAGCGACGGTCGGCTTCTGCTGGCGAACGACGAGGCCAGGCGGCTTCTGGAGTTGCCCCCCGACTCCGAGGGGCGCCACGTCTCGGAGCTGCACAGCCTGGATCCCGGCACGGTGGAGCTGCTGGCTTCGGGCCGCGTGGCCACGGACGAGGTGCATCCGGCGGGGGAGCGGTTGCTTGCGGTGAACCAACGGCCCACGGATCGCCACGGTGGCCCCAAGGGGACGGTCGCGACCTTGCGTGACTCCACGGAGCTGCGGGCGCTGTCCGGCAGGGCGGAGACGGCCCGCGAGCGCCTGAAACTGCTCTACGACGCCGGTCTGGGCATCGGTACCACCCTCGGCGTGGTGCGCACGGCCGAGGAACTGGCGGAGGTCGCCGTCCCCCGGTTCGCCGACTTCGTCACCGTCGATCTTTCCGACCCGGTGCTGCGCGGGGAGGAGCCGGCCGGTGCGGGCACGGACATGCGCCGCACCGCCGTCCACGGAATCCGGGACGACCATCCCCTCTATGAACGCGACCGCCTGATCGACTTCCTCCCCTCCACACCGCAGGCACGGGGTTTCGGAAGCGGCCGGTCGGAGCTGGTGCCCGACCTGTCCGCCGCGACCGGCTGGCATGCCCAGGACCCGGAGCGGACACGGATGATCGTCGAGTACGGCATCCATTCGCTCATCACGGTGCCCCTCCAGGCACGGGGCGTCATCCTGGGCATGGCCAACTTCTGGCGTTCGGAGGAGCCCCAGCCGTTCGAGGAGGACGATCTGTCCTTGGCCGAGGAACTGGTCGCCCGGGCGGCGGTCAGTATCGACAACGCACGCCGCTACACCCGTGAGCACACCCTGGCCGCGACTCTGCAGCGCAGCCTGCTGCCGCGTGCCCTGCCGGAGCAGGGTGCCCTGGACGTTGCCTACCGCTACCTGCCCGCGCTCTCCGGGGTGAGCGGCGACTGGTTCGATGTGATCCCGCTGCCGGGCACTCGCGTGGCGCTGGTCGTCGGCGACGTTGTCGGCCACGGCCTGCACGCGGCCGCCACGATGGGACGTCTGCGCACGGCGGTGCACAACTTCTCCACACTCGACCTGCCGCCCGACGAGATCCTCAGCCACCTCGACGACCTGGTCGGGCGCATCGACCAGGAGGAGGTGGAGGCGGCCGCCGGTGCGGCGGTCATGGGCGCCACCTGTCTGTACGCGATCTACGATCCGGTCTCCCGCCACTGCGTCATGGCGCGGGCCGGACATCCCTTGCCCGCACTGGTCCACCTTGACGGGAGCGTGTCGTTCCCCGACATCCCGGCCGGACCGCCCCTGGGCCTGGGCGGTATGCCGTACGAGACCGCTGAACTGGAACTGGCGGAGGGAACGCAACTCGTCCTGTACACCGACGGGCTCATCGAGGACCGCACCCGGGACATCGACGTCGGGATCGAGATGCTGCGTCAGGCCCTGGCGTCCCATCCCGAGCGGCCGCCGGAGGACAGCTGTCAGGCGGTGCTCGACGCGCTCCTGCCCGACCGGCCGAAGGACGACGTGGCGCTCCTCATCGCCCGCACACGGGCGACACCACCCGACCATGTCGCTGTATGGGACATGCCGTTCGATCCCGCCGCCGTGTCAGGGATGCGCGCCGCCGTGGCCGAGAAGCTGGACGAATGGGATCTGTCCGAGCTCGCCTTCGCCGTGGAGTTGGTGATCAGCGAGCTGATCACCAACGCTATCCGCTACGGCACCGCACCTGTCCGGGTGCGACTGCTGCGCAACCGCACCCTGACCTGCGAGGTGGCTGACGGAAGCAGCACGTCGCCCCATCTGCGGTACGCGGCCACGATGGACGAAGGAGGCCGCGGCCTGTTCCTCGTCGCGCAAATGGCCGAACGCTGGGGCACCCGCTACACCCCCCGGGGGAAGGTCATCTGGGCGGAGCTGTCGCTGCCGCGATCCGACGGGAGCGTGGACGGCACGGCGTGGCTCGACGTCCTCGACGCGGAACTCTAGCTGCCGGACCGGCAGTTCCCCGTGGAGGGCGACCACTCCGGCGCACCACACGGGCCTCGGTCCACTCGGGGGCTCTCCGCACGTGGTCCGCTGGCCATGCCTAAGCTTCCGCCGTGAACGACACCACACATGGGATACGGATCAGGCCCGGCAGCCTGGCCGACGCACCGGCCATTCTGGACATGCTCGACGGCGCAGTGGCCTGGATGAACGACCGCGGAAACACCGAGCAGTGGGGCACGACACCGTATTCGCAGAAGCCCGGCGGGGTGGCGCGGGTCGAGCGGTACACGACCGAGAACGCCCCGTACATCGCGGAGTTGGACGGAACACCTGTCGGAGCCCTGGTGCTGGACTCCGGGCCCAGTCCGCAGATGCCGATCGCGCCGGCCGAGGAACCCGAGCGGTACGTCCGGCTGCTGGTATCCGACCGACGGTACGCCGGTCTGGGCGTCGGGGCGGCGCTGCTGACCCATGCCGCAGCGGAGACCCGGCGGGCCGGAGTGGAACTGCTGCGGGTCGACTGCTGGGCGGGCGGCGGGGGCGAACTGGTCGCGTTCTACGAGCGCAACGGCTTTGCCCCCACCGACCGTTTCCTGTCCGGGGCCTGGCCGGGACAGGTGCTGGCCCGGCGGGTCGGCTGACGCCGGCACCTGGAGGGCCCGCTCCGGTGGGCCACGTTGGCGGCGTGGTCCAGGCCTGAGCGGTCCGTCGCGGTGTCAGGCTTGGGTGGCGGACAAGGTTGTCCGCGGGGTGCCGGGAGAGGGGCGGCCCAAACCCAGGCGGCGGCCGATCCGGCTCATCGCCTGTGACATGCGGGACGGGAAGGAGTCCGGGGCGGGGATGGTCACCGGCCGCACGCGACCGTTGTGGATGGCGGAGATCCGCCAGCCCAGCTCGGTGCGGACGACCACGAGGGTCTGCCGCGACAGCCGTCGCCTGGGCAGCTCGGAGCGCCAGGGCATCAGCACCGATGCCGTCCCGTGGACGAGGGCGACGCCTGCGGCGACGTGCCGGATCGTCTCCAGGTCACCGACGAGCGCCGAGCCGGCCAACACGCCGCGGAAGAGGCGGTCGTGGTTGTCCTGGAGGGCCGGTCGGCCGGTCGCCCGGGTGCCGTCGTAGGAGACGTAGTCGGCGTCGTCGGTGAAGCAGGCGCCGAAGGCGGCGGCGTCATTGTCGGTCCACGCCTGCATGAACTGCTTGAACAATTGCGTGATCTGCTCGTCGCTGGTGGGCATGGTGTCCTCCGAGAGCTATCATTTCGACTGTCGAATCTTACGCTAACAGAAAGCTTCGAATGTCGAAAGATGATGGCGTGGCCGACGTCGCCGCGCGGATGAGGAAGCTCCAGCAGAGCTTCGACGCCTTCGATGAAGCAGCCGCGGCCGTGCTGGGGCTGAACCGCACCGACCTGCGCTGCCTGGATCTGATCCTGGCCGACGAGCCCGTGTCAGCCGGCGAGCTCACCACTGCGGCCAAGCTCAGCCCGGCGGCGACGACGACCGTCATCGACCGTCTCGAACGAGCGGGCTACGTCACCCGAAGCCGGGACTCCGTCAACCGGCGGCGGGTTCTGGTCACCGCCACCGAGGCCGCCCGCGCCGCCGAGCGCGAGGTGTACGGGCCCGTCGGCGAGGCGGGAATGACGGCGCTGCGGCGCTACGACGAGCAGCAGCTCGCTGCGATCATCGACTTCCTGGAGACAGCCCGCCGGGTCCAGGAAGAACAGACGGCGCGCCTCAAGGGGCTCACGATCAGTGGATGAACGGCCGGGGGTGGTGGGACTCGGCATGTCCCGCTCGCCGTTGGTGAATTGACTGCGCAGACGGGGCGTGGGTGTCCGGAGTCGGCTTGTGTCGACCGACCTGGACACCCTCGCTACGGCACTGTGCGTCGCGCCCTGGTGTGCGCGTGAAGTGGCTGCCGTTCTGCAGCCGAGCATCGGTAGCGGCCGTTCGCGGGCCTGGGTTCAGGTGGTGGGGGCCTGGTAGAGGCCTCGGCCGGCACGGTGCGCACGGGAGGTGGCGACGAGGCGGTCGAGGGTGCTGCGGACGGTGTTGATGCTTCCTGTTGTGTCGTCGCGGCCGATGGCTTGGGCGACGTCGCGTGCGCGCAGGGGGGTGTCGGGGGTGTGGTGCAGGACAGCGATGACCTGGTCGGTGAGGCCGCTGGTGTCCGGGACGGGCGCGGCGGCGGTCTTCTTCCTTCTGGTCACGGCGGTGGCGGCCTTCTTCGCCGGCCGACGTGTGGAGGTTCGTGCGGCAGGGACCTTGGGGGCAGTCTTCCTCTTGGTTCCGCCAGCGGTCGTACGTGTCTTGCGAGGTGCGGTTGTGTTCTGCGGAGCGGTCTCAGCGACAACTGTCGGTGCGGGTTCGGGCGTTGGATCCTCCTCCGCAGTGGTCTGGAGGGAATGTTCGGTCGCGGTGGGGGTGAGTGTTCGGTGCTCCACCGCGGGAGTGCGGGGCTGTGGGACTGCTGTGGCGGACAGCGCGCTGAGGGCGGTGAGGGCGCTCCGTACGGATTCCAGGCGTTCGGACACGGCAGCAAGTTCCTCCTCCAAGGCCTGCTGCTGGTCCTCGAGCTGTGGGAGTTCGGCTCGGAGCAGGGCGGTTGCCGCTTCGATGCTGCTCTCCGGGCTGGCTGTCGGTGTCATGTTGCGCTCCTGGTGCGTGGGGGATGTGGTGTTGAGCAATGCCGGTGTTGTGATGCAGGGTACGGCCGGTGCGTGTTGTCTGACACGGCAAGGGCGTATTCCTCACAGATCCCCGGTGGGGGAGGGCATTTCATGGCGGGTCCTGGGCGGTCCGGCGGTGGCGGCAGACATGGTGCTCGACGTGCTCCGCGGCAGGATTGCCGACGGGTGGTGTGGTCATGGCCGGTTCGGCTGTCGTAAGCAACAACGAGCGTGAACCCGCAATGGTGCGTGCTGCTCGCAGGGCGATCGGGCGAGCACTCCGGTGGGGTCCGGGTGCGAGGGCTGATCGTCGACCGCCACGGAAGCCCACTCGCCGTCACGCTCACCGGCGGGAATCGACACGACGTCACCCAGCTCGTGGCACTGCTGGACGCGGTCCCGACGATCCGGGGCATGCGGGGACGGCCTCGCCGCAAGCCCCGGCGCCTGTACGCCGACCGGGGCTACGACTTCGACAAGTACCGCCGCCTGCTGTGGAAGTGCGGCATCAAACCCATGATCGCCCGGCGCGGCGCCACCCACGGCTCCGGGCTGGGCAAGGTCCGCTGGGTGGCCGGGCGCACCTTCGCGTGGCTGCACCAGTTCCAACGGCTCCGCATCCGCTACGAGCGACGCGCCGACCTCCATCAGGGTCTGCTCGAACTCGCCTGCAGCCTCATCCGCCTCCGCCGCCTGCGCACCTCATCCACGTCGGAAACCGTCCTGCCGGTGAGATCCGACCTGTCCTGTCAACAGCTCACACGAGGAAAACTCCACCCAGTACGCGCCAACGGGAGCCCGGATGAGTTCCACCACCCCACCGCGGCCGGTCGACGTGACCGTGCTCTTCCCTCAGCTGGCCCCGCTGGCGCGCACGGCGAGGCTGGGAGACGGTCGACTCTGCGCTGTACAGCTCGTACGCGGACGACCCGCAGGAGCTCTACGTGAACAACCTCTGCCACGCCCCCGGCTGGAAGACCGGCGGCTGGACCCGCTGGAGCCCCACCGACCCCGTCGACCGCTCCTGCCCCGAGTGCGGCACCGAGGCGGTCCCGCTCCTCACCATCGCCTCCTGGGAATGGGACGGCGCCGGCGAGACCTGGATCGCCGAGGAGGAACGGACGACCCCGGCCCCGCGTCTCCTGGGCATCTCGCCCTGGAATCCCACCAACATCGGCATCGCCGGCGGCAACAACCTGCAACTCCACACCTGCCCTGCGTCCCCGGACCATCCGCGCATCGAACTGATCCAGTGAGGGTGCGCCATCTTGAAAGTCGCTGGTCAACCTCTCTTCCGTGAGGTTCGGTCGGGGTGCTCCTGCTGGTCGTGGGCGGCAGTCTGCGCTGAAGGTCATTTGTCGGCTGTCAGCGGTGGACTTCGAGGTTCGTCAGGCCGAGCAGTGCGCGCAGGAGCTGGGTGGCGCGGGCGGGGTCGGCGCGGAGGTTGGTGAGTGTGCGTCAGTTCTTGAGGTGGGCGAAGCCGTGTTCGACGGGGGCGGCCAGCGGCGCCGGGGGCCCGCCCGCACGCTCACGGGGCGCAGGCCTCGGCGATCGACAGGCTGTTCTCGTAGAGGTGGTGCCGGGTGATCCGGCCGCCCTCGACGGTGAGGTGCAGCGCGAACGGGCCGTCGAAGGACTTTCCCGTGGCGCGTACGGTCCCCGACACGTGTCCCATCAGGACGGCGTCGGTGCCGTCGACGAGGAAGGTGTCGACGGAGGCGCGCGCCTCCTCGGGCACGGTGTGCTCCATCAGCTCCGTGAACTGGGCGGCGCATTCGGCGGCGGTCGACCGAGGGCGGATCCACGGGACGGCGGGGTTCTCGGCGAGCAGCCAGTCGACCTCGTCGGCGAAGATCGCGACGAGCCGCCCGGTGTCCCCGGCCAGCCGGGCGGCAAGGAATTCCTGTACGGCTGCCCGGGTTGCCTCGGCGACGGAACCCGCGGTGGTGGCTGAACTCGCCGTGGTGTCGGTGGGCTTGACGGACATGGTGCTCTCCTCGCAGCTGCGGCCGGATCCCGACGGGGGTTCCCGTCGATGTGCTCGATCCTGCCGGGGGAGAGGGGGGGCGGTCGATTACTCCGGGAGTAATGAGCGGCCAAGAGTGATAGCGGCACACCTCGTCACGCACGTCCTGCGCCCGTCCAACGGGGACGGTGACACCTCCGCCTGCTAGGACGCGACGCGTCGGCCCGGCCCGGGCGGTCGAGGCCGAGAGCGCGGCGGTCCATGACAGCCGTCCGGTGCGCGTCTTCCTCCGGGGGCGCGGGTTCGTTCCTCCTTGCGGCTATGCGAAGGGTGATGGTGCGAGGGGGTGGTGGTGAGCATCAAGCCTTGAACCAGTGGGAGCGCTCTGGTGCTCGCGGGTGGCCGGGAGCGCAGCCTGGACGACTACTCAGCCCTGGCTTCCGACAGCGGGCTGCACGTCGCCGATGTGCACACGACCGCACTCGGCCACGTGATCCTCGACTGCGTCCCGCGGTCCGCCGCAGTACCGGGTGTTGCGTGATATGCGCGGCACGGGGAGCGGTCCGCGAGCGGCGACGAGCCGGCCGGGACGCGGGCCGGCTCAGTCGAGTGCGCCGAGGACCCGGCGCACATATGCGTTGCGGAACTTCCCGGACGGATCGACTCTGTCGGCGAGCGCCGCGAAGTCGTCGAGCCGCGGATATCGTGTCCGGAGCTCGGCAGGCGGGACGCGGAACACCTTGCCCCAGTGCGGACGAGGACCGAAGGGCGCCAGTCGCTCCTCGACGAGGCCGACCACGGGCAGAACAGCGGTGGCGTCCGGCACCCAGGTGAAGTGGACGGCGGCCGTGTCGCGGCCGTGGGCCGGGCTGAGCCACTGGGTGTCGGCGGCGACCGTACGTACCTCGCAGACCTGCAGCACCGGCGCGATCGCGTCCCGCACCGAGTCCAGGGCGTGCAGCGCGGCGAGCGCGTCGCAACGGGGCAGCAGGTACTCCGACTGCAGCTCGGCGCCTGCGCTCGGGGTGAACTCCGGCCGGAAATGCGGGAGACGCTCGTGCCAGGGCCCGGCTTCGCCCAGCTGGGCGGTGCAGTTGCCGGCCGGCATCCCCGGCACCGGGTGGAGCTGCTCGGTGGCGGGCGCCGCCCACGGGAAGGCCGGCGGCGGCCCGTCGCAGCGCTGCTTGACCCACACCTGGGTGAAGCGCGGGGCACGCCAGTCGGTGAACAGACTCACGCTGTACGCGGCCGAGCTCACCGCCGCGAAGTCGAGTGCGGCCAGCGGGAGTTCGGTGAACACGTGCTGGCTCACCTCGAAGGCGGGCTCCAGGTCCAGGGTGAGCGCGGTGACGACGCCGAGCGCGCCGAGCGCGCCGAGCGCGACCACGCACCCGTCGAAGCCGTCGTCGCCGCGGTTCAGCGTGCGCGAGGAGCCGTCGGCGGTGACCAGTTCCAGCGTGCGCACCGCAGCGGCCAGCGACTGGTTCGCGTTGCCCGAGCCATGTGTTCCGGTGGCCACCGAACCCGCCACGCTGATGTGCGGGAGCGACGCCATATTGGGCAGCGCGAGCCCTCGGCGGTGGATCAGGTGCGCCAGCTCCGCGTACCGGACCCCGCCGCTGACGCGCACCGTGCGCGCAGCCGTGTCGACGTCGACCGAGGCGGGAAGCGCGGCAAGCGAGAGCAGCGTCCCCTCCGGGCCGTCCACGTCGGCAATGGTGTTGAACGAATGCCCGGTGCCGAGCACCCGCACCTGATCGCCGGCCGCGACCAGCGCCCGCAGCTCGTCCAGCGTCCCGGGGCGATGTGCATCCGCCGCCGAGAAGGTGATGTTGCCTGCCCAGTTGGTGACGCTCACCCGCGCAGTCCTCCCTCGCGATTTTGCTGTCGGCGCGCCAGGCGCCGGGCCTGTACTCCGGGCACACGGCGGTGGCGTGTGCCCGGAGGGCCGGTCCGGTCAGCGCACCGAGAAGCTGTGCACCGTCGTCGAGCGGTAGGTGTCGCCGGGCCGCAGCACCGTGGACGGGAAGGCTAGCTGGTTCGGGGAGTCCGGGAAGTGCTGGGTCTCCAGGCACAGGGCGTCGCCTTGGCGGTGGATGGTGCCGCCCGTGCCGACCAGCGTTCCGTCGAGGAAGTTGCCGGAGTAGAACTGCAGGCCCGGTTCGGTCGTCGCGATCCTCAGGACGCGGCCCGAGGACGGGTCGCGCAGCATCGCGCCGTGCTCCGGTTTGTTGGTGCTGCCTTTGTCCAACACCCAGTTGTGGTCGATGCCCTTGCCGTACAGGAGTTGCTGGTGTGCGACCCGGATGTCCTCGCCGACCCGTTTGGGCCGGCGGAAGTCGAAGGGCGTGTCCGCGACCTTCGCCAGCTCACCCGTGGGGATGAGGCCCGAGTCGACCGGGGTGTACCGGGAGGCGGCGATGCTCAGCTCGTGGTCGTGGATGGTGCCGCTGTCCTCGCCCGCCAGGTTCCAGTAGACGTGGCTGGTGAGGTTGACGACGGTGGCCTTGTCGGTGCGGGCCTCGTAGTCGATGCGCCAGTCGCCCTGCCGGGTCAGGGTGTACGTCACCTTGACCCTGAGGGTTCCCGGGTAGCCCATGTCGCCGTCGCCGCTGGTGTGGTGCAGGACCAGGCCGATGTCCGAGCCGGAGGTGAAGGCCTCCACGTCCCAGACCCGCTTGTCGAAGCCTTTGGACCCGCCGTGCAGGCTGTTCTCGCCGTCGTTGACGGACAGCTGGTACGCCTTGCCGTCCAGGGTGAACCGTCCCCGGGCGATGCGGTTGCCGTAGCGGCCGATGAGCGCGCCGAAGTACGGGCTGGAGGCGACGTACTCCTCGAGGGTGTCGAAACCCAGCGAGACGTTCTTGTACCGGCCGTGCCGGTCGGGTGTCTCCAGGGACTGCACGATGCCGCCGTAGGACAGCACCTTCAGCCGGGTGCCGCCGTTGGCCAGCGACCAGCGATAGACCTTCGTACCGTCGGCGAGCTTGCCGAACAGCTCCTTCACGGGCCGGCCGCCGTGCGAAGCGGGGGCGTGCGCGTGTGCGGTGGTGGTGCCGAGGGTGGTCGCGGCGAGTCCCGCCGCCGCGGCCGCTGCCATCACAGTGCGTCTGCTCGTTTCCATGCGTGGCTCCAGAAGGGGGAGTGGGATACCTCTGCGTTGCCTACGAACCGACCTTGCGCTTGTTCCACACGTCGAAGCCGACCGCCGCAAGCAGGACCAGGCCCTTGATGACCTGCTGCCAGTCCGTGCCGACGCCGACGAGGTTCATGCCGTTGTTGAGTACACCGAGGACCAGACCGCCGATGATCGCGCCGAGGACGGTGCCGACGCCGCCGCTCATCGAGGCGCCGCCGATGAACGAGGCGGCGATCGCCTCGAGTTCGAAGTTGGTGCCGGCCTTGGGGGAGGCGGCGTTGAAGCGGGCCGCGAAGACCAGCCCGGCGAGGGCGGCCAGCATGCCCATGTTCAGGAAGACCAGGAAGGTGACCTTCCTGTCCTTGACGCCGGAGAGTTTCGCCGCGGGCAGGTTGCCGCCGATGGCGTAGACGTGGCGGCCGATGACCACGTTGCGCATCACATAGCCGAAGCCGACGACCAGAAGAGCCAGCATCAGCAGCACCACGGGGGCGCCCTTGTAGCTGGCGAGCAGCAAGGTGACGGTCAGCAAGGCGGCGACCAGGGCGGTCAGTTTGAGTGCGAACATCTTCGCGGGCAGCACATCGAGCGCGAACTCCTGCTGCCGCCTGCGGTCGCGCATCTCCTGGATGACGACGAACGCGATCAGGACGAAGCCGAGCAGCAGGGTGAGGTTGTGGTAGTTGCTGTCCGGGCCGACCTCCGGCAGGAAGCCGTTGGCGATGGTCTGCAGGCCCTTGGGGAAGGGGCCGAGCGTCTGGCCCTTGAGGACGATCTCGGTGGCGCCGCGGAAGAGCAGCATCCCCGCCAGCGTCACGATGAAGGAGGGTATGCCCAGATACGCGATGAAGAAGCCCTGCATCGCGCCCGCGGCCGCGCCGAGGGCCAGGCACAGGGCGACCGCGATCGGCCAGGCCACATGATGCTGCACCATGAGGACCGCCGCGACCGCGCCCACGCAGGCCGTGAGCGAGCCGACCGACAGGTCGATGTGGCCTGAGATGATGACGAGCATCATGCCGATCGCGAGGATCAGGATGTAGCTGTTCTGCAGCACCAGGTTGGAGACATTGCGCGGCAGCAGCAGGTCGCCGCCCGTCCACACGGTGAACAGAGCCACGATCAGGCCGAGCGCGATCAGCATGCCGTACTGCCGCATATTGCGGCGCAGGCCCTCCAGGAGCAGGCCCAGCAGCCCGCCCTCGGCCTTGCCGCGACCAGCGCCGTCACCGGACGGGAGCGGGGCGTCCGCCGGAGTCCGGGCCGTCAGATTCGTACGCATCCTGCTACCTCTTGTCCTTCGTCATCTGACGCATCAGCACTTCCTGCGTGGCCTCCGCCCGCGACACCTCGCCGGTCAGCCGGCCGGCGGACATCGTGTAGATGCGGTCGCACATGCCGAGCAGTTCGGGGAGTTCCGAGGAGATGAAGACGATGGCCTTGCCCTGGGCGGCGAGCTTGTCGATCACCATGTAGATCTCGTACTTGGCGCCCACGTCGATGCCGCGGGTCGGCTCGTCCAGGATCAGTACGTCCGGACCCGCGAAGATCCATTTACTGAGGACGACCTTCTGCTGATTGCCGCCCGACAGCTTGCCGACCCGCTCGGCGACCGTCGGCGCCTTGATGTTCATGCTCTTGCGGAAGCCCTCGGCGACCTGCCGCTCCTCGTGCTCGTCGACGATGCCGCGCCTGGCGACCTTGCCGAGTGCGCTGAGGGAGATGTTGCGGCCGATCGTGTCGATGAGGTTGAGCCCGTAGTGCTTGCGGTCCTCGGTGACGTAGGCGATCCCGTGCCGCACCGCCTCGGGGACGGTCTTGGTGCGGATCTCCCTGCCGTCCTTGAGGACGGTGCCGCCCGCATAGCGCCCGTACGTGCGCCCGAACACGCTCATCGCGAGCTCGGTGCGGCCCGCGCCCATGAGCCCCGCGATGCCCACGATCTCGCCGCGGCGCACATGCAGCGTGACGTTGTCGACGACCCTGCGGTGCTGGTCGATCGGGTGGTGCACCGTCCAGCCGCGGATCTCCAGGGCAGGTGCCGTGCCCTGCTCCGGCTGGTGCGGAGTGCGTTCGGGGAAGCGGTGGTCGAGGTCGCGGCCGACCATGCCGCTGATGATGCGCTCCTCGGTGGTCTCCGGTGCCTTCACATCCAGGGTCTCGATGGAGCGCCCGTCGCGGATGATGGTCACGGAGTCGGCGACCCGTGCGATCTCGTTCAGCTTGTGCGAGATGATGATCGAGGTGATGCCGTGGGCCTTCAACTCCAGGATGAGGCCGAGGAGTTTGCTGCTGTCCTCGTCGTTCAGCGCCGCCGTCGGCTCGTCGAGGATCAGCAGCTTCACCTCCTTGGAGAGCGCCTTCGCGATCTCCACGAGCTGCTGCTTGCCCACGCCGATGTCGGCGACCCGGGTCTGCGGATTCTCGTCGAGTCCGACCCGGCGCAGGAGCTCCGAGGCATGCCGCAGTGTTTCGTGCCAGCTGATCACGCCGCGCGTTGCGTGTTCGTTGCCGAGGAAGATGTTCTCCGCGAGGGAGAGGTAGGGCACCAGGGCGAGCTCCTGGTGGATGATCACGATGCCGCGCTGCTCGCTCGCCGTGATGTCCTTGAACCGGCACGGCTCGCCCTGGAAGAGGATGTCCCCTTCGTAACTGCCGTGCGGATGGACGCCGGAGAGGACCTTCATCAGGGTGGACTTGCCGGCGCCGTTCTCCCCGCAGATGGCGTGGACCTCGCCCGGGCGGACGGTCAGGGTGACGTCCGAGAGCGCCCTGACACCGGGGAACGTCTTGACGATCGAGCGCATTTCCAGGACGGGTCCCGCCATGGTCGTGCCTTCCTCTGTCGCTTGTGGGCCCGGCCCCGGGCGCAGAAGCCCGGAGCCGGGGATGGTCGACTGCGCCGGCTACGTGAGGTCGCTCTCCTTGTAGTAACCGGTGTCGATCAGTTCCTTCTTGTAGTTGTTCTTGTCGACGCTGATCGGGTCGAGCAGATAGGAGGGGACGACCTTCGCGCCGTTGTCGTACGACTTGGTGTCGTTGGTCTCGGGCTTCTCGCCCTTGAGGGCGGCGTCGACCATGCCGGTGGCGACCTCGGCGAGCCGGCGCAGGTCCTTGTAGACGGTCTGCCGCTGCTCGCCTGCGATGATCGACTTCACCGAGGCGACCTCGGCGTCCTGCCCGGTGACCACCGGCCACGGCTTGGACGTGGTGCCGTAGCTGTCGCCGCGGAGCGCGGAGAGGATGCCGATCGAGATGCCGTCGTACGGCGAGAGCACCGCGTCCACGCGCTTGGAACCGCCGTACGAGGAGGTCAGCAGGTCGTCCATGCGGCGCTGGGCGGTGCCGCCGTCCCAGCGCAGGGTGGTGACCTGGTTGAGTTCGGTCTGCTTCGACTGGACGACCAACTGCTTCTTGTCGATGTACGGCTTCAGCACCTTCATCGCGCCGTTGAAGAAGTAGCGGGTGTTGTTGTCGTCGTTGGAGCCGGCGAACAGCTCGATGTTGAACGGGCCGTTCTCGCCCTTGTCCAGGCCGAGTTGCTCCACGATGTAGGTGCCCTGCAGCCTGCCGACCTTTTCGTTGTCGAAGGAGGCGTAGTAGTCGACGTGCTGCGAGTTGAGGATCAGGCGGTCGTAGGAGATCACCGGGATCTCGGCGTCGGCGGCCTGCTGCAGGACGTTGTCCAGCGACTTGTTGTCGATGGCCGCGATGACCAGCGCGTCCACACCCTGCGTGATCATGTTCTCGATCTGCGAGACCTGCTGGTCCGGGTCGTCCTCGCCGAAGACGAGCTTCGTCCTGTAGCCCTTGGCCTTGAGGTCCTTGACGACGTTGTTGCCGTCGGCGATCCAGCGCTCGGACGACTTGGTCGGCATCGCGATGCCGACCGTGGCGTCCTTGGTGTCCTTCTTCTCCTCGCTGCCGCCCGAGCTGTCCTGGCCGCAGGCGGTGAGCGAGAGGCTGAGGGCGAAGCAGGCTGCGGCGGTTGCCGCGGTACGTATACGCATGATCAGGAGTCCTTCTCGGTCTCGTCGCCTGGAACGTTGTCAACGGTGGTGGTCGTGCTGAAGCGGTTCAGCGTGCCGGGCAGGCGGGAGCCGAGCGGCGACATGCCGCCGTCCGCTCCGTGCCGGGCCAGCAGATCGAGGGCGAGGCGGCCACGGCGGACACGCTCGCGTGCGGTGTCGAGGGTGAGGTCGCGCAGATGCGCCCCGTAGGGGTAGATCCCGGACGTCTTCGACAGGCCGAACTTCAGATACAGGGGTGCGCCGCGCCGGATCAGTTCGGCGATCTCGTACATCCGCACATAGCCGCCGAGGTCGTCCGGCGCCTCGACATACATGTCCATGGGTGCGCGGGAGACCCGGCGGATCTCGGTGACATGGGCGAGCGTGAGGTCGGAGGGGACGTTGAGCGAGTCCGCGCCGAGCTGCTCGTACACGGCGTACGAGGCGGGGTTGACGGGTCCGACAAGTGCGGAGACCTTGAGCGTGGTGCCGGCCGGGATCACGCCTGCCAGGCGGGCGCGGTGCAGCGCCCACAGCACGCCCTCGTCGGCGACGAGCAGGCACGTGACGCCCAACTCGGTTGCGCGTACGGCGTCTTCGATGCATCCGGCGAGCGCGTCGTGGCCGCGGGCACGCAGCCCGGCGCCGCGCGAGTCGGTGCGCACGGACGCGCCGGTGTCCCAGGTGCCGCGAGGGCCGGTGAACAGGCAGAGCTCGATGTCGCGCTCGCCGGCCGCCTCGACCATCTCGGTGATCTCGGAGTCGGACAGCATCCAGACGCCGCTGCCCTGGCTGATCCGGTGGATCGGGACATGCAGGCGTGAACTCTCCTTGAGGACGACGGACAGCGCCTCGGGGCCCTCCACCGAGGGGATCTCGGTGCGCCAGGTGCCGCCGTCGGGAAAGGAGTGCGCGGAGGCGTCGGCCGGGTCCAGGGCCGGCACGACATGGCCGATACGGGCCAAGGCGCCGGCGCCGGGGCGGCGGGGTGAGAACGGGGCGATCACGGGACTCCCATGTTCGAAATTTCGGACGAGGTTCGAGTTGATGGGCGCGCGGCGGTGCGGATCGATCGGTGTACGCCGGCGCGGCGGCGGTCAGGCGGCCACGTCCCGCCGATGGCTAGGCCCTGTCCGGACAGGACCTAGGGGCGGAGCAGTACCTTCCCGGTCTTCGGGTCACCGCCGCCGACCAGTGCGATGGCCTCGTCGAACCGCTCCAGCGGGAACTCGTGGGTGATCAGAGGTGCGGGATCGAGCAGTCCGAGGCCGAAGGCCCGCACCGCGTCCGACCAGGCGGACGAGGATGCGCCGAAGACGCTGCGGATCTCCAACTGGCTCAGTGAGAGGTGCACCGGGTCGATGCCGGTGGCTCCCGGTGTGAACATCCCGGTGAGCACCACCCTGCCGCCCCGGCGCGCGAGGAGGCAGGACGAGGCGGCGGTGGTGGGCGCCCCCGCGGTCTCGACGACCAGGTCGAAGCGGCCCCGCGCCCCGGCCTCGGCAGCACCCGGGGACAGGCTTTCGCTCGCTCCGAACCGCCGCGCCTGCTCGCCGCGTTCGGCCCGCGGGTCGATCACGGTCAGCGCGGCGGGCGAGCGGGCGGCAAGCAGCTGGACCGCGAGCAGCCCGAGGGTGCCCGCACCGACGACGGCGATCCGCTCGCCGGGGCTGGGGCGCCCGGCCCGCACTGCCGCGGCGATCACCGCGGCCGGCTCGAGGAGGGCGGCGGCCCGCAGGTCGGCGTCGTCGTCGAGCGGGTGCAGCAGCCGTGCGGGCACGGTCAGCCGGTCGGCGAACGCGCCCGGCTCGGTGAACCCGGTCTCGGCGTACCCGCCTGTGCACAGGCTCGTCTCGCCGCACCGGCAGCGCTCGCAGACCCCGCAGGCCCGGAAACCCTCGGCCACCGTCTTTCGGCCGACGAGCACGGGGTCGACACCCTCGCCGACCGCCTCGACGGTCCCGGACCACTCGTGGCCGGGGATCACGGGATAGCTGACATAGGCGGCGTCGCGATGCCCGTCGTAGACCTCGCGGTCGCTCAGGCAGATCCCCGCGGCGGCGATCCGCACCAGGACCTCGCCGGGTCCCGGCTCCGGCACATCGCCGTGCACCAGGCGGTGGACGCCCGGCCGTTCGATGACCAGGGAACGGCTGACCCCGCCGGGGGAGCGGTCGTCCCCGCCGGGGAGGCGGCTCGCTTCGCTCGGGGCGTGACTCACCTGGGCGCCCTCTGCTCCCAGCCCTCGGCCCACAGGTCGAAGTGGGCCTTCTGCTGCGGGAACTCGGCCGCGGCGTCCACATCCAGCTCGACACCGAGCCCGGGGGCATGCGAAACGTCGAAGCAGCCGGTCTCCGGGTCGACCTGGGGCGCGCCCCTGACCACCTTCTTGATCTCCGCGTCCGCGAAGTCGTTGAAGTGCTCGAGGACTTTGAAGTTCGGGGTGCAGGCGGCCAGTTGGAGCGAGGCGGCAGTGAGCACCGAGCCGCCGACGTTGTGCGGGGCGACGAGCATGTAGTGCGTCTCGGCGGTCGCCGCCAGCTTACGGGTCTCCAGAATGCCGCCGATGTGTCCGAGGTCCGGCTGGATGATGTCGGCGGCCTGCGACTCGAAGAGCTCCCGGAACTCGATCCGGTCATGGATCCGTTCACCGGTAGCGACCGGGATGTCCACCTTCCCCGCGACCTTCTCCAGGGCTTTGAGGTTTTCCGGCGGCACCGGTTCCTCCAGCCAGGCGGGCTTGAAGGGCGCCAGCTCGCGGGCGAGCCGCACCGCGGTCGAGGGACTGAACCGCCCGTGCATCTCGAGCATCAGCTCGCTGTCCGGCCCGATGGCGTCGCGTACCGCCTCGATCAGCGACACGGCGTACCGGGTCTCCTCGGCACCGAGCTCGAGGTGCCCGGTCCCGAACGGGTCGATCTTCAGGGCACGGTAGCCGCGCGCCACGACCTCCTGGGCCGCCTTGTGGTACGCCTCCGGGGTGCGCTCGGTCGTGTACCAGCCGTTCGCGTACGCCTTGACCTTCTCGGTCACCTTGCCGCCGAGCAGTTGCCACACCGGCACGCCGAGCGCCTTGCCCTTGATGTCCCAGCAGGCCATCTCGACGACCGCGATGCCGGACATGACGATCTCGCCGGCCCGCCCGAAGTCGCCGTACTTCATGCGACGTACGAGATCTTCCACGGCGAACGGGTCGGAACCGGCGATGTGGTTCGCCTCCGCCTCGCGGAGATAGCCGAGCAGTGCGTCGGTGCGACCGAGCATGCGGGTCTCGCCGACGCCGGTGAGGCCCTCGTCGGTGTGGACGAGGACGTAGGTGAGATTGCGCCAGGGGGTCCCGACGACATGAGTACTGATTCCCGTGATGCGCACGGCAGTTGCCCCTAGGTCTGGGTCCGGTCGTTCGAGATTTCGTCATGCGTTCGAAATGTTGGCGCGACCGTATTCAGGCCCTCCGGGCGGTGTCAATGGGGTGCACAGCAGTCGTTTCTGCAGAACCATTGCCCCGTGAACAGAGCTGTGACTAGCCTGTGTTCGTCATATCGGCCAATGGTCGGAATTTCGAACAGGGTGGGTGAGGGCCATGGGACGTCTTGTCCCCGCGGTGACCAGGGCGCTGGACATACTCGAACTGTTCCTGGAGGGGGACGGAACGCTCTCCACGCCGGACATCACCCGCAAGCTCCAACTCCCGCGCACCACAGTGCACGAGCTGGTCACCACGCTCGCCGCCCGCTCCTACCTGGTGGCCATGTCCGAACAGCCCGGCCGCTACCGCCTCGGGGTGCGCGCGTACCAGCTCGGCAGCCGCTACGCGGAACAGCTCGACCTCGCCGCCGAGGGACAGCGGGTGGCCCGTGAGGTCGCCGAAACATGCGACGAGACGGTCCATGTCGCGATCCTCGAAGACCTTGACGTCATCTACATCGCCAAGGTCGACTCGACCCACGCGGTCCGCATGGTCTCGGCCGCGGGACGCAGGCTCCCCGCGCACTGCACCTCGGTCGGCAAGATGCTCCTCGCCGCGCTCCCGGCCGCCGAGCTGGACCTCCGCATCGAAGAGGAGGGCGAACTGGCCGCGATGACCCACAACAGCATCACCGACCCCGACGAACTGCGCGCCGCCCTCACCGAGATCCGCGAGCGCGGCATCGCCACCGAACACCGCGAGTCGAATCCGGACGTCAGCTGCGTTGCCGCTCCCGTGCGCGACAGCTCGGGCCGCGTCGTGGCCGCCCTGTCCATCTCCGTCCCCATGATCCGCTGGTCCGAGGAGCGCGAGGCCGAACTCGCCGAGCTGGCCGCCAAGGGCGCGGGCGACCTCTCCGTGAGCCTCGGCCACCGCGGCGTCGCGCGGTGACGGCCGTCGAGGTCGCGGTCAGGGAGTCGGCCGCGCTGGGTGAGGGCACCACCTGGGACCCGGCGACCGGGCGGCTGATCTGGGTGGACATCCTGGGATCCCGTATCCACACCTATGAGCCGGGCAGCGGCCGCCGGACGGTGCTGGCCGCCGAACAGCACGTCGGCGCGGCCAAGCCACGCGAGGACGGCGGCCTTGTCGTCAACCTCCGCGACGGCGTCGCACTGTACGACGCGGACGGCGCGTTCTCCTGGCTCGTGCGCGCCCCCGTACCCGGCCGCCGCGGCAACGACGCGGCCGTCGCGCCCGACGGCTCCCTCTGGGCCGGCACCATGCGCTACGACGAGCAGACCGGCGGCGGCAACCTGTCCCGCATCACCCCCGACGGCACCGCCACCGAGCTCTTCCCCACCGTGTCCGTCAGCAACGGAACGGGCTGGAGTCCCGACGGGAGCCTCGTCTACTACATCGACAGCCCCACCCGCCGCATCGACGTCTGCCGGATGGACGGCCAACTCCCGGTCGACCGGCGCCCCTTGGCGATCATCGAGGAAGGAGCCGGCTTCCCGGACGGCCTGACCGTCGATGCCGACGGCTGTGTGTGGGTCGCTTTGTGGGACGGCGCCCAACTGCGCCGTTACACGCCGGACGGCGACCTCGACCGCACCCTCGCCCTCCCGGTCAGCCGCGCCACTGCCTGCGCCTTCGGCGGTGCCGGGCTGCGCGACCTCTACATCAGCACCGCTCGCACCGGCCTGACCCGGCCGCACCCGCTGTCGGGCTCGCTCCTGGTGGTGCCGGACGCGGGCGAGGGGCTGCCCGGAACGCCCTTCGGGGGCTGACCCGTTCCTGACGGTCCGGGCCGGCGAACGAATTCCCCGACGGAGGGCACGGCACGGACAACTGGGCGACGCAGGCGGCACGGCCGGCTGTCGCCACGCGTGCGCCACGATCACAGGATCCGGCGCTGCACTCCGGACGCCTTGCCCCGGAGTCGTTGAGGACTGCCGCACTCAGCGGGTCCTGGGCGGAGCGCTGGTGGGGGATCGGCGACTCTCCCTGCCGCGCAATCGTCCGCGTCGGAGCGGGAATGCTGATGTCCTCGGCGCGAAAGCGACCGTGCAGACGCTTGATGAACTCGTGCGTGGTCCGGTACTGGTCGCTGCGTCAGCGCCCGTCTCCCGTGTGCCCCCGGAGGCCGTGACGGCCGAACCCGGCGGAGCTCCTCGGCACGGTCGTCGCGATCGGCCGATGGCGGGAGACAGGCGTATGCGGGCAAGGGCTCGCCGACCGGACGCGCGTACCGCGCGTGAGGGCAGGGGCTCGCCGACCGGACCCGCGTACCGCGCCGCCCTTACCGGAGACCGGAGGTTTCCACGACTAACCTCCGCAGCATGCTGCGTATCGCCGACACCCGCACCGACATCCCCGTGGAGATTCCCCCCGGGCATCGCCACCTGCTGCACATCTGCGTTCACCTGCCGGTCGTCCCCACCCACATCGGTCCGACGGACCTGCGTGCACCGCTCGTCGGCGACGTACTGGCGCGGACCGCGGAGCTGCACGGACTGCAGACACTCACGGCCCTCACGAGACCGGACCTGCCGCAGGAGCAGGTCGAGGCGCTCGACCGTGCCATGGCCTCCCTCGGCGTCCACCCGCCCGCCACCGTCGGTGCCCACGAACCGACCGGGACGCTCGGTGTTCCGTCCTCTGTCCACGTGCTCGCTCCCGGAACTCCCGCAGACGCCGTCGACGGTGTCCGCATTGACGTGGGCCGGGTCACCGCGGCGCCCCCGAACGAGGGCGCCCCAGGTCCGACGGACGAGAGCGCTCCTGAGCCGGCCGAACCGCTCGCCGTGAGGATGCTGCTCCTCGGCCACCCGTACCGCACGCCGGTCACGGTCACCCCCACCGCGCTCGCCGAGGCGCAGCAAGCACTGCGGCAGTGGCGGCGCAAGGTGTCCTCCTGGGCGCAGGAGCCGTCCAAGCCGATCCCCGCCGCCTTGCTGGGACAGGCTCATGCCGCACTCGCCGACGATCTGGACGTCCCTGCCGTGCTGGACATGCTGCGCAGCGTGGAAAGGGACGCGGACGTGCCGGCGGGCGCCAAGTTCGAGACCTTCGCCCATCTCGACCGCGTCCTCGGACTGGACCTCGTGAGCGAGGTCGGTCACCAGCGGCCGGAGACGCCATGACAGCGGCCGACTCCCGGCGCCTGGTCATGCTGCGGCACGCCAAGTCCGCCTGGCCCGACGACGTGGCAGACCACGAACGACCACTTGCCCCGCGTGGCCGGCGCGACGCCCCGGCCGCAGGCCGCCGACTGCGCGAGGCCGACTGCGTTCCCGACCTCGTCGTGTGCTCCACCGCACGCCGTGCCCGCCAGACGTGGGAGCTCGCCTCCGCAGAGCTGGAGACCGACGCGCAGTTGATCCACGACGCACGCCTCTACGGGGCGAGCGCCCCGGAGTTGCTCGCCGTGGCACGGGAAGTCCCCGCGCACGTACGGACGCTGATGCTGATCGGACACAATCCCGGCCTGCAGGAGCTGGTTCTGCTGCTTGCCGGTCAGGCGGACGGCCACGCGTTGGAGCAGACACGTACGAAGTTCCCCACGTCCGCCATCGCCGTGCTGCGCGTCCCCGGCCCATGGTCGGCCCTCGAACCGGGTGCCGCCCGGCTGACAGAGATGGTCGTGCCCCGCGGGACGAAGCCCTGACCTGATCCGAAGAGCAGGCGTCAGCCACATGCACTCCTCCAGAGAGCGTGGTCGACGACACTTCCACCAGCTCGGCGGCTCCGTCGAGATCGGCCTGGGACAGCAGAGGCAGTCCCCTGGGCGACGCTGCGTCCTTCGCCTGGGTGCGAGGCCCGGGCCGCCGACGGGCACGCCGGCCTCCTCCCCGGTGTCCTCGACCCACCCGGCGGAGCGGGTCGAGGACACCGCGGCGCTGTGCAGCGGACCGCCCCGGCGTAGGCTTCGCTCAGCACAAACGGGGCCGGGGGCGGAGCACATGACGACAGAGACAGCACCGAGGTGGGTGTCAACCCTCGATTCGGTCGTGGTGTACGCGCAGGGCGCGGTCTGCCGCCGCCTGGCACGGGGCATCGTGCCGCCGGACGGCCGGGTGCGGGTGACGGGACTGCCCCGCTCGCTCGACCCGGGCTCGCTGCGTGCCCGTATTCTGCGCGCCCCCGGGGTGCGCGTCACCGAGGCCCGGGTGGAGGTCGAGGCAGAGCCTCTCGCTACCGGCACGCCCGACGAGTTGCAGCGCGAGGTCGAGCGGCTGCTCGACGAGTACGCGGCGGCGCAGCAACGCCGGGACCGCCGGCTGAGCCTGATCGAAGAGGTCAGGGCTCTGCACCCGGTCCCGCCGGCCCGCAGGCGCGAGGACCCGCACCGCCGCACCCCGGTCGACGCGTGGCTGGAACTCGCCGACTTCGTCGACGAGCGGCTGACGGGACTGCACACCCGCCTCGTCGAACTGGAGGAGGCGCTGCGTCGCGTCGAGCACGAGCTCACCATCGCCGCGGACAGGCTCGCCCGCGCCTCCACCGACGCACCGTCGGCTCACGTGAAGACCACGGTTTCGGCGGTCCTGGCCCTCGACGGAACCAGTGACGCGGAGGTGGAGGTGGAGCTGGAGTACGGGGTGCCGGGCGCCGTCTGGGTGCCGACCTACCGCCTGACCCACCGTCAGGGCGACCACAGCGGCCGCCTGGTGCTGCGCGCCTCGGTCGCCCAGCGCACCGGCGAGGACTGGACCGGCGTGTGCATCGCCCTGGCCACCGCCGACCTGCGGCGCGGCACCGACCTGCCGAGGCTCCGCTCGATCCGGATCGGACGCCGTCAGCCCGCCCCCGTGCCTGCCGGCTGGCGCGAGCCCCCGGCAGGGCTCGCCGACCTGTTCGCCGGGTATGACGCGGAAGGCCCTCGCCCCGAGACGACCGCCGCACCCGCGGCAGTTGGGGCCGGCCCCGCGCCCGTGGCTGCCGCGGGCGGCTTCGCGCCCGGTCCCGTTCCGCCACCGCCCCCGCCGCCCGCACCGCAGGGCTACGGCGGGCCTCCCGCCGCGTTCCCAGTGCCCGGCGGCGCAGACGGCACCTCCCTGGACGTCTTCGGCGGCGGGATGCCCGCCCTCGCGCAGCCGGTCGCATCGCGACCGGACGCCAGGCCGCGCTCCGGCGGCAGGGCATTTGCGGCCCCCGCAGCCATGGCCCCCGCGGCTCCTGGCGGGGCTGCGCCGCCGCCACCGCCTCCGGCACCGGTGGCCGGTCCGCCGCAGCCGAGCGGCGCCGAGCTCGACTACGCCGCCCTCGTCCTGTGCGGCCCCGACGAACAGGGCGGTCGCAGAGGCCGGCTGTTTCCCGACTCTCCCTTCGACCCGGTGGCGGCCGAGTACCGCCGCCGCGCCGAATCGGTGGCCGCGCTGCCGCTGCCCGGCCACGCCGTGCGGCCCCGCGAGTCGGCGGGTTCCTTCGACCACCGTTTCGATGCCACCGCCCGCGCCGACATTCCGTCGGATGGCACCTGGCACGCCGTCACCGTCGGAGAGATCCCGGTCGGGCTGCGCACCGAATACCTCTGCGTGCCGTCCGTGGAGCAGACCGTGTACGCGACGTTGGTGCTCTCCAACGCCACCGACCAGGCTCTGCTCGCCGGCCCGGTGGAGGTCACCGTCGACGACGACTTCCTGCTGACCGCCGCACTGCCCACGCTCGCCCCCGGCGCTGTCCGCCGGGTGGGGCTCGGACCGGCCGAGGGTGTCCGGGTCACCCGCCGTACGAACCTGCACGAGTCGACCTCGGGCCTGCGCAACAACACCACCGTGCTCGACCACCGCGTCCACGTGGAGCTGGCCAACCAGCTCGCGAGGCCCATCACCGTCGACGTCCACGAGCGGGTACCCGTCACCTCCGAACCGGATGTCCGGATCGTGGAACGGGCCGACTGGACGGCACCCGAGGACGGCGCCGGGCCCGAACACCATGCCCCGGGCACCCGCGTCTGGCGGGTCGATCTGCCCGCCGGCGGCACCACCGCACTCGACGGCGGCTACGAGATCCGCATCCCGGCCGGCAAGGCACTGGTCGACGGCAACCGCAGGAGCTGACACACGCATGTCCACGGCCCCGAAGCCGATCGCCCTCCCCGTCACCGCCGTCACCTGCCTGGAGGATCGCGCCCACATCGAGCGCGCCACCGTGCTCGACCTGGAAGCCGGGGTCCAGCGGCTGCGTCTCGGGCCGGTCAGTGCGCTGGCGGTCGACCGCACCCTCCACGCCGAGCTGACCGCCGATCACCCGGCGACCGTGCTCGACGTGCGCATGGTCCGCAGCTGGACGCCGCGCGGGCCGCTGCCCCCCACCGACCACGACTCAGCCCTGCGCCACCGCGTGCACACCCTCGAAGAGGAGCTGCTCGCCCTGGGGCAGCGACGCGACCGGCTGCATGCCCGCCTCGACCTGCTCGGCCGCCTCGCCGCCGATCTGCTGCGGGAGGTCGGCGAAGGCGCCGGCTCCGGGGAGACCGAAGGGCCCCGCTGGGCCCGCGAACTGGACCGGGTGGACGACGACCGCGACTCGTACAGCGAGCAACTCCGCGTCGTGGAGGCCCGGCTGGCCACGCTCGCCGCCGAACTCGGGGAAGCCCAGCGGACCATGCACCTCTCCGAGGAGGAGCCCGCCGAGCTGGTCGGCCATGTCGAACTGACCGTGGAAACCGCGGTCGCCGGGCCGGTCGGGCTGCGCCTGAGCCATCTCACCCCGTGTGCGCTGTGGCGGCCCGCGTACCGGGCCGTGCTCGACGGGGACTCCCTGACGCTGGAGACCGACGCGATGGTCTGGCAGCGCACCGGCGAGGACTGGTCGGACGTACGGCTGACGTTGTCGACGGCCCGCTCGGCGCTGGCCACTGATCCCCCGCGGCTGGGCGAGGACAGGCTGACGCTCAGGGACCGCTCCGTCGCGGAGCGCCGCACGGTCGACGTCGAACTGCGCGAGGAGGAGATCGGGACCCTCGGCCCGGCCCCGGTGCTCGGCCTGCCGGGGGTGGACGACGGCGGCGAGGCGCGGGTGTTGAGATCCCCCGGGCCGGCCTCCGTACACGGTGACGGCCGTGCCCACCGAGTGCTGCTCTCCGCCTTCACCGCGGCCGCCCGCAGCGAGTACGCCTGCTCACCGGAGCTGTCCCCCCTGGTCACCCAGGTGGTGGGGTTCGACAACCTGAGCGGCCATGCGCTGCTCGCCGGGCCCGTGGACCTGGTCCGCGGCAGCGGATACAGCGGCCGCGGCACGCTGGACTTCACCGCCCCCGGCGCCGCGGTCGAGCTCGCCTTCGGCAGCAGCGACGACTACCGGGTGGTCCGGCACGCCGAGGAGTCCCGCGACTCCGCCGGCATCACCCAGCGGACCGTGGTCACCCGCACGGTCCGGCTGCACCTGTCCCGGTTCTCTGCCCCCGGGGAGCACGACAACCGGGTGGTGGTCCTTCGGGAGCGGATCCCGGTCTCCGAGGTATCGGCGGTGGAGACACGCCTGGACAAGGCATCCTGCTCCCCGGCGCCCGACGTGGTCGACGCCGAAGGCATCGCCCGCTGGGACGTCACCCTGCCGCCCGGCAGCTGCCGCACGGTCACCCTGGTCTACGAGCTTTGGACGAGCGCCAAAGTCACCGGGCTCTGAGCTCGGCGGTCCGCTGCACCTGCTGCCGGATGCCCGGGCTTCCACTCCCAGCCGGTGGCGTCTCGGACACCGGTCTTGGGTGATCGCGGTCATCAGCCCGTCGAGTACGTCGATCTCGGGCCGCGCCGGCGTCGGCACGAAGCCCAGCACGAAGGTGCTGTCCGTCTCGTTGATCGTCGCTGCGACTCCGCGGCGATGGTGTTGCACACCGGGCAGGAGACAGCGGTGAACACCGGCAGGCGGCGTTACGGGCCACAATGGTGGGGCCACCCGAGGCGTTCATTCCGCTGTGGAAGACACGTCGTCGAGCGTCGGCGGATACAGGTCCAACACCACATCGATCTCAAGCAGGCCGATCTCCCTCAACAGGCCGGCGGGCAGAACGCACCCACCTTGACCGTTCTCGCTGCCGAAGCCGAGGAGCAACTCCACCTCGCAATCGGCGGCCAGTCGACCCAGTGCCTCGTGGCGTCCCTCCAGCAGCATGATCAGCGCCGCAGCGTGCTCTTCAGGCCAGCGGTCACTGCCCAGGCCGCTTCTGCGGATCCACACGCCGGACTCTCGCCGGAAGCTCTCCGGATTGCATGGGATGGCCAGACTGCCCTGCTCGAACTTGTCGTGTGGATCGATCCCCAACGCCTCTGAGATCTCGTCCGCGCTGATCGTCCGACTCGTGATACGCAACGATCCAGCCGACCACTTCGAGTCCGGCATAGGTGGCGGCATCGTCGAGTCATCTGGCACGCGAGCACCATGACAGACCACCCGGCACAGGACCAGCGAGTTCTCCAACGCGGTTCCGAGGGAACCTCGGATCCGACCTTGCCCGGTCAGAGCCACTGCCCCGCCCCATCCACCGGCACTACGAGTGTCACATCCAGCAGGGCGCCCGGGGTTACGAACGCCTCTTCGGCCACCGCCTGCGCACCTGGACACCCACCTACCGCGCGAGACCGCCGTTGGGCCGGGCGACGCACCCGACGACCACCGGCGCGAAGCCGCATGACGAGCAAGGCAACCATGCGGAACTACTCATCTCCGGCACGGAAGTCGACCCAGTCCATCCGCTTCGGTGCTCACGTAGAAGAGGCACCTGGGCGGGCCGCCGGCACCGGAGCGATCGACATCATCGACCAGCGGAGATCTGCACCGCATCCGACGCGGACGGCTTCACCGCGCGTACACGGACGCAGCCTGCCCGATCGGCAGCTGCTCGCTGTCTTCCGCCGCGCGTGGCGCCGCGAACACGGCGGTGAGGATCATCGCGACGACGACCACGACGGCGACGACGAGCGCGACCACCCACCGCCAGTCCCACCGGCGCCGCTCGATCGGCGTGTCACTTCTGACCTCGTCGAACTTCTCGTTCAGCGCGCCCATGCGCGAGACGAGTTCCGGATCGTCCCGGACGAGGCAACGTTCGATCTCCGCCAGGGCTCGGCGGTCGTCCATCGAAGGGTTCATTCCGACCACCTGGATCCCGGGAGACGGAATACCGGCAGGGAGTCGCTCGGCTCGGATGTCGAGCGTGGACTGGGGATGACGCTCCTCTTCTGAGACTACCCGCGCGGGGACGCGGGTGCCCCGCAGAGGATTCGCCGAGGCACGCGCCCCCAGGGGCAGCTCGGACAGCGGGGCCGGTCGGCTTCAGGTCCCGTCTGCCTCCGGCCGGCGCCCTCGTGTGCGGCGGGCAGGAAAGCGCACCGCATCCCCACGGTCGGCGCCAGGGGGACGACATATCTGGGCCCACCGCCGCATGCGCGTGCGCCGACGCGACCCCGGGGGACGTCCGCCTCGCGACTGGACGCCAGGCAGCGCACAATCGCCACGCGGGTTACGCGCGTAGAACGCTGCTCGCCAGGCATCTGGGCATCTCGGATGCGACGGTGGTCAAGGCACGGGCGGGAGTACAGGGGCCGGCAGTGGCGGGCCGAGCCGGCTCCCACGACGACGTCCGGCACGGCACCTCGACCCTGTCCGCCGCCCTGGACATCGACACCGGCCAGGTCACCGGGGGGTGCATGCCCTGGCACCGGGCTCGCTGATCGAGCACACAAGCCATCCGCCGCGGCACCTTCCGGTCCGTCCGCGAACCCATGCCAAGATCCGCGCGCTCAGCGACGGCTGGAACGACCGCGCACACCCGTTCCTCCGGACCAAAACTCATTGGCGAGCTTTGGCCTCACGGCCGAGCATGGAACGCATGAGTGACCAACCAGCACGATGGACCCGGGCAACCGTCTACCCCGACATGTGGGCTGACCCGGACGACGACCCCCGCGACAGTGAAGGAGTCGGTCCGGACGGCGAACTTGCGACGCTGCTGGACTTCCTGACGAACTACCGCATGACCCTGCGGATGAAGTGCGAGGGCCTGGATGCGGAGCAACTGGCGCGTCGGTCGGTTCCGCCGTCGACGATGTCGCTGCTCGGCCTGCTTCGGCACCTCGTCGAGGTGGAACGGGACTGGCGCAACTGGATCAGCGACGATGACCCGCTGCCGAAGCTGTACGGCGAGAAGGACGCGGACTTCCACGGAGCGGTCGCCGAGCAGGCCGTGGTCGATGCGGCGTTCTCCGATCTGGAGCGTGAGCAGGCCGCGACCGACGTCGCGCTGGCCGAGCACCCGGACCTGGGCGAGCGCGTGGGGAAGGACAAGATCGCAGTTCGGGAACTGATGGTGCACAGGATCGACGAGTATGCCCGTCACTGCGGGCACGCGGACCTGTTGCGCGAGGGCATCGACGGAAGGGTGGGCCAGTGACGAGGGCCGGGGAGTTTACATCCGCCGCAGGGGACGCATGCAGTTTGCGATGAACGACAATTCGGCTCGGAAGCTCCTCACCATCCAGCCGGACCCCCGCAGTAGCTGAAGCACGAGCGCAGGTCGTCCACGTCCAGCGGAATCTCGTCGGTCCTGGCTCGCGTGAACGCAAGCTCGTGGAATCCGCCCACGCGCGCTGGCGGGCCGGCCGTGAACGCACCCCACCTCGTCACCCTCGTCCGCGCCGGAGCCTGTCGGCTTGCTCGTGGTCAGCTGTCCATGGCCAGGTCATTACCTGCAAGGCCGGCGTCGCTGCAGACGGCACGGCAACTGAGGATGAAAGCGCCGACGGCGTCGTCGACGACTTGGGTCCGGGGCCAGGCGACACCGATCCGGCTGGGGCTTACGCCCGTCACGGGCCGGTAGACGACGTCCGGACGCTGGTAGAAGCGCGCGGTCGCCTCGGGGGTGAGGCTGATGCCCTGGCCGTGGGCGATCGCGTTGAGCCATTCATCGGGATGGTGCGCGACTGCGCCGATACGCACCGGGTGACCCGCGCGCTCATCGGCCGCGAGCCAGTAGTGGCGCCACGCCCCCGACTCGGCGGGAGTCGCCACGAACGGTTCGTCATACAGATCCTGGAACCGGATCCGGTTCTCCCCTGCGAGGGGATGCCCGGCAGGCAGGGCGATCCAGCGTGGCTCGGTCAGCAGCACTTGGACGTTGAAGTCGCTCTGCGCGGGCACCGGCAGACGCAGCAGCGCCACGTCGACCTCGCCGGTGGCCAGCCCGGCGGTGGGGTCGGTCCATTCGGTCTGCCGAATCTGGACCCGCCAGCCGGGCAGGCGCCGGGCGAAGTCGGCGATGATCAGCTGGGTGCGCTCATTGGCCGCGCTGGCCACGAAGCCGACCCGCAGCGTGCGCGTCACCCGGGTCGTGGCGCCCCGGGTGACGCGCAGCGCACACTCCCAAGCGGTCAGCACGCCGGCGGCGTGGGCGGCCAGAGCCTCACCCGCCTCGGTGGGGGCCATCCCGGCGCGGGAACGGACGAACAGCACCACCCCCAGCTGGGTTTCCAGATGCCGGATCTGGACTCGCCGAGGTGGTCAGTTTCTTCGACCAGCTCGGCAAGGCGGGCTTCCAGGCCGAACCGGTGTTTCTCGGCAGCAGCGGTAACTATGTCGTCGACATCCACCACGGCTGGACGACCCGGGGCGTAGGCCAAGTCGACACGATGTGGGCGCTGGTATGGCACTTCGACGCCGACGGCCGAGTTGATCGCGTGGTCAACCTCAGTGGTGACCAGCATCAGATGGACAACTACGTCTGGGCCAATTTCCCGCTGGCACACCTTCCGGCACGCCTGGCACGACGACAGAAGGAAGCAGCATGAAGATCATTGTGATCGGAGCGACAGGCACCATCGGCCGTGCGGTTGCAGACGCGCTGGCGAACGAGCATGAGGTGATACGGGCCTCACGCAACGGCAGCACACGGGTCGACCTCGAGACGCCGGCCTCGATCGACGCCCTCTTCAACACCCTCGGCGCGGTGGACGCGGTCATCTGCTGCGCGGCCGGCGGTCGGCTGACGCCACTCAACTCCCCATCCGACGACGAGTTCACTGTCGGTCTGCAAGGCAAACTGCTGGGGCAGGTAGGGCTACTGCGCCGGGCGCTGGACCACGTGCGGGACGGCATGTCCATCACACTCACCAGCGGGACCTTTCAGCAGCCCACGCCAGGTGGCTCGTTCGGTGTTCTGGTCAACGCCGGACTGGAGGCATTCGTCCGGGCAGCGGCCATCGAGATGCCCCGTGGGCTGAGAGTGAACGTCGTCAGCGCAGGGTGGGTCAAGGAGACGCTCGAAAAGCTCGGTATGCACAACGAGGGAGGCACCCCGGCAAGCGAAGTCGCCCGCGCCTACATCGAGGTCGTCACAGGAACGATGCAGGGACAGACCGTGAATCCCTCGCCCTCTGACGGCCGGAGCTTCGGCAAACGAGTGGGACATCGCAACTGAACCCCGGCTAGGACCTGTTCCAGCCGGTGGACGCTTCCTGGCCGGGCTTGGGCCGGGCGCTGCTCGGCGGTTTGTCCGCCTGGTTGGAGCAGGGGGTCAGGACCAGGTGTGACTGAGCGTTTGAGTTGGCCGGGTGAGTGCGTTTAATCGGTGGGCGCCACCGGGCGTGCTGTGGAGAATGCCTACATGCACATCCGAGCCGTCCGCCTGGAGGAACTGCCCGTCCTCCAGGACATCGAAAGGGCCGCCGGGCAGTGCTTCCGAGACATCGGTATGCCGGAGATCGCCGAGGATGAGCCGCTCTCGCTCGATGTCCTCGCCCGCTATCACCACGCCGGGCTGGCCTGGGTCGTGGCTGACGACGCCGACACCCCGGTCGCCTACCTGATCGCCGACCTCGTTGACGGCAACTTCCATGTCGAGCAGGTCTCGGTGCACCCGGACAGCGCGCGTCGCGGTGTCGGCCGGTTGCTGCTGAACCATCTGGCCGGCCACGCTACGAGCGAGGGTGTAGCCGCCCTGACTCTCACTACGTTCACCCAGGTCCCCTGGAACGCCCCCTACTACGCGCGCTGCGGTTTTCAGCTCATCGACGACACCAGGCTTGCTCCCGGTCTGCGGAAGATCCGCGAGCGTGAAGCGTCACATGGTCTGGATCGGTGGCCGCGGGTCTGCATGCGGCGGGCACTGTGACGCCACGGTGCCGTCTGTGCGCAACCGTGGTCGACAAGGCAAACGCTGCCTGATGCGGCACTAGTTGGCCCGGGTGAGCGTGTCGACGGTCACGTATTTCCCCATCGGCAGCGTCAACTTCCCCGGCGCCAGACGTTCGAGCATCGGCACTTGGCTGTGTTCGTTTCTCGAGGGGTCCCAGTAGCAACGGAGTGGCCTCTGGCCCGGGCAGATCCGTAGGGTCAGCCGCTCTTGGCGTTCGTGCCGCTCAGGTCGATGGGTTCCAGCGACAGGCACAAGACCGCCGGCGACCCCACGACGTCCATCTGCTTGAGCGCCACGTGCCAGTACGTATCCACGAGCGAAACGCACCGCCGCAGGACGGGCCGGGGCGGGGCCGGGTGTGATGCTCGTGCCGCAGACGCACCTGCCGGGGGCTGAGGCTCCGTCACGGCGAGGAACGGCTGATCGGCAGCGAGGAGCGGGACATGAGCGTGGGTGGCGTGCAGTTCACCGAGGAAATGGAGGTGCGTGCGGTCTTCCGGCGGTGCCAGGCTGCGCCGATGAACCGTGAACAGATGTCCACGATCGCTCATGCCGATCATCCGATCAAGTCGCCCCTCGACGACGAATCGGTGCGTGAACTGCTCGAGCGCGGGATCTCCCAACCGGACGCGCGTGTGCTCGATCTCGGCTGCGGGGGAGGGGAGTGGCTCCTCCGCGCCCTTGCCACCAGCCCTCGGTTGCGTGCCGAGGGCGTCGACATCTCTGAAGACGCGCTGGCACATGCCCGCGAGGCCGCGAGCAGCCTGGGCGTCCAGGAACGCCTGGTTCTCCACCACCAGGCAGCTGCCGACTTCGCCTCCGCGGCGCCGTTCGACCTGGTGCTCAGCGTCGGCGCCGCCCACGCCTTCGGGGGCCTGCTCCCCACTCTCGCGGCGGCAGGCAAGCACCTGGCTCCTGGCGGACGGGTCCTGGTCGGTGAGGGATTCTGGGAGAACGAGCCTTCCCAGGAAGCCGTGGACATGCTCGGCGACCTCACCGACCTGGCGACCACTCTGGATCGCGTGACCGCTGACGGGTGGACGCCCGTCCACGGCCACATCAGCACCCGCCGCGAGCTGGACGACTACGAGTGGGCATGCTGGGGGTCGCTGGCTTCATGGGCCCTGGACCATCCCGATGATCCGGACAGTTCCGAAGTTCTCTCGACAGCCACCACCCGCCGCTCCGAATGGCTGCGTGCCTACCGGGACACCTTCGGCTTCGTCTGCCTGGTCTTGCGTCAGACCTCCGGTTGACCTGGACCGGTCCCACGGCTCCCGCCTGACCGTCATCCCACCTGTCGGCGGGGGCCGACTCACAGACGCCGAACGTGAAGCACTACGCCGTCGTGGTCGCCGCACTCAACGCGAACGTCGGCGTCCTGGGGCCCTTGGCGGCCGAGCAGGACCTGGGCGGCGCGCGGGCCTGGTCGGTCATCGTGGCCGCGCAGGCGTTGGGCACCATCGCCGGGGCGGGCCTGGCTGCTCGCGTGAAGGTGCGGCGTCCCGTACTCGTGGCAGTGCTCGCCACATTCCCGGCCGCGGCGCCCATCGCCCTGCTCGCCGTATCGGCTCCCGTCTGGCTGGTTGCCTCCGCGATGTTCTGCGCCGGCGTCGCCGGAGACGTCTTCGCCGTGCTGTGGTCCACCACCATCCAGCGCGAGATCCCTGAGGAAGCCCTCTCCCGCGTCAGCTCCTACGAATGGTTCGGCTCCCTGACCTTCGCCCCGCTCGGCCTGCTGGCCGCTGGGTCCCTCGCCGACGTCATCGGCACCGGCAACGCTCTCGCCGGATGCGCCATCCTGATCGTCCTGGCAACGGATGCAGCCTTGTTGTCTCCCCGAGTCCGCACGCTGGGTTCCAAGGGATCCAAGCGCGACGACTCTGCGAATCAGCCGCCATCGACGTCGGCCACGTCGGCCACGTCGGCCACGTCGGCCTCCTCGGCCGATGACGAGACGGCCTAGGGCCAATACCGGTGATTTAGGTCTTTTTCTGGTGTTTGCTGGTTGTTTTGGTGGGCGGGATCAGTGTGATTGCCGTGGTGGGTGGTTGGGGTGGGTT